>DAINRO010000018.1:0-37922 GCA_036741795.1 Chloroflexota bacterium
CCATCAGGCTGAGCCCGGCGCTGATCAGGCCGTGCGCCGCCTTCTGCTGGGCCCGCTCCATGTCGTGCAGCGGCAACCCAGCGTGGGCGCGCGGGAAATACGCCCAGTCGCGCCTTGCCTCATCCTCCGGGAAGGCGAACTGCGTTCGCTCCCTCTGCTCGCCTGCGAGCGTCTCCAGGTAATCCTTTGCTGCCTTAGCCAGGATTGTTGCCAGCTCTGCGCGTTCGCTCATGTGAGGCGATTCTAGCATCGGACGCCCTCAACTCTTATCATCACCACGAACCACCCCACCTCTCGCACATCCCCGGAGGATCCATGTCCAAAATCTTCGATATCGCAGACAAGTACGTCGACGACCTGGCCACCCTTGAGCCGGCGATCGCGACCTCGCTCGGCATCCCCGGCCACGATCACGAAATGCCCGACCTCTCCCCCGAGGGCCCAGCTCGCGTCGCGGAACTCAACCGCGGCACCGTCGCTGCCCTCAACTCCGAATCGCCGGGGAACGAGCACGACCGGATCGCCCGTGACGTCATGATGGAGCGACTTGGCGTGTCACTCGATACGTACGAAGCAGGCGAGTACTACCGTGCCCTCCGCAACATCGCCAGCCCCCTCCAGGGTGTCCGCCAGGTCTTCGACCTTATGCCCAAAGCAACTGAGGAAGACTGGTCGAACATCGCGGCCAGGTTGAAGCTGGTCCCCAACGCGCTCTCTGGCTACCAGGTGACGCTCAAGCAGGGTATCGAGAAGGGGCTCGTAGCTTCCAAGCGCCAGACTATTGAGGGCGCCGAGCAGGCGCGCGTATGGAGTGGCGGCGCCGCGGGCGAGGGGAGGCCATCGTTTTTCGACACGCTCCAGCAGGACTTCCAGGGGGCCGTCGAGAAGCAGGGCTTTACCGCCAGACTTGTCGCCGACATTGCCGAAGGGACCTCCGCGTCCACTGCCGCCTATGCCAGCATGCACACTTTCCTCCGGGACGAGTACCTGCCGTCGGCATCCCAGGGCGAAGCCTCTGGGCCAGAGAGGTACCAACTTCTCGCCCGCGCCTTCCTGGGAGCAACGATCGACCCGCGCGAGACCTACCAGTGGGGCTGGGACGAACTCCACCGCATCGAGGACGAGATGCGCAAGACCTGCAACCAGATCATCCCCGGCGGCACGATGCAGGACGTCACCAAACTCCTTGAGTCAGACCCGGACCGAGTCGTCGAGGGCGAAGACAACTACCGCGGGTGGCTGCAAGAGCTCCACGACCAGGCTCTCGAGGAACTCCACGGCAAGCACTTCGACATTCCGGACTCGATCCGCAAGGTCGAGGTCATGATTCCGCCGCCCGGCGGCGCCCTCGCCGCGTACTACACCGGGCCGTCCGAGGATCTCGCTCGCCCCGGCCGCACCTGGTGGCCCACTGGCGGCAACACCCGGTTCCCTAAGTGGGGCGACGTGACCACGGTCTACCATGAGGGCGTCCCTGGCCATCACCTGCAGGTCGCGAGCACGCGGCTGCAGGCGGACAAGCTCTCCCGCTTCCAGCGTGTCCTCACCTTTATCTCCGGACACGGCGAGGGCTGGGCTCTCTACTCTGAGCGGTTGATGGCGGAGCTGGGCTACCTGGAGAACCCGGACTACTACCTGGGTATGCTCAGCGCACAGGCGCTGCGCGCCGTACGCGTCGTCATCGACATCGGGATGCACCTGGAACTGGAGATTCCCGCGGGCGAGACGTTCCACCCGGGCGAGACGTGGAACCACGATCTCGCCGTCGACTTCGCCACGGAGCGGACGGGCCGGCCGCGGCAGTTCATGGCCAGCGAGGTGGTGCGGTACCTGGGCTGGCCGGCGCAGGCGATTTCCTACAAGGTCGGCGAGCGCCACTGGCTCAGAATCCGGGAGGCAGCACGGAAGAAGCAGGGCGCGTCCTTCGACCTTCAGGCATTCCACACCAACGCCTTGAACATCGGCCCTATGGGGCTGGCGCAGCTGGAGGCTGAGCTGGCGTAAGCTCTCAGCCCGGCCCGGGGGTGAGGACGGTCTTCAGCCCCCCATTGTCCCGCTGAAGGCTGAAGCCATCCGCTACGGGCGCTCTGCGGGCGGCCACTCGCCGAGTTCCTCGGCGAGCCACTCCTGGTCGCCAGTGGCGATCTCCCGGCCAACGAGCAGGTCGGGCCGACGCCGCGCAGTGAGCAGCAAGTCCTGTCTGCGTCGCCACGCTGCCACCTCCGCGTGATGGCCGGAGAGCAGCACATCCGGCACTGCTTCGCCCCGGAATTCCGGCGGCCGTGTGTAGTGGGGGGCTTCCAGCATGCCCTGGGCGAACGACTCGTCCGGGGCAGAGTCGGCGCAGCCCAGTGCCCCCGGCAGCTGCCGCACGACCGCGTCCACCAGCACCATGGCCGGGATCTCCCCACCGGACAGCACGTAGTCTCCGATGCTGATCTCGTCCGTTGCCAATCCCTCGTGAACCCGGGCATCGAACCCCTCGTAGTGACCACACAACACTACGAGGCGCTCTTCACGTGCTAGCTCCAGGGCGATGTCGTGGGAGAACCTGCGCCCGATCGGCGTCATAAGGATGATTGGGCCTCGTTCTGGCGCCATCTCCATCACGGCCTCCGTCGCTGCGAACACAGGCTCCGGCTTCAGCACCATCCCGGGACCGCCTCCGTAAGGAGTGTCGTCCGCGACGCTGTGCTTCCCTTCCGCCCAGTCCCGGATATTGTGGACCTGGAGATCGACGAGTCCTGCATCGCGTGCCCGTTTGATGATCGATTCGTCGAAAGGCCCGCGGAGCATTCCCGGAAAGAGTGTCAGGATGTCTATTCGCACGTCAGAAGCTTACAACGGGCCCCCTGGAGTTCCCTCAGTGTGAGCGGGGAGGCGATTTTCCCCCATCTCACCCCACGCCGTGGTCACTCGACCCGCCTGCCAGTAATTCCAGAGCGTGACGTAGCACCGGCGCCACTACTGCCAGGCTTTCCCGCACACCCTTCTCGCTGCCCGGCAGATTGATCACCAGTGTTCCGCTCCTTACACCTGCGACGCCGCGACCGATCATCGCCATCGGCGTATGCTTCAGCCCTTCGGCGCGCATTGCCTCGGCGATCCCTGGCACTTCGTATTCCATAATATCTCGCGTTGCATCTGGCGTTACGTCACGTAGACCCAGGCCAGTGCCACCCGTTGTGACGATCAGGCCGACTTCCCCCCCGTCAGCCCAGGATTGGATACGCGCGCCGATCTGCGCTCTGTCGTCAGGAATTACCTCGTAGCCGGATACCTCGAATCCATGTGTTTCGAGGATCTCCCGGATGGCTGCGCCGGAGGTGTCATCGCGCTCACGACGTGAGTCCGAGACGGTCAGGATCGCCGCTTTCACAGTGGCCACGCCCTGTGTGCAATGGGAGCGCAGTGGGGAAAGCGTGTGGAAAAGTGGAACAATTATTGTATAAGCCCTTGACACGTGGGGGCCGGGTGGTATGCTGTGGGTCGAAGTGGGGAGAAATGGGGGAAATCCACTTACGAGCTATTCGGTTGCGGTCTCATCCGGCCGAACTAACCGGATCGCTCAAATCTTACCCCCGTGGGGAAAACCTAACAAGCAGTTATTGTCACCATGCAATTCAGAGGCAGCGTTGAACACTCACTCGATGACCGGGGCCGCGTCGCGATCCCGGCCAAGTGGCGTGCTGCATTCCCCGGGAATGCAGCTGTGATCACCCCTGCGCCGGAGGGGTGCTTACAGGTGTTTCCCGAACTTGAGTTTCAGAAGCTTTCCGAAGAGTACGCGTCAAGTCCGGCAACGACCGTTCAAGGCCGGCGGGCTCGAAGGCTGTTTGACGCGCAAGCCTTCGACGCCGAGCTGGACCGCCAGGGACGCCTCCTCGTCCCCGCTACGCTCCGGGTGCTTGCCGCCCTCGATGGTAACGTCATCGTGGCAGGTAACCGGGAACTGCTCGAGATCTGGAATCCCGAGCGGTGGCGCCGCGAGCTTGAGGAGGCACAGGACACTTCGCCCGGTGGGCAGAGGTCCGAGGAGTAGGGAGGTGGTTGCAATCCAATCCCCCCGGGATACCCTGTTCCACACCTCCGTCCTCCTGGACGAAGCCGTCCGTTCCCTGGCGGTCCAGCCCGGCGGCCGCTACATCGATTGTACCGTCGGCGCCGGCGGTCACGCCCGCGCCATCCTCCAGGAGTCTGCTCCTGGTGGCATAGTCATCGGCATCGACGCCGACCCGCATGCTATCGCCTTCGCGAAGGGGAGCCTCGAGGACTACGGGGACGCAGCGGTCCTGGTCAACGACAACTTCCGCAACCTGAACGCGATTGCTCGCAAACACAATTTTGCGCCCGTGCACGGCATCCTTTTCGACCTCGGGTTCTCGTCCATGCAGCTTGCGGAAGAGAACCGCGGCTTCAGCTTTCAGCAGGAGTCGCCGCTGGACATGCGATTCTCCGATAAGCAGTCGCTGACGGCCGCAGACATCATTAACGGCTACGAGCGGGACGACCTGGCGAACCTGATATGGGAGTTCGGCGAGGAGCGCTTTAGCCGCCGCATCGCCGCGGCCATCGTCCAGGACCGGCCCTTTACCACTACTACGGAACTGGCCGCGCTTATTCGTCGCGTCGTGCCCTCATCTCCGCGTACTCGCATCAACCCAGCGACCAAGACCTTCCAGGCCCTGCGCATCGCTGTCAATGACGAACTAACGGCCCTGAGCACCGGGCTCGAGCAGGCGCGTGACCTCCTCGGCGCCGGTGGGCGCGTGGCCGTCATCTCCTTTCATTCACTGGAAGACCGCATCGTCAAGCAGTTCTTCCAGCGAGAGGCTCGCGATTGCATCTGCCCGCCGGAGCAGCCGACTTGTACCTGCGGCCACAGGGCCACCCTCAAAATAATCACGAAACGCCCGATTTCCGCTTCTCAAGAAGAGGTCCAGCGCAATCCACGCAGCCGCAGCGCCCATCTCCGTGTTGCTGAGCGGCTGAGTGAAGGAGATTGACCAACCATGGCTACGCAGCATCGCCCCTTCGCCCAGGGACGCTCCTGGACGTCCTTTACCCTCCCCGTAATCCTTATCGGCGCTTCGTTCGCCGTGGGACTAGCCGCCCTGCTTCCCCTCGTTCAGTCGAGCGGCGTTACCACGACCGGCGGCCACATCCGGCAGCTCGAACAAGAACGCAGTACCTGGCAGACCCAGCTCCAGGAGCAAGAAGTGCGCGTGGCACAGCTCGGCAGCCTTGAACGAATCGAACGAGAAGCCCGCGAGCGCCTGAAGATGGTGCCGCCCAAGGAAGTCCACCACATTAGTGTCGACGTCCCCGGCCCCGCGCCGAACAGGATCCCGTCGCGCTTCCTCGAAGACCAGCCAGCATCCCCGCTTGCCAGGGACAACCTCTGGGAGGAGATCGCCTCCTGGTTGCCCCTCCCCTGATCGCAGATGGCCGCCCCCCGGAAGAAGAACGCCTACGCCTGGAGAATCTGGGCCGTTATCGCTGTGATTGGCCTCGGTGCGGTCGTCGCCACCCTTCGCCTGGTCCAACTGCAGATCATCGATCATGCGGAGTACGCGGCGCAGGCCCGCCGCTCCCACATTAGCCAGGTCTCCGTCTCCGACCGCCGCGGCGCCCTCCTGGACCGGAACGGCTATCCACTGGCAGCCAGCGAAGACTCTTTCAACGTGATGGTTGAGCGGCGAGCGTGGGAGAACCCGGAGGAAGCCCAGGTCGCGGCCAACAAGATCAGCGGCGCCACGGGTGTCCCGGCCTCCCAGATGGTGGACATCGTCGAGAGCGTCGATGTCTTCGAGGTGCCAGTGGCCCGGAACCTCAGCTTCGAACAGGCGGAAAAGGTGCGAGAACTCGATCTCTACGGCGTTCGCCTCCTGGAAGGATCGAAGCGGGTATATCCCGAAGGCAACCTCGCCTCCCAACTCCTCGGATTCGTCGGGCAGGACTCCGGCGGGCTCACCGGCCTCGAGGCGGACCTCAATCCGCAACTCGGCGGCGCTGCAGGCACCCTGACTTTCGAACGCGACGGTCTGGGCCGCGAATTGGCCATCGGGGAGCGCTCGGAGTCTCCGGCTCTCCCGGGTTCGGACATCGTCCTGACGATCGATCGCTATATCCAACGCCTCGCGGAGCAGGAACTGGACAAGATCATGAAGGACCGCTCGGCGCAGGGTGGCACGATCATCGTGGTCCAGCCGAAGACGGGGCAGGTCCTCGCCATGGCCAGCCGGCCGACCTTCGACCTCTCGAAGCCTGACACCAGCGACGAGACCAAGCAGGCCCTTTATCGGAACCGAGCCATCACCGACACATATGAGCCCGGATCAGTATTCAAGCTATTCACGACCGCCGCCGCGCTCGACCTGGGGCTCGTCTCGCCGACAACGCCCTGGAACGATTCCGGCGTCGTAAAAGTAGACGGCTGGAGCATCCGCAACTGGGACTTCTCGGCCAATGGCACACAGACCGTGCAGCAGTTGCTCTCCAAGAGCCTCAACACCGGCGCAGCCTGGCTGGCTGGCCTCTGCGGCCCCGATCGCTTCTACGATTATGTCCGGCGATTCGGCTTCGGCACGCTCACCAACAGCGGTCTCTCTGGTGAAGTCGAGGGGAAGGTCCGCACTCCCGAGAGCGACCCCGGCTGGCGTTCTGTAGACGCGGCCACCAACAGCTTTGGGCAGGGGCTTAGCGCCACTCCCCTCCAGATGGCGATGGCCCTCGCCGCCATCGCCAATGGCGGGACGCTGATGCAGCCACAATTCGTGAAGCAAATCATGGGACCAACTGGCACCGAGACTGTGGAACCGCTGGTCGCCACGCAGGTGACCACGCCCGAAACCGCCCGCACCTTGCTCGACATGATGGGCGTTGTGGTTGACGGAATGTCCAATTACCTGGATGTCAGCGGCTACAAGGTCGGCGGCAAGTCCGGCACCGCCAACATCACCGGCGAAAACGGCGGCTACAAACCCGGCGCCTATATCTCCTCGTTCGCCGGAATCGCCCCTCTCAACGACCCTCAACTCGCCATCCTCATCAAGGTCGATGAGCCGAAGGACGTTCCCTGGGGTACGGTCGTCGCCGCCCCCTCCTTCGGCCGCATCGCGGAGCAAGCCCTGGCCTACATGAAGATACCGCCCACCGAGCCTGTGCTCGTCAGGGGTGTGCAGTAGATGGCGTGAAAATGAGCGCAACTTTGACCGCGGCGGACATCCAGATGGGGCTCGAGGGCCACTTGGTCGCGTCCCGCACCTCCCCCGGCGCCGCCTTCAAGCGCGCCGTTATCGACTCCCGCCAGGTCCAGAAGGACGACCTCTTTTTCGCCCTCCACGGCGAAAACCACGACGCCCACGACTTTATTTCGGAGGCCTTCGCCGCCGGTGCTGCCGGCACCGTCGTTGCCCGCCCGGTCGAATCGCCTGACGATGGCGCGGTCTTCCACGTGGGCGACACTCTCAGCGCTCTTCAACAACTGGCCGCGTATTGGCGTAGGCGGCACGATCTTCGTGTCATCGGCATCACCGGAAGTGTCGGAAAAACCACCGCCAAGGAAATCCTCGCATCTGTTCTCTCCCACCGGTTCAACGTGCTCAAGACCGAGGCCAATCTCAATACTGAGATCGGGGTTCCACTCACTCTGCTGCAGCTGGAACCCGCGCACGAGCGATCTGTTCTCGAAATGGCGATGTACGAGCCCGGCGATATCCGCCTGCTGGCCGAGATCGCCAGGCCCGACATCGGGGTGGTCCTCAATGTTGGGCCTGTTCACATGTCGCGCGTCGGCTCCATTGGCCGAATCACAGCTGCTAAGGCGGAACTCGTCGAATCACTGCCATCGGACGGCCTCGCCGTTCTCAATGCCGACGATCCCCGTGTTGCCGCCATGTCCCGGCGGACGTCCGCGCGCTGCGTCAGCTTCGGCACGTCCGAATCGTCCGACTATCGCGCTACGGACATCACCGGCCGCGGTCTGGACGGCTTCTCATTCACGCTCACTGGTCCCGGTGAAGCGCCCGCTAAAGTGGAGTGCGCGCTACCAGGCAAGCACCACGTCTACCCCGTCCTTGCCGCTATTGCCGTTGCGCTGAACGAGGGCATGCCCCCTGGTGACGTTACGACTGCCCTGAAATCCGCCGGCATCGAGATTCGCCTCACGTCGCGGCCGGCCATCAATGGAGCCACCCTCATCGACGACTCCTACAACGCCAGCCCGGCGTCCGTGATTGCCGCACTCGACCTGCTCTCCGAGACTCCCGGCCGCAAGATAGCCGTCCTCGGCCACATGCGTGAGCTCGGGTCGGCAGAAGCAGAGGGCCATATGACCGTTGGAACGCACAGCGTCGCAACGAGCGATCTTCTCGTAGTCATTGGATCAGACGCCAGCCTCATCGCCGATACTGCATCAGCGTCTGGTCACCTCGACGTCCGCCGCTTTAGCACACCGGAGGAAGCGGCCTCGCACCTCAAGGATGAAATCGCCACGGGCGATCACGTCCTCGTCAAGGCCTCTCGCGCCGTCGGCCTCGAAACCCTCGTGGAGGCACTCGCCCAGTCATGATCACCGACGCTTTCGCGTACTTCGCACTTGCTATTGTCGCTACCGTCGCCGTCGGCTACCCCTCAATCACCCTCTTAAAGCGCCTCGGCCTCGGCAAGGAGATCAGCGAGTGGGGCCCGGATACGCACCAGTCCAAGGCGGGCACACCCACTATGGGCGGCATTTTCCTACTCGCCGTCATCGCCGCCATCACCATCGCCGGGAACCTCGTTGACCGCTGGTCCATTGGCCTCCCCCTCCTCGTCATGGCCGCCCTTGGCGCTCTAGGGGCACTGGATGACCTGGGCTCGCTGCAGGGCCGCGAACAGAAGGCTCTGACGCGCCGCGCAAAGCTCGCTGTGTTCATCGCGATCGCCGTCGCTGCCGCGATCGCCCTCTACCACGAAGACCTGTTTGGGCTGAGCACCGTCCATATTCCGTACCACGGCCCCGAGGACCTCGGTTGGATCTATCTGCCGATCGCGATCGTGGTCATCGTCCTAACCGCCGGCGGCGTCGCCGTGACCGATGGACTGGATGGCCTCGTTGCCGGCACCAGCGCCATTGCGTACGCCGCCTACGGCTTCATCGCCCTCTACCAGGAACAGGAGTACCTCGGCCTCTTCTGCCTCACCGTCGCGGGTGCCGCCCTAGGCTTCCTCTGGCACAATTCGCACCCCGCCCGCGTCTTCATGGGAGATGTCGGCGCACTCGCGCTCGGCGGAGGCTTAGCCGTGGTTGCCTTCATGACGGGCCAATGGCTTGTGCTGCCCTTCATCGCCGTAATTTTCTTGATCGAGGGTCTGTCTGTCGGCCTCCAGGTCGGGTACTTCCGCCTCACGGGAGGCAAGCGATTGTTCAAGATGGCGCCGATCCATCACCACTTCGAGAAAACCGGCCTAAGCGAGGTCCAGGTTACCCAACGCTTCTGGATCGTCCAGGCTCTTGGTGCTTCCGCCGGACTCGTTCTAGCCCTGGAGGCCTACCCGTGATCGACATCCGTCAATTGGAGCGACTCGACTTCTCCGGCAGGCCGGTCACCGTCGTCGGTCTGGGTATCGAGGGGATCGACTTCGCCCGCTACCTCGCGCGCCGTGGCGCGCTCGTTACCGTCGCCGACTCCCGCACCGAAGCTCAGCTTGCCGACAGGCTCAACGAAGTGCGCGATCTTCCCCTGACCCTCGATCTCGGCGCGAACGACCCAATCGCGGGCGTGGACGCCGTCTTCGTCTCCCAAAGCGTCCCGCTCGACTCTGCCCAGCTATCCGGCCTGGCGGAGCGCGGCATCCCTATTTACTCGATGGTCCCGCTGTTCCTCGAACTGGCACCCGGCCCCGTTGTCGGCATCACGGGTTCCAGCGGCAAGTCTACGACCACCGCCCTCGTCGCCGAAATGTTCCGGGCCGACGAACGGCCCACATTCGTCGGGGGCAATATCGGCGTTGGGCTCCTCGAGCACCTGGACAGCATCCGTACCTATACCTGGTCCGTCCTCGAGATCAGCCATACGCAGCTACAGCTCGGGGACCGCAGCCCACACGTCGCCGCCGTACTCAACATCACGCCCAACCACCTGGACGCGTTCTCCTGGGACGATTACCGGCGGCTAAAGTCCAACCTTCTCCGGCACCAAACACCTTCTGACATCGCCGTCCTTAACTATGACGACCCGGAAGTCCGCGCTCTCGAACCTCTCGTGCAGGGCGGTCTCATCTGGTTCACGATGGAAACCGACCTCCCCGCCAGCGGCGTCTTCGTCCGAGATGGCTGGGCCATATACCGCGATAACGATGGCGAGCGTCCACTGTTCGCGATCGATTCGCTCAGGTTGCGCGGCTGGCATAACCAGCAGAATGCCGTCTCGGCCGCGGCCATCGCTATGGCCGCAGGCGTCACACCTGAAGCGATCGCCTGCGCCGTCGAGGCTTTCCGTGGCATCCCGCATCGTCTTGAGCATGTTGGCGACTTCGACGGTGTTTCGTACTACAACGACAGCATCGCGACCACGCCGGACCGCACAATCGCAGGCCTTCGCTCCTTCAGCGAGCCTGTTGTCCTGCTCCTGGGTGGTCGCGACAAGAAACTACCCCTCGAAGACCTGGCCAAGGAAGCATTGGCCCGCTGCCGCGGGATCGTCCTCTTCGGGGAGGCCGCTGAGATGCTGGAATCCGCCCTTCGATCGGCGGAGAACGCTCGCGGGATCCCGATCATCCGCCTTGAAGATCTGCCACTGGCTGTGGCGGCAGCACGAGGCATCGCGCAGGAAGGGGACGTGGTTCTTCTTGCTCCCGCGTGCACCAGCTACGACGCATACCAGAACTTCGAGGAGCGGGGTGAGCACTTCCGCCGCCTCGCGAACGGGGAGGAGGTGCAGTCATCCCGTCGATAAGTGACGTCCTCGGCGCCCGGCGCGTCGGCAAGGTCCAACCGGGCCAGCCGGACTACCTCCTGCTGGTGGCTACGGCGATGCTCGTCATCGTGGGCCTTCTCGCTGTCTACACTTCGAGTTTCGCGGTTGCCTACAACGACTACGGCGACGCCAACTACTTCGTGATCCGGCAGGCAATCTTTGCCGGGCTGGGCATGATTGCGCTCGTCGTGTTCATGCAGCTCGACTACAACAAGCTGCGTTTCCTGAGCGTTCCGATGCTGGCGATCTCTCTCGCGTCGCTGATCCTCGTTCTGACACCGCTGGGAGTGGAGCGAAACGGCGCTCAGCGCTGGATCGAATTCGGCCCCGCTTCCGTCCAGCCCAGCGAGTTCGCCAAGCTCTCCGTGATCGTCTACGTTTCGGCCTGGCTCGCCTCCCGAGGCGATGACGTCAAGCAGTTCTCCCTTGGGTTCGTGCCGTTCGTCCTTTTCCTCAGTGTCATCGGCGGCCTCATCATCGCGGAACCCGACATGGGCACGACGATCATTATCGTCCTCACGGCCATTACTCTCTTCTTCGTCGCCGGCGCGCCGATCACCCACATCGCCCTCCTCCTCGGCGCTGGATTCACGACCGCCTACTTCGTGATTCAGACGCGCGAATACCAATTGGACCGCCTCACGAGCTATTTCTCGCCGGAATCAGACCCGGAGGGGGTGGGCTTCCAGATAATCCAGCTCCTCGTCGCGCTGGGCAGCGGCGGCCCTGTTGGCATCGGATGGGCGGAGAGCCGCCAAAAGCATCTCTACGTGCCCGGCTCTCACACGGACGGCGTCTTTGCCATCCTCGGCGAAGAGATCGGCTTCGTCGGCCTGATGATTGTGATGTCAGTGTTCGCCTTCTTTATCCTCCGTGCCCTCCAGGTGACTCTTCGTTCGCGCGACAGTTTCGGAACACTGCTCAGCATCGGCATCATCTCGTGGATCGCCTTCCAGACGCTCATCAACATCCTCGGTATCACCCGCACCATCCCTCTTACCGGCGTTCCCCTCCCCTTCCTGAGCTACGGCGGGTCCGCACTCATCGCCCTCATGGCTGGTGTCGGCATCCTCCTCAGCATCTCCCGTTACACCGCCGAAAAGCCTTATGCCGAACGGCGTGGCAAGCAGACGCTCCGTCCCGTCCGTGACCCGCCGCCCGATCCCTCGTACGAGGTTGGCACTGCATGAAAATCGCGCTCAGCGGCGGCGGGACGGGCGGACACGTCTATCCCGCCCTCGCCATTGCCCAGGCCTTACGCAAGCTGCTCCCTTCCGGAGAGGCGCTGGACGTGATGTACATCGGCGCCGGCGGCCAGGAGGACGACATCGTTCAGCGCGCCGGCTTCCCGTTGGAGCAGATCAGCGCCGCACCCATCCGCGGCCGAATGCCCTGGGAGATGGCCGCCAACGCGGCAAAGATGGGTGCCGGTACCCGACAGGCCCGCAAGCTCCTCCAGGAGTTCCAGCCACAGGTCGTCCTCTCTACCGGCGGCTACGCGAGCTTTCCGGTCGCCCTCGCCGCTCGTAGCCGCAAGGTCCCCCTCGCCGTTTACCTCCCGGACTTGAATCCCGGTTGGACTGTCCGGGCTATTGCCCGGCTGGCCCGCAAAGTCGCTGTAACTGCCATCGAAAGCCTGCGCAACTTGCCGTCCGGCAAGACGATCGTCACCGGCTACCCCGTGCGCGAGGAATTCTGGGAAGTGGATCGGCTCGGCGGCCGCGAACGCCTGGGAATCGGCGCCGATGAGCGCGTCGTCTTCATCTCCGGGGCGTCATCCGGCGCGCATAGCATCAACCAGGCCGTTGCCGATAACCTACCCGGCCTCCTCGAACTTTGCGAGGTGATCCACTTGAGTGGCGAGACTGACGAAGAATGGCTTAGTAGCGTCCGCGATGCGCTCCCGAACAACCTCCGCGACCGCTACCACCTCCACGGATATCTCCACGAAGACTTCCCCTGGGCCATGGCTGCCGCTGACCTGGCCTTATGCCGCTCCGGCGCGTCCGCCATGGGCGAACTCCCGGCGGTCGGCCTCCCCGCGGTGCTCGTCCCCTACCCCCATGCAGGCGGCCATCAGAAGCTCAACGCCCGCTTCCTCGAACGCAATGGCGCTGCCACCGTCCTCGACGACGAAGACCTCGGCAACTTCCTCCCGATGGTTGGCGAAATTCTGCACGATGCTGACCGGCTGCGAGAGATGCGAGAGGCGAGCCACCGGCTTGCCCGGCCCACTGCCGCCACCCGCATCGCGCACATCCTGATGGATCTTTCCCGCGAGTCTGTTCGATGAGCACGCCCCCCCAGGTGGCAACCGAAATCCCGCAGCGGGTGCACCTCGTGGGCGTCGGCGGCATCCACATGTCCGCCATCGCCCGCCTCCTCCTCCACCGCGGCCATACTGTCTCCGGATCTGACCTCTACCTGTCGCCACTGACCGGTGAGATCGAGTCGCTTGGCGTCACGGTTCACGAGGGCCACGCCGCGATGAACATCGACGACGCCGGACTGGTCGTCTATACGTCCGCAGCTCAAGAGGACAATCCGGAGATCGCAGAGGCGCTTCATCGCGGAATACCCACGATGAAGCGCGCCGAGATGGTCGCTCTGCTCCAGCAAGGCAAGCAGGTGATCGCCGTGGCGGGCGCCCACGGCAAGACAACTACCTCGTCCCTGATCGCCTACATGCTCAATCGAGCCGGCCTGGATCCCACCTACATGATCGGCGGTATGATCCGCGATCTCGAGACGAACGCCGCGCCCGGTGGCGGGCCGCACTTCGTCGTCGAAGCCGACGAGTACGACCGTGCCTTTCTGAACTACCACGCGCACATTGCCGTCGTAACGAACATCGAGCCGGACCACCTCGACATCTACGGTTCCTTCGAGGAACTGCAGCGTGCCTTCGCCCAGTTCCTCTCTCAAGTCGAACCCAACGGATATATCGTCGCCTGCACGGATTCCCCCCCTGTGCGGGCCTGTCTGCCCGGTGGGCAGACTTCTCCCTTCCCGACTGTAGGAGACGACATGCTCCCCCAAGTTCATGTCGTCTCCTACAGTCTCCATAACGAGGCTGACTGGACCGCTGAGCAGATTGTGAATAAGGGTGTAGACACCTTATCTTTTGTGGTAAACTATCGAAAACACTTCTGGGGGGAAGTTGAAACGCACCTGCCCGGCGCACACAACGTGGCCAATTCCCTCGCCGCCGTCGCCGTCGGCGAGATATTGGGACTCACGCGTTCAGACATCACTGACGCGCTCGCCTCCTTTCAAGGGGCGGAGCGCCGCTTCCAGCTCGTCGGCGAGGCTGGCGGCATCACCATCGTCGATAGCTACGCCCACCACCCTACTGAGATTCGCGCCGACCTCGCAGCCGCCCGCGCCCGGTACCCCGGCCGCCGCCTCGTCGGCCTCTTCCAGCCCCACACTTACACACGCACTACGTATCTCCTGGACGAGTTCCGAACCTGTTTCGGGGACTCCGACGCGCTGTTTCTCGCGGATACTTACGCTGCCCGCGAACCCCCTTCCGCCGGCATGGACGCCGCTGCCCTCGCGAAGGAGATCGCCCACCCAGACGTCACGTATGCGGGTTCTGTCCCTGAGGCCGCCATCGCGGTTTCTCATGCCCTTCAGCCGGGAGACATCTTTCTCACCATCGGCGCCGGCGACGTTGACGCCGCCGGACCGGCGGTCCTTCGCCTCCTCCAGGAACAGGACGAACGCGATGACTGAGCAACTGATCACTGACCTCAAGCAGGTCGCGCCCGTGAAGCTCGACGAGCCGATGTCACGCCACACCACCTTCGGTGTCGGCGGCAACGCCGACTTCTACGTGAAGGCGACGACGGAATCCCAGGTGCACGGCGCGTTCTCCGTCGCTACGAAGCACGCTGCGCCGATATTCATCTTCGGCTCCGGATCCAACGTCCTTGTAGGCGATGGCGGCTTCCGAGGCGTGGTTATCGAGAATCGTTACGCAGACGTAGCCGGCCCGAACCAGAATGGGACCGGTTACAAGGTCCGTGTCGGTTCCGGTATGAGCTTTGCCACGCTCGCACGGCGCTTGTCGGGCGCGGGCTACGCGGGTGTCGAATGGGCCTGCGGGATCCCCGGCTCCCTGGGCGGTGCCGTCGTCACCAACGCCGGCGCTTATGGACGCTCCCTCAAGGATGTCCTGGTTTCCGCTCGAGTCGCCCAGACTTCGGGCGAGATCGGCGAGTTTTCTCCCGACGACCTGCAGCTCGAGTACCGCCGCAGTGCCTTCACAGAAGAATTAGCGGGCGCGCTCGTCCTCTCAGTGGACCTCCGCGTCCAAAAAGGGGACGCCTCCGCACTTAAGGCCGCGATCAAGGAGTTCGACGCCCACCGGCGCAACGCTCAGCCACCCGGCCGCAATTGCGGATCGGTCTTCAAGAATCCGGACGACCGCCCTGCCTGGCAGTACGTCGACGACCTCGGCCTGCGAGGCCACCGCATGGGCAACGCCCAGTTCTCAAAGCTGCACTCCAATTTCATCCAGAACCTCGGCGGCGCGACCAGCGACGACGTCGCTTCGCTGATCCGGTTGGCACAGGACCGCATCCGCGAGCGATTTGGCGTGGAGCTCACACCCGAAGTGGTCTTCGTCGGTGACTTCGGCGATGGAGGCGTGGAATGACCCCGCGCCAGCGCCGACTCAAGGTCGGCATCATGTTTGGCGGACAGTCCGTCGAGCACGAGGTGTCCGTCGTCTCCGCACAGGGCGTGATGTCCGCGCTCGACACCTCTCGGTTTCAGCCTGTTCCTATTGGCGTCACACGCCAGGGCACCTGGCTCACCCCCGCCCAGACTGAGCAGGCACTGTACCGAATCCGCTCCGAGAAGCTCCGCAGCCTCGACGAGCCCCTCGGCGAGGGTCTCCTCTACCGCACAGCCGTCCTGACGGCCCTCCGCCGCATCGACATCGTCTTCCCCCTCATCCACGGCACTAACGGCGAGGACGGGACCCTTCAGGGGTTCCTCGAACTCGCGGGACTCCCCTACGTCGGAGCAGGTGTCGCTGCCAGCGCCCTCGGGATGGACAAGGGGTTGCAGAAAACGTTCTTCCGTCACCACGGCTTCCCGGTCGTCGATGACGTTGAGCTGCGCGCCGGGCGCTGGACGAATGATCCGCAGGGAGTGATGCGCGCCGTTGAGGCCACGATCGGCTACCCCGCCTTCGTCAAGCCAGCCAACGGCGGCTCCAGCCTTGGCACCTCCAAGGCCCACTCCCGGGAAGACCTCGAAGCTGCGATCCCCGAAGCCTTCCGTCATGACCGCAAGATCCTCGTTGAAACCGCCGTCGAAGCGCGCGAAATTGAGGTGGCCGTCCTCGGAAACGACGAACCCGAAGCTTCGCCGGTGGGCGAAATCACGTACGAGGCCGAGTTCTACGATTACGCGGCCAAGTACGACGACCCCCGCACGAAACTGCACATACCCGCCGACATTCCGCAGACGACCTCTGACCAGGTCCGTGAGGTGGCAATCGAGGCCTACCGTTCATTCGATTGCGCGGGCCTCGCCCGCGTCGACTTCTTCCTCCTCCCGGACGGCCGGTTCCTCATCAACGAGGTCAACACAATCCCCGGCTTCACTCCCATGAGCATGTACCCCAAGCTCTGGGAGTACGCGGGCCTCTCCTACCGCGATCTCATCTCACGGCTAATCGACCTTGGCCTAGAACGCCACCAGGAGCGCCAGCGTGGATAACGAGCGCCGGGTGAGGCCGTCCCCGCCGGTGAACCGCGTCCTCCGGGGCGAGGTCCTCCTCGATGCAGAGACTCGCAAGCGAATTAACCGCGCCCACTTCCGGCGCACCATGTCCGTGCTCGGCGGTGTTGCTGTGACCGGACTTGCTGTTGCGATCTACCTTTCTCCATTCCTCCGCGTCCAGCACGTCGAAGTCCAGGGTAACGTGAACCTGCCGATCGAAGAGGTCCAGCAGATGGTCACTGTCAACGGCGACAGCATGCTGACTTCAGACTTCAGCAGCGCCCGGCGCGACATCGAGGACCACCCACTCGTCCGCTCTGTGTCCGTCGAGCGCGATTGGCCCAATACCCTGAAAGTGGTCGTGGTCGAACGCGTCCCCTGGGCCACGTGGCAGATCGGCGAAACCTCGTACGTCATCGACGCCGAAGGCACGGTGCTCCCGGATGTCCCCCCTTCGGCGGGCCCACTGATTCGCCATAGCGACGCCACCAACACCCCGGCCGACGGCGAGCAGGTAGACACGAACGCCATCGCCCTCGCCGCTCTCCTCCTCGAGCACGTTCCGCCACGCCTGCAGATGGGGATCACGGCCATGGAGTGGTCCAGCATCGGCGGAATGACGATCGAGACAGACGCAGGATATCGAGTCGCTGTGGGCGATGCGGACGACCTCAATTACAAGCTGTCTGTCTGGGCCCAGATCGATTCCACTATCGGCCGCGCTGACATGAGCGGCCACGTCCTTGACCTTAGATTCGGAGACCGCCCATCGCTCCAGTAACCGGAGGAACGCCATGAAGGACTACACGATCGCAGCTATCGACGTCGGGACCAGCAAAATCTGCACTCTCGTCGCCGAAACGACGCAGGACGAGGGGCTCCGCGTCCTCGGCGTCGGCGTCACGCCCTCGCGCGGCGTCAAGAAGGGTATGGTCGACAACATCCAGGAGGCCACCGAAGCCATCGATGCCTCCGTCGAGCGGGCCGAAAAGTCGTCAGGCACCCGTATCGCCGCCGCCCACATCGGCATCGGCGGCTCCCACGCCACTTCGACCAACAACCGCGGCGTCTCCACCATCCCCGGCCAGACCCGCCCCATCACCGAGGACGATATCGAGCGCGCCCTCGAAGGCGCCCGTAACCTCAACCTGCCCTCTAACCGCGAGATCCTGCACTCCATCGCCCGCTTCTTCATCGTCGATGGCCAGGAGCAGGTGACCGACCCGGTCGGGATGTACGGCCAGCGCCTCGACCTCGACTGCCACATCGTTACCGGCTCCGTCACCGCAATCCAGAACCTTACCCAGTGCGTCGAGGGCGCGTCCGTGCAGGTCGAGACCATCGTCTTCTCACCCCTCGCCGCTGCCGAGGCCGTCCTCGAAGATGAGGAGAAGGAGCAAGGCGTAATCGTCGCCGACATCGGAGGGGGCACGACGGATGTCGCGGTCTTCGTCGATGGTAGTGTCTTCCACTCCTCCGTCCTCCAGGTCGGAGGCCACCACCTCACACACGACCTCGTCGCCGGCCTCCGCGCCCCCTTTTCCGCCTCGGAGGACATCAAGCTCCACTTTGGCTCTTGCCTCCCCAGCAGCGTCGATGCCGGCGAGCACGTCCAGATCGAGGCTTTCGGCGGCCAGAAGACCCGCGAAGTGCCGCGCCGCCGCATCGCCGAGATCCTCCAGGCCCGCGTCGAGGAAATCCTCGAGATGATCTACGTGGACGTCAAGCGCGCTGGCTTCGACGACAAGGTCGCCGCGGGCCTCGTCGTCACCGGCGGCACCGCCTCGCTCCCGGGAATCGTCGAACTCGCCGAGATCGTCCTGCGCATCCCGGTGCGTGTCGGCCTTCCCCGCAATGTGCAGGGCCTCTCAGAGACGCTCAACAGCCCGGCGTACGCCACCAGCGTCGGGTTGCTGCAATGGGCTCTTGAAGAAGAATCAATGGGCAGCAACGGTCACCGCCCGTTTGACCTGCGTGTGCCCGCGGTTCACCTGCCCGGCATCGCCAGTGCCGCCGGCAAGTGGTTCAAAACCCTTATACCGAAATGACCCCGCCTACCAATTCAGCAGGACCAAAAGGAGGAAAGCGAATGTCAGGCAGATCAATCGAAGGTCTACCACCCATCAAGGTCATCGGCGTCGGAGGCGGCGGCTGCAACGCCGTCGACCGCATGATCGAGGCCAAGGTCACGGGCGTCGAGTTCGTCGGCATCAACACCGACGAGCAGGTGCTTGCCCGTTCCCACGCAGAGGACCGCATCAAGATCGGGGAGCGGGTCACCAAGGGCCTCGGCGCGGGAGCCGATCCGGAAAAGGGCAGGCAGGCCGCTGAAGAGTCGCGCGAGGAACTCAAGGACCTGATCAAGGGTTCCGAAATGGTCTTTATCACTGCCGGCATGGGTGGCGGGACGGGCACCGGCGCTGCTCCGCTCATCGCCCAGGTCGCCAAGGACCTCGGCGCCCTCACAGTCGCCGTCGTCACCCGCCCCTTCGGCTTCGAGGGGCAGACCCGGCGCAACGCCGCCGACAAGGGGATCGAGGCCCTCGCCCAGGAAGTCGACACCCTCATCGTCATCCCCAACGACCGCCTTCTCTCCGTTTGCGATCAGAGTGTCAGTGTCACCGAGGCCTTCAAGATGGCCGACGATGTCCTGCGCCAGGGCATCCAGGGGATATCCGACATCATCGTCACCCCCGGCGATATCAACCTCGACTTCGCCGACGTCCGGCGCATCATGGCCGATGCCGGCCCTGCCCTCATGGCCATTGGCCGGTCCTCAGGCGATAACCGTGCCGTCGAGGCTGCCCAGGCCGCAATCGCCAGCCCGTTGCTGGATGTCAACATCCACGGCGCCACGGGCATCCTCTTCAACGTCGCTTCCTCCGGAGATCTCGGACTCCACGAGTTGAATATGGCCGCACAGGTCATCGCCGAGGTAGTCAATCCGGACGCAGAGATCATCTTCGGCTCCTCCACGGACCAGTCGATGGGCGACGAGGTCAAAATCACGCTCATTGCAGTCGGATTTGATGGCGCCTTGCAGACCTCCTCGGCCTACATTCCGAACTACGCCAGCGCCGATGACGATAAGGAGTACGAGGCGACAATGCGAGCCGCGCGTGAGAACAGGGAGGACACGGACTTGCCCTCTTTCATGCGCAGGCCCATATCCGTCAAGTAGCTGCCAAAATCGCCCTTAACCTGAGGCCCACCAAGTTGGTGGGCCTCAACTCATTTACAGGTTTGGTAAACAGCCGTTCACCGTCGTAACGGGTCAACTAAAGGCGCTGTCTGAACGTGTGGAGGTGCAGTTTATGAGCAGCAAGGCAGCGATCATAACGGCATTTGCGGCGGTCCTGGTGACGGGGCTCGCCTTAGTGTCTTCAGGGGCGGACGCGCGACAAGGCACAATCCCTGGTTTGGACGAGACGTCAGATCACTTGGTGATCGGGCCGGAAGGCGCGGCCGCCGCCGGTGCCACAACAGCTCTGTCGGTAGACAGGTGCTACGACCTGCTCCAGAAGCGCGTTGGCATCTGGATGGCCCGTGTCCTCTGGCCCCTTCTCCAGCGGTACACCCGACTCTGGTGCCCGCCGCCGCCCTCAGCGACTCCAGTTCCTACTGCCGTCAAGTTGCCCACGGCAACTCCGGCGCCCACCCCCACACCAACGCCGGTGCCTACCCCGGCGCCCACCCCCGTTCCTACCCCCACTCCCACGCCGGTGCCTACACCGGTTCCTACTCCCACTCCAACGCCGACTCCTGTGGCAACACCGACACCGATACCCGCAGCGCCGGCGGATCTGCGGATCACCAGCGTCACGGCCTCATCGCCAACCACGGCTACACCGGGCGTATCGTTCGACGTCATGGGGAACGCGAACATCGTCAATGGCGGTCCGACCAACAACGTTCCGGCCAGGATCACACTAACGCTATCGAGCAGTCCGGCCTGCACTCACAACGCATCGCCGGTCGCCATCAACCACTCTGGTATGCCGCTCAACACCAACGTCTTTGCAAGCCGGCGTTGGACCGTCACTTGTAACGTGACCGGCCCGGTGACCTTCACCCTCAACGTCAGCGTCGCTGCCACAGGTGCGTTCGCCGGAGGCGATCCAGACCTCTCCAACAACTCCGGAGTCTCCACCGACTCTACCGCCCTGCAGTAATAAGGCCCCCAAGGGCAGGGGGGTGGTTCCGAATCCGGAACCACCCCCTTTTTGTTACCCACTTCTTGCCCACAACAGTGGACATCGTGTCTGTAGACTTGTGGATTGCCTGTTCACAACTTTTCTACAAAATATTGTAAACCAAACCCTTGACAACCCCAAGATGTAGTAGCAACATGACATTGCGCTTCCGCGAATCGGAAGCGCAAATCAGGTTAGAGAAGCACCAAATGTTCTGTCAACCAGTCACTTTCACTCTCCAATGAACTGCGCCTTTTGCGATAACCCCGACACCCGCGTCACGGACTCCCGCCCGGACCAGGACGGGATCCGACGCCGCCGCGAATGCCAGGCCTGCGGCCAGCGCTTCTCGACGGTCGAGCGCGTCGAAGTCGGCGGCGTCTCCCTCGTCAAGAAGGACGGGCGGCGGGAGGAGTTCGACCACGCCAAGATCATCAGCGGCGTGCGTAAGGCCTGCGAGAAGCGCCCGATCCCGTCCGGCGCTGTCGAGGCCCTGGCCGCGGACGTTGAAAAGGAAGTCCTCGCCCTCAACAAGGCAGAGATCCCCTCGGCCATCGTCGGCGAGATGGTGATGGAGCGTCTTCGCGCCCTCGACCACATCGCATATATCCGTTTCGCCTCTGTGTACCGCGCCTTCGCCGACGTCGACGAGCTGGAACGGGAGCTGGACGCCCTCAAGGCCGGGTGGACGCGAAGCGATGTGCCGCCGGACCAGATGGCGCTGCTGCCGGAGGTCGCGGCCCCAGAGCCGAAGAAAAAGAGAGCACGGAAACCCCGCCAGTCCGGGTCGGTGGTGGAGTTTCCGCGGGACGAGATACGGCAGAGGAAAGCAAGGTGATTATCACGCATGCAGCTTCCCTACTTGGTCGCCCCTCGCACGGTGGAGGGCGCGGTACTGTTTATCGTCATCGCCTGCGGTTTGTTCTGGCTCTGGGCGATCCTTCGGGCCGGAGAGATCGCGGCAGACAAAGGCTACAACCCGGGGC
This sequence comes from Chloroflexota bacterium, assembly GCA_036741795.1. Classification (GTDB taxonomy): domain Bacteria; phylum Chloroflexota; class Dehalococcoidia; order SM23-28-2; family RBG-16-64-32; genus DATKKM01. The sequence goes on from DAINRO010000018.1 coordinate 21,880, forward strand.
CGTGGCGGTGCCTCGCCGTCGTAACGGGACCGCTCGCGGTGGCTTTGATCGCGCTTCGACGCGATCGCTCCTCGATCAACGAATCCACGAACGCCGAATGACGACGGTTCACAGGAGGTGCGGTTGTGACACTCGTGTCAAACCAAACTAGGAAGTCGACCGAACAGCGCCTTATCGAGGAAGAGCGGGCCGCGCATGACGCTTATCTCGCTACGCGCGCGACCCTGGCCGAACGCGACGACGAGCAGCAGCAAGCGCGCGAGCGATTCCGTCGAGCGCGCGAGAACCTGTATGCCTTCTGGGCAGCAGAAGCCGAGTACGGGAGGAAGTAAACGTGAAGAAGTACCGCGTCATGTATAAGCCAACCGAGAACGCCAATGAGCTGGCGGCGCGCACCGAGGAGGTCTATGCCGACGGCTGGCGCGTGGAGACGGACAAGGTCGTCCTCTTCGCCCATGAGCAGGACTCGGACATCCTCGTCCTCGACATACCCAAGACCCGCGTCATGCGCATCCAGGAGATCGGTGCCGGCTGAACTCCAAATGCACGAATCAAGACGTAATCGAAAAAGCTAAATCTCCAAAACGAACTTCGGCCGCACGAGGGAAAGGGGCGCAAAGCGACTATGACACTGGCACCAGAAAGACCAGCGACCAACGGCAAGCAGTCCACGAATACCGCCGTCAAGAACGGCGAGGCCCGCCTCCCCATCACCCGCTTCTTCACCCGCCCGGAGACGGACCCCTACGACCAGCTCGCCTGGGATATCCGCTCCGCCGTGATCCAGGGCGGGGACGGTAAGCCCGTCTTCGAGCAGCACGAGTGCGAGTTCCCGGCCGACTGGTCCCAGAACGCGACGAACGTCGTCGCCTCGAAGTACTTCCGCGGTCCCCTGAAACCAACTAACGGCATGGTGCGCGAGAACTCGGTGAAGCAGCTCATCGACCGCATCGTCAACAACATCACGAACTGGGGCTGGAAGGACGCCTACTTCGCCGACGAGGACGAGCGCGAGACCTTCCGCCAGGAGCTGAAGTACGCGCTGGTGAACCAACTGCTCTGCTTCAACTCCCCGGTCTGGTTCAACGTCGGTCTCGATGAGGTCCCCCAGTGTAGCGCCTGCTTCATCCTCTCCATCGACGACAGCATCGACTCGATCCTCGACTGGTATCGCACCGAGGGGAAGATCTTCAAGGGCGGCTCCGGCTCCGGGATCAACCTCTCCGCCCTGCGCAGCAGCAAGGAGCACGTAACAGCCGGCGGCCTCGCTTCCGGCCCCGTCTCCTTCATGCGCGGCGCTGACTCCGTCGCCGGCACCATCAAGTCCGGCGGCAAGACCCGCCGCGCCGCCAAGATGGTCGTCTTGAACGTCGGCCATCCCGACATCGAAGAATTCGTCTGGTCCAAGGCCCGCGAGGAGAAGAAGGCCTACGCCCTGGGCGAGGCCGGCTACGACATGTCCCTCGACGGCGACGCCTGGATCAGCATCCAGTACCAGAACGCCAACAACTCTGTCCGCGTCACCGACGACTTCATGCAGGCCGTCGAGGACGGCACGCCGTGGCAGACCCGCTACGTAAAGTCCGGCGAAATCGCCGGTGAACACGACGCTCGCGACCTCATGAACCAGATCGCGACGGCCGCATGGGAATGCGCCGACCCCGGCATCCAGTACCACAGCACGATCAACGACTGGCACACCTGCCCGAACACGGGGCCGATCAACGCCAGCAATCCTTGCTCCGAGTACATGCACATTGATGACAGCGCCTGCAACCTGGCGTCGATCAACCTGCTGAAGTTTCTCGATGAGGACGGCAACTTCGACGTCGCCGCGTACCGGAGCGTGATCGCCCTCAGCATCATGGCCCAGGAGATCATCGTCGGGAACTCCAGCTACCCCACTCCGAAGATCGCTCAGAACGCCGTCGACTTCCGCCAGCTTGGCCTCGGCTTCTCGAACCTCGGCGCGCTGCTGATGTGCCTCGGCGTGCCCTACGACTCCGATGAAGGCCGCGCCTGGGCGGGCGCCCTCACCGCGATCATGACCGGCCACGCGTACGCCACCTCCGCCCGCGTCGCTGCGCGCGTCGGCCCCTTCAACGGCCACGCCCTCAACGCCGAACCGATGCTCAACGTCATGAAGAAGCACCGAGCCGCCGCGGACGACATCGATCCTGACTGCACCCCCGGCTACCTCGTGCAGGCTGCCAAGGAGGACTGGGACAACGCCATCGCTGTGGGCGCCGAGAACGGCTACCGGAACTCGCAAGCCACGGTCATCGCCCCCACGGGCACCATCAGCTTCATGATGGACTGCGACACCACGGGCATCGAGCCGGACATCGCCCTCGTCAAGTACAAGACACTCGTCGGCGGCGGTCTTATGAAGATCGTCAACAACACCGTACCCCGTGCCCTCAGGAAGCTGGGCTACACCGAGAGCCAGGTCGAGGACATCCTCACCTACATCGACGACCGCGGCACCATCGAGGGCGCACCTCACGTCGGCCCCGACCACCTCCCCGTCTTCGACTGCGCCTTCAAGGCCCAGAACGGCGACCGCACCATCCAGTGGCTCGGCCACGTGAAGATGATGGGCGCCGTTCAGCCCTTCATCTCCGGCGCGATCTCCAAGACCGTGAACCTCCCCGAGGAAGCCACGGTCGAGGACATCGAGCAGGTCTACATCGAGGGCTGGAAGCTCGGTATCAAGGCTCTAGCGATCTACCGCGACGGCTCCAAACGCGCCCAGGTCCTGTCCACAAAGAAGGACGACTCGCGCTCCCCCACCGAGGCAGACGACCCGCACCCGGTCCGCCGCCGCCTCCCCTCCACTCGCACATCCCTCACGCACAAGTTCTCGATCGAGGGCCACGAGGGCTACATTACGGCCGGCCTGTACGAGGACGGCTCCCCGGGTGAAATCTGGCTCACAATGGCCAAGGAGGGCTCCACCCTCTCCGGGATGATGGACGCCTTCGCAACGTCGATCTCCCTTGCCCTCCAGTACGGCGTCCCGCTGCGGGACCTCGTCAATAAGTTCGGCCACATGCGCTTCGAGCCCTCCGGCCGCACCGAAAATAACGAGATCCCCGTCGCCCAGTCGATCGTCGACTACATCTTCCGCTGGCTCGCCTCCCAGTTCATGAACGAGAACGAGAAAGAGGAGTTCGGGGTGCTCTCTCCGACGGTGAAGGCGAAGCTAATGGCCCAGGAATACACGGCGGACGGCAAGCCCATCATCGATCTCGATGCAGGGACGGGACCGAGCAACACTACCCAGACGGACGCGCCACCCTGCGCGAACTGTGGCTGGATCATGACCCGCGCTGGCACGTGCTACAAGTGCGACAACTGCGGAAACACCACCGGCTGCGGCTAACTAAGACAACTCCACGCGGGGTTAGGGAAGGGGCGCCCGAACCCCGCAGGGCAACCTCCTTCGTAGGAAGGGCGGGCTTAACGGCCCGCCCTTCCTGTTTGTGTCAGATTTCCTGTATCAACGTGCCGTTGGCGCCATCACGTCTAACTCATGACTCTTGCAGTGAGTCGGTCTCTCCGGGAAAGGCCACCCAGAGCAGGAACGCCATTTCGATCAGGTAGATCGGCAGGGCGTAGCGGATGTGGAAGTCGTACGCCGTGCGACCCGCATACATCATCGTGAGGAGCAGGACAGCCCCTACCAGCAGAAGGGTGACCCGGCCAACATCGCCCCGGCGCATCGTTGTCCCCAGGTGCGGGATGGCAAGGACTATGAGCACGATCATCAAGAGAATCGAGTAGGCGATGTAGGCGTATGTTAGGTGCTCGAAGGCGCCACTCATCCTCGTGTTGGTCCAGTGTGTGGGATCGGGTTTGTGTATGGCGCTTTCGCGAGCGTAATTCAGTGGCGCGAGGATGTACTCCACCGTATCACCAATGGCCTGGATCACGATCTGGGGGCCTTCCTCTTGCATCGCGACCCATGACCCCTCTCTCATCGCCGCCTGTCCCTTGGGGTCGTCGAAGGCACGACCCAGCACGATCAACCTGTTTGGATCGTTATCCCAGGCGACCGCCTCTTCGCGAGGCATTCTCTCTTTGACTTCGTCAGGCATCGCCGGTAGAAGCCTCTCTGCCCGTCCGTGGACCGTCCTGTCAAACATCATGAAACTCACGCTCATCTGGGGCCTGCCCACGTCAGCAGTTTGCGTTTCGCGGTTCAGGGCAACCGTCAGGGCGATCGAGGCGATTAGCGCGATGGCCACGATGCCAGAAGCGCGACGTCGCTTAATGACGGCCAATAACAAGAACAGGGCCAGCAGCACCAGGAACGGGAACATCCGCTCCGGCCGGACCAGTCCAGATCCCACTACACCGAGGGCCAGCACGCTCACTGAACTCACGGTGATGCGGCCCATGACGAACACTCGGGCCATCGCCGCGATCCCGAGCAGGAAGAAAGACGCAGCAAGCGAGTCTGTCAGGATCGTGAGTGAGAAATGGGCTGCCAGGGGCAAAGCCGCGATTCCGGCCACCAACAGGACCGTCCGGACAGGGTCTGACCGGAATCGAGCCGCGATGTCAAGGGTCGCAACCAAGTAGTAGATAGACCACAAGCAGATCGCGGTCTGAAGCAAATAGACAGGTATTCGCGATAACGTCGAGTCGTCGCCGCCGGCGAAGAACCTGAGGATGAGAGGATACGCCAGCGTTCGCCAGGAGTCGATGTTCAGTGTGTCCGCCAGCTGCCAGTACTCTACGGTATCTCCGTAGGCAGGCACTTGAAAGAGATTGAGGGTCCACCAAAATGCGCCTACGGCGATCAGGCCCGCAATAGAAAGCGCTGCGATCCGGCGGGAGGCGGGTGCCCCACTGGAGAGGATCAAGCCTGGGTAAGCCGCCTCAACACCGGCCGCGGCAGCCGGTCCCGCAAGTACTCCGCCAGCACCCGGATGTACCGCGTGCCGCTCTGGCGCACCATCTGGTGCCCGCGGACCTGGTGCCAGAACCCGGCGCTACGCCCGATGTACGACAACGTATCCGCCATCTTCGCAACCGAGAAATCGTCCGCGGCGCGGCACTGCTCCAGCACGTCCGGGAAGATCATGTGCAAGGCGCCAGCGCCCAGAGGGCGCTGGATCACGTACTCCGCCGGCGATTCGAAGGCCGTTCCCCACAGTTGTCGGACAGCCGTCCAGAAGTTCAGCAGCAACTGGGCCATCTCCTCGTCGGTCACCTGCTTCACGAACCCGTCGCTGACCACCGGGGACAGCGACGACACCATGGCGTGCTGGCGCATCATGTGCTCCGGCCTGAGTGCTTCGCCTGGCATCCTGATCAACCCTCTCCATGGGCTGGTCTCGTCCTCGTTCAGAACGTCCCCCAACCGCGTCGCCCGGGCGCGCAAATAGCTTTTCTCGCCTTCCCGCTCGATCAACCCGACACCCTCGGCGTCCTTCATGGAGAGCAAGTGCCGGTCGACGATGTCCGTTGGCACGCCCTTTTGGCGGGTGTTGATCACGTGGAAGTACCGCATCTCCTCGTATCCGTCGATCCCTTCGACGACAACGACCGGAAGACGATAGTCCTCCACCCACTGCGCCTTATCCTTGCGGAACGCCCGCTCCAGACCGTTTAGCCTGTGCTGCCCGTCGACGATCCAGATTGGCACGTCCGCGCCGATGGTCAGGACCCCGGTCTCACCTTTCCCGTTGGCGCCGGTGTTCGCCGCGAAGTCCACCTTATGAGGCTGCCGCACACACAGGAGTATCGAGGTCGGCAGCATCCCTTCTTCATTGCGCAAGTACGTAGAGACCTGGCGCAGCCGTGCCGCTGAAACCGCTCGCTGGTATCCGCTCGGGTTCTCTTGCGTGTACGTGTCGGAATCGCAACGCCCTAGCAGGTCACCGAACCGCAACGTCGTTACGTACAGGTTCACATCGGGGCGCTTTTGCCTGAACCGGATAGCGTGCGAGACGAGGCTGGCTGGGCTCTCGGTCTTGGTGCTTGCGGATTTAGAGGCGGTGATCGTCATCGTTCCCCCTGCACCCTGCAGGGTGCCATTTATAACTGGGTGCCCGCTCCCGCGGACTTATACTTATTAGGCCATGATAGAGAAGAATCCGCCTTCAGGCACGGGCCTCCAGCTCTCGGCAAACGCTCTTGTCGTGCTTGAGCGGCGCTACCTTGCGAAGGACGACCAAGGCTTACCAATCGAGACCCCGGAGGAGATGTTTGGCCGCGTCGCACACAATATCGCCCAGGCCGAACGGCTTCACGAAAATGTGGACAAGGCCGACGTCGAAGCGTCGGTATCGCACTGGGAAGGCGTCTTTCTGGACCTGATGCAACGCCTGGACTTCCTGCCCAACTCCCCCACCCTCATGAACGCCGGCCGCGATATGCAGCAGCTTTCCGCCTGCTTTGTCCTTCCGGTGCCCGACAGTATCGAAGGCATCTTTGAGGCCATTCGCCAGACCGCCTTGATCCACCAGTCCGGAGGCGGCACGGGCTTCGCGTTCTCCCGCCTCCGCCCCCGCGGTGACCGCGTCCGCTCGACTATGGGCGTTGCCTCGGGGCCTGTTTCGTTTCTCAGGGTGTTCGACGCAGCCACGGAGGCCATCAAACAGGGCGGCACACGGCGCGGGGCCAACATGGGCATACTCGCCGTTAATCACCCCGACATCGAGGAATTCATCGCCCTCAAGTCCGATATGCGGACCCTCACCAACTTCAATATCTCGGTTGCGATAACGGAGTGGTTCATGGAGGCCGTGGAGTCGGACTCGGAGATCGAACTGGTGAACCCGAAGGATGGGGCGATCACGGGCACAGCGCGGGCGCGGCACATCTTCGACATAGTGATCGCCAACGCGTGGGCGAACGGCGACCCCGGCATCGTCTTCATCGACCGGATTAACCGCGATAATCCGACGCCACAGCTGGGCGCGATCGAAGCGACCAATCCATGCGGCGAGCAGCCGTTGCTCCCATATGAATCCTGCAATCTTGGCTCCCTGAATCTAGCGCGCTTCGTTAAGGTTGACGGCGATCATCGCCGCCTCGATTGGGAGCGGCTTGCGGAGGTCATACCCCAGTGCGTGCGCTTCCTCGATAACGTCATCGACATGAACCACTACCCGATCCCCGAGATCGACGCCGCCACGAAGGCCACACGCAAGATTGGCCTTGGTGTCATGGGCTGGCACGACGCGCTGATCCAGCTCCGCATCCCGTACGACTCTGAAGACGCCCTCGCCCTGGCGGAGGAGGTGGCCTCTTTCATACAGGCCAACGCCAACGACGCTTCCCTGGCACTGGCGCGCGAGCGCGGGACTTTCCCCGCGTGGAAGGGCTCCCGCTACGACCCGGAAGCCCGCTACCGGAACGCCACGCGTACCACCGTTGCGCCCACCGGCACGATCTCGATCATCGCCGACGCCTCGTCCGGCATCGAGCCGGTCTTTGCGCTCGCTTACAACCGCCAGCACTACCTTGACGCGAAGGACGCCTCGAAGCTGACAACCTTGCGCGAAACCAATCGCGACTTCGTCACCGCCGCACATGAAGGTGATTGGTATAGCGAAGACTTGCTTGATCACGTCACCTCTGGAGGTAGCCTCCGGGACCGGGAGGACGTTCCGGAGTGGGCGCGGAGCGTTTTCGTCACGGCCCACGAGATCTCGCCGGAATGGCACGTCCGCATGCAGGGCGCGTTCCAGCGCCACACGGACAACGCTGTGTCCAAGACCATCAACTTCCCTCACGAAGCCTCGGAGGCCGACATCGCCACCGCTTACTGGCTCGCCTACCGCGAAGGCAGCAAGGGGATCACCATCTACAGAGAAGGCTCCCGCGATTTCTCCGTCCTTTCGCACATCACGGAGAATGTCAAAGGCCCCGAGCAAGAGACACAGCCGGCCTTGGACGAAATCGCCGGCAAGCTATCGTCCATGGCCCGGCCCCGGCCCTACAGGCGCCATCTCCCCGACGAGCGCCGGTCCATCACCCACAAGTTCTCAGTCGCAGATCAGGAGGGTTACGTCACTGTGGGACTGTACGAGGACGGCCTGCCAGGCGAGATCTTCGTGAAAATCAATAAGGAGGGCTCGACAGTCTCCGGCCTCATGGATACCGTCGCCCTCCTCACCTCCGTGACCCTCCAATACGGGGTCCCGATCGAGGACCTCGCTCGCAAGCTCAAGAACACGCGCTTCGAGCCCTACGGCCGCACCACGAACCCTGAGGTTCCGTGGGCCACAAGCCTCGTCGATTACATCTTCCGCTGGCTCGAGTTGAAGTTCGCGCCGGACTCGGCCGCTGCAGACGCGTCCTACCATATCCTTCCGCCTTCAACGGGAGACGCTCCGCCAATCCCGGCAGATTCGGGGGATCCTACGGGACTTGGCTGCCCCGACTGCGGCGCCCCCCTCGTCTATGCGGAGGGCTGCCTCCTCTGCCGTTCCTGCGGCTACAACCGGTGTGGCTAGGCCAGACGTAAGCTAAGCTGACATTCGTTATCCGGCGCGATGATTCCTTACTCTTGGATGCGTTCGACCTTGAAAGGGGCCATTCTCGCCTTGCTGCTGACGACAACTGGCCTTCTTACAGGCGCCTGCAGCGAGAATGGCTCTTCTTCCAGCGGGAACCTCTTGCTCAATCCAGGCCTTGAGGAGGGTGCAGAACCCTGGATCAGTCTGGAACCCACTTCCGGCTTCGTTGTTAGCCAGAAGCAGGCTCTTACTGGCTTCTCGAGCGCACTGCTGCCCATGGACGATCCGGTCGAAGCCGAGGGCAGTAAAGTCTACTACCTCGTGCAAGAAGTCTCCCCGGACGAATTTCCCGACGTCGTTCGTGGAAATTACTTCGTCGAGAACTGGTCACGCGGGACAGCAAAGCAGTACATCCAATTCGTTGTGATCGCGATCGGCGCAAGCAACAACCCGGTTACGCAGGCGAACAACTACCAGCTCCGCTACCTGCTTTCCGGTATCGCAGCAGAACCCTTTCCCATCGGCAATGCGCGGTTTCTCTTCGTCTCGCAGGAAGATCCGGTGCAAGGTCAATGGATTCCCTTTGAAGCGAACGTCAAGGACGACTTTCAGAGATTATGGGGTGCGGTCCCCGAAGGCTTCGAGACCCTCCGCATCCTCTTCGAGGTGCGCTACGACGACAAAGTAGCTGGCGATGGCGCACCTCGCGCGGACGTCTACTACGACGACCTCCACTTCGGCTCCGCCGAATAACCTTCTGCTATACTCCGCATCGCACCTCACGCCCATTCAGGAGGAAGAATGATTACCGTGCTCGCTCGATTCCAGGTGATTCCCGGTAAGGAGAACGTCGCCCTCCCCGCGCTGCACAGCATGGCTGCGGCGGTAGAGGCCGAAGAGCCCGGATGCTTGATGTACCACGTCACACGAAGCCTGACGAACGTGGACGAGATCTACGTCTACGAGATCTACCAGGACGATGCGGCCCTGCGTACTCACTCCGAAACCCTTCACATGCGGACTTTCCGTGCCGCAATGGATAATTGGGCGGACCGGGCTCATTTCAATGTCGAAACCCTCGACGAAACGGCCGGATTTGTGCGAGCGGATGTAAAAGTTGGCGGCTAGTGCGCTCGGTTACAGCGTCTTTCAACATCCTGCCGGGTAAAGAAGCAGAAGCCGAGGCCGCCATCACCAAGCTCGTGGCCGCCGTCGAAGGAAATGAGCCGGGAGCGCTCATATACGCCTGGCACCGGCATGTGAAAGACCCGTCGCGAATCCTCGTCTTCGAGGTCTACGCGGACGACGACGCGGTGCAGGCTCATCGCGAAACAGCCCACCTGGCCGAGTTTCAGCAGTGCTTCTCACGAAAATCAGCCATTTTCGACCCAGATTCAGTTAAGATCGAGCGCTGGGACCGTCTCGCAGCCGTTCAGCGCTGAGGAAAAGTGCTAGAATTGTCGCCGTGACAACTGAAAACCCCGCAGAACCGCCCTCGGAGCCGCAGCAACAGCCGGTAAGTCCGCCACCAACCGATCAGACAGCCAGCAGTCAAACGGCGCCGCAGCCAGCCACCCAGTCGGCCCAGTCGCAGTCCCAGCCGACTGTTTCTCTGCCCATGCCTCTTCAGGGTGGAGAAACGGTCGTCCGACTCTGCCGCCGCCACTGGTGGTTCCTCTGGCCCTTCACCGTCTGGCTCATCATCGTGACCTTTGTTCCGCCGGCTATCGCGGCTGCCGCGCTCGATGCCATCGGCATTCTCGACGACCTTGGCCTCTTCGCCACGATTCCCGCTGTGCTCTGGATCGGATACTGGGGTTTCCGTGCCGTTATGAATTGGTACCGCTACCAGAACGACATCTGGGTGGTTACCAATCAACGCATCGTCGATAGCTTTAAGCCTCACCCGTTCAGCAAGCGAGTCTCCACTGCCGACCTCGTCAACGTCCAGGACATCAACGTTGTGAAAAAGGGCCTGACTTCCACGATGCTCAACTACGGAGACGTCGTCTGCAAAACCGCATCTGCGGCCAGCGAGGGGTTCGTTATTGGCGGCGTCCCCAACCCCGAGGAGGTCCAGCTTCTCATCGACGCTGAGCGCGACCGCGAGCGCAAGAGCACCTTCACGCCCGGGACGTAGCTACTCTCGAATCAGTTCCCTCACCTTCGGCGCTAAGCCATAATCTCCACATGCGACTGTCCCAACTATTCGGTAAGACCCTACGGCAGGTCCCCGCGGACGCAGAGGTCACGTCCCACCGGTTGCTCCTCCGGTCGGGCATGGCCACGCAGATTTCCGCAGGCGTATTCGCCTATCTTCCCCTTGGCTTGACCGTCCTCGCGCGGATCGAGGCGATCATCCGTGAGGAGATGAACGCCTGCGGGGGACAGGAACTCTTGATGCCCTCGCTGCTCCCTATCGAGGTCTACCAGGCCTCGGGACGTGATCAGACCATGGGAGAGATCCTGTTCAAGGTGCAGGATCACCACGACCGCGACTTCACGCTTGGCCCCACTCATGAAGAAGTCTTCGTCGAAGTCTTCAAGCGCAACGTCCAGTCTTACCGCGACCTTCCCCTCCTCCTCTACCAGGTCGCCCCGAAGTTCCGCGATGAACCCCGGCCCCGCGGCGGGCTCATCCGCCTGCGCCAGTTCATCATGAAGGACCTCTACAGCTTCGACGCCGACCGCGAGGGCCTTGACCGCTCCTACCAGCTCATGTACGACGCCTACCAACGAATTTTCGACCGCTGCGGCGTTCCGACGATACCAGCGCTCGCAGATTCCGGAGCGATGGGCGGCAGCGACACGCACGAGTTCCTGTACTTGACGGACATCGGCGAGGACCACTGCCTGCTCTGCCCCAAGTGCGGCTACGCCGCCAACGCCGAGGTAGCAACGTTCATCAAGGAGGCAGCCCACGCCGGCGACACTGAGCAGCCCCTGGAGGAGATCGACACGCCCGGCCTCAAGACAATCGCCGAACTGGCGGACTTCCTCAAAGTGCCGCCGACGCTGACATGCAAAGCGGTCTTCTACATGGCGACCGTGCCAACTTCGGACGGAGGCGCATCGGCAGAGCGCCCGGTGTTCGTCGCAGTGCGCGGCGACATGGACGTAAACGAGGCCAAGCTACGGTCGGCGATCGGAGCCACGGAGTTGCGATACATGGATGACGAGGACGTGCGTAAGGCGGGCTTCGTGGCGGGTTCTGCCGGTGCCATCGGCCTTTCCGGGGCGATGATCGTGACCGACGACCTCGTTACGCAGGAGAAGAACCTCGTTGCCGGCGCCAACAAGCCGGACAAGCACGTTCGGAACACAAACTATGACCGGGACTGGACCGCTGACGTTGTCGCGGATATCGCCCTCGCCCACGAAGGCATGCTGTGCGCAAACTGCCGTACGCCCATGGACGAGCGACGCGGCATCGAAATGGGCCAGGTGTTCAAGCTTGGAACGAAGTATTCGGATTCGATGGGTGCCACATTCCTCGACGCCGAGGGCGAATTGCGGCCCGTGGTCATGGGCTCATACGGGATCGGCGTCGAACGCCTGCTCGCCGCCATCATCGAGGAGAATAACGACGAAAACGGCATCATCTGGCCGCCTGGACTCGCACCCTACGACGTTCATCTAGTCGGCCTCCAGCTCGAACGGTCACCTGATGCCCGCGAGGCCGCCGAAAAACTGTTCACGGACCTCAAATCGGCGGGGGTGCGCGTGCTCTTCGACGACCGGGACGAGTCACCCGGAGTGAAGTTCAACGACGCCGACCTGCTCGGTATGCCACTGCGTGTCACGGTGAGCCCCCGCAACCTCGAACAGGGGTCGCTGGAGGTCAAGGCCAGGACGGCTGCCGACAGTGAGATGCTGCCACTTGCAGGCGCCGTCGAAGCGCTCAAGGCTCGCCTCTAACCTTGCCCGCAACAACCCCCTGCGATACCATGCGCGGGTACGTGAGAATGACCCCGCGCCCCCTCATATTTGCCCTCTCCTCCGCCCTCTTCCTGGTGGCCGCATGTGGCGGCGGTGACGACGATGATGGCAGTGTCCCCGGCCAGCTCACGGATCCGGACACGGTCCCGACGGCCACACCGTGGCCAACGCAGGGTGGTCCGGAGACCATCATCCTCGACCCCGAAAATATCCAGCCGCTGCCGCCGTCTCAACCCGATGGGGGCGCCGATGGCGGCTCTCCCACGCCCGCTGCGGGCGAGCCAGGCGAATGCGGGACTGTTTACGTAGTCGCAGCCGGAGACACTACTTTCGGCATCGCCGAGAAGTGCGGCGTCACAGTCGAGGCGATCGAGGAGCTGAATCCCGACATCGACATCCGTGCTCTGACCATTGGCGAGGAGATAAACCTGCCGCCTGTCACGAACGAAACGCCAGATTGATCCTGACGTCAGGATGAGCGAGGGCCTCGGGTACCCCGACGAACCTTGCTGTGCTAGCCTGAAACCCACGATTTCCAACGCCTGAAAGCTGGATTCCACCGTTATGGCTATTGAGCAGAAACCCCATGACCGCCTCGCCGAAATGCAGCAGCTCAAGGAGCAGGCCGCGGCCGGCGGCGGCGCCGACCGGATCGAGGCGCAGCACAAGCGCGGCAAGCTAACCGCTCGCGAGCGCCTGGCGATCCTACTCGACGAGGGCTCGTTTGAGGAGATCGGCGCCCTCATGACGCACCAGTCGTCCGAATTCGGCCTCGATAAGCAGCGCTATCTCGGCGATTCCGTCGTGACCGGCTACGGCAAGATCGACGGCCGCACGGTCTACGTCTACGCACAGGACTTCACCGTATTTGGCGGCTCCCTCTCGGAGGCGGCGGGCGAGAAGATCTGCAAGGTCATGGACCTCGCTTTGAGGAACGGCGCGCCTGTTATCGGCATTAACGACGGCGGCGGCGCTCGCATCCAGGAAGGCGTCACCTCGCTCAAGGGTTACGGCGAGATCTTTACTCGCAATGTCATGGCCTCGGGCGTCGTGCCGCAGATCTCGGTCATCATGGGCCCCACCGCCGGCGGCGGGGTCTATTCGCCCGCCATCACGGACTTCATCTTCATGTCGCAAGGTACCTCCTATATGTACATCACCGGCCCGGACGTCGTCCGTGCCGTCACCCACGAGGACGTCTCGCACGAGGATCTCGGCGGCGCCCAGGTCCACTTCACGAAGACCGGCGTCGCCCACTTCATGGGTGAGAACGACGAGGAAGTCCTGCAGGAGGTGCGCCGCCTCGTGTCATTCCTCCCGGCGAACAACGCCGAGGACCCCCCCTACGCCGAGCCCGCCGACAGCCCCGACCGGTTGTGCGAAGAGCTTGCGAGCGTAGTTCCGGAGGACTCCAACAAGCCGTACGACATCCACAAGGTGATAGAACCGATCCTCGACGACAACGACTTTCTCGAAGTGCACGCCGGTTTCGCGCGTTCTATCTGCGTCGGCTTCGGCCGGGTGAACGGACGCGTCGTCGGCATTGTCGCCAACAACCCCGGCCAGCTGGCGGGCGTGCTCGACGTGGACTCCTCGCGGAAGGGCGCGCGGTTTGTGCGCTTTTGCGACGCGTTCAACATCCCGATCGTCACGTTCGTGGACGTGCCGGGATACATGCCCGGCACTGTGCAGGAGCTCGGCGGCATCATCATTCATGGTGCCAAGCTGCTCTACGCCTACGCCGAAGCCACCGTACCGCGCGTCACCATTATCCTGCGGAAGGACTATGGCGGGGCCTACCTTGTCATGGGCTCCAAGCACCTCCGAGCCGACATCAACCTCGCCTGGCCGGCTGCGGAAATCGCCGTCACAGGCCCGGACGCGGCGGCCAACATCATCTTCCGCCGCGAGATCGAGGCTGCGAGCGATCCCGAATCCCGCCGCAAGGAGCTGATCGACGACTACAAAGAGCGTTTCGCCAACCCGTACGTCGCCGCCTCCCGCGGCTTCATCGACGACGTCATCGATCCGCGCGAGACGCGGACCAAGATTATCCGTGCGCTCGGGATGCTCGAGAACAAGACCGACTCCAATCCGCCAAAGAAGCACGGGAACATCCCGCTCTAGCCGTGGCCAGAGGATCCGCCGGTATCCTGATCGCTCTTGCAGTCTGTGGCCTACTCATGATCGGGCTCTCGTTCCTTCCCTGGGTTGATTTCGAGGGCGCGGATCTCGTAGACGGCGGCACCTTCTCCTTCGGCGTCGCCGGGACCGAGCTCAGCCGCCTCCGTGGGCCGGATTACTACCAGCCCGCTGACATCGCGGACCAGCAAACTGACGTGTGCACCTGCCGCGCCGACGTGGGCGATGGCTACTTAACAGCCGCGCTTGGCGCCGTCGTCACGATCGCCGCGATCGCCGGACTTGTCTTGCCTGGCCGCCGCAGGCTGGCTGCGATCTTCGCTATCGGCGCATCGCTGGGCGCGTTCATCGTCGCTGGCTACAACGCCGCGGGAGAATGGCAAGCGATCGGCGCGGCGGCGCAGGATGACCCATTCGTCGAGATGACGGGGACGGTCTCGCCGGCCCTTTATGCACTGGCCGGGATCGCAGCCATTTCGTCCGTGCTGGGCGCTGTCCTCTGGATACAGGCGCGTGTTGCGGAAGACGAGGAGTTGCTGGAGGAAGACGAAGACCCGATTGAAGAAGGTTTGGAGAGCTACCTGGTATGGGCGTAAAGATCACCGACACCACGATGCGCGACGGGCACCAGTCCCTCCTCGCGACCCGCATGCGGACCGAGGACATGCTCCCGATCGCGGAGGACATGGACAACGCCGGCTTCCACTCGGTGGAGGTCTGGGGCGGCGCGACGTTCGACACGGCGCTGCGCTTCCTGCGCGAGGACCCGTGGGACCGGCTCCGCGAGCTTAAGAAGCGGTTCAAGAAGACGCCGCTACAGATGCTGCTGCGAGGCCAGAACGTCGTTGGATACCGCCACTACGCGGACGACGTTGTCGAGAAGTTCTGCGAACTTTCGGTCAAGAACGGGATGGACATCTTCCGCATCTTCGACGCCCTCAACGACCTCCGGAACCTGGAGACCGCCATCAAGGCCGTCAAGCAGGCAGGTGGGCACGCGCAGGGGACGGTCTGCTACACGATCAGCCCCGTCCACACGATCGACATGTGGGCGAAGCAGGCCAAGCAGCTTGAGGAGATGGGCTGCGACTCCATATGCATCAAGGACATGGCCGGCCTGCTCCACCCTTACGACGCATACGAGATCGTGAAGTCGATGAAGGCCACCGTCTCCATCCCCATCCAGATGCACTGCCACTGCACCAGCGGCATGGCGGAGATGACCTACGTGAAGGCGATAGAGGCTGGCCTCGACGTCATCGACTGCGCCCTCTCGACGCTCTCACAGGGCACATCGCAGCCGCCGACCGAATCGCTCGTCGCCACGTTCGAAGGCAGTGAGAACGCGACGGGGCTCGACCTCGAACAGCTCACCCACCTGGCCGATTACTTTGGTGAGGTCCGGAAGAAATACGCTGCATTTGAGGGGAACGTGAAGGTGGACGCGGGCGTGCTCCTGCACCAGGTCCCCGGCGGCATGATCTC
>DAINRO010000019.1:0-31038 GCA_036741795.1 Chloroflexota bacterium
CCGCTGTACGACATCACGACAAAGATGGCGAGCGGGCTGGTAACGGACCTCGCGGAGTTCATGAAGTTCGGGCCGGCGATTGCGCGGAACCTGCCCTCTATGATGAGTCCCGTATGAAACCACAGATGTCTCAGATGAGGATGGATTTTCGCAGATTTTCTCCTGGAGGGATTGGTTGACATGGTGACTGCTCGCGGGACTGACATTACGCACCGGATGGTGGCTACCAACGGGATCAATTTGCACATTGCGGAGGCTGGGGAGGGACCGCTGGTGCTGCTGCTGCACGGGTTCCCGGAGCTTTGGTATTCGTACCGGCACCAGTTGCCTGCGCTGGCGGCGGCGGGGTATCACGCGGTTGCGCCAGATGTGAGGGGCTACGGGGAGAGCGACAAGCCCTACCCTGTCGAGGCGTACGCCATGAAGGAACACATCGCCGATTGCCTGGGGCTGCTGGATGCCCTCGGTGAAGACACAGCGGTCATCGTCGGACACGACTGGGGCGCGCCGATGGCGTGGAACTCCGCCGCACTTCATCCTGATCGCTATCGCGCGGTCGTCGGGATGAGCGTCCCCTACCTACCGCGCGGCCCGGTGCCGCCGTTGCAGATGATGAAGGCCATGTTCCAAGACAACTTCTTCTACATTCTCTACTTCCAGGAGGAAGGCGTCGCAGAAGCGGAGTTCGAGTCGGACGTAGCGCACTCCATGCGCCTGTTTATTTGGGGCGCATCGGGTGAGGCGCGCAGCATCACGGGCTTTGCCAGCGTGATGGCCGGGAAGAAGGCTGACGCGAAACTGTTTGAAGGCGTGCCGGATCTCGTGTTCGACGGTGTCCCGAACGTAGACGGGCTGCCACCCTGGATGAACCAGGCTGACCTGGACTACTTCGTCGAGCGGTTCAAGAAGGGCGGCTTCCGGGGGCCAATCAACCGGTACCGGAACATGGACCGCGACTGGGAGCAGCTTCCGGAGCTGCAGGACAAGAAGATCGAGCAGCCTGCACTCTTCCTCTACGGCACCGCAGATGGCGTTATGTCCTTCGCACCGATGGATCCCATGAAACAGCTAGTTCCCAACCTGAAGATCGTCCCGTTTGAGGGTGCGGGCCACTGGACGCAGCAAGAGCGGCCGGAGGATACAAACCGGGAGCTGATCTCGTTTTTGGACTCGCTGCAGTAAATGGATTCCCGCTTTCGCGGGAATGACGGTGTAGGCGCAGTGACGTCGAATAGTCCCTGCTAAACTAGCGGTCATGCGCTATCACATATGGACCGAGGGCTGCCAGATGAACGAGGCGGACTCGGAGAAGCTGGCGGCGGGGCTGGCGAAGCTGGGCTGGGAGCCGGCGGCGAAGGCCCGGGACGCGGATTTGGCAGTCGTAAACACGTGCGTGGTGCGCCAGAAGGCAGAAGACCGTGCGCTGAGCTACATGGGGCGGTTGCGCAAGCTGAAGGGCGAGCGCCCGGGTTTGCAGGTGGCGGTGATGGGGTGCATGGTGGGCCCGCGGACGGACGACCTGCGCTCCAGCTACCCGTTCGTGGACGTCTGGGCGCGGCCGCAGAACTTCGAGGTGATCATCCGCCAACTGATGCCGGAAGGCGACCTGGGCGGCGAGTTCTGGCCGGACACGTTCCCGGAGCCAACCGGGCCAACGGCGTTCGTGCCGGTTGTGCACGGCTGCAATAAGTTCTGCACGTACTGCATCGTCCCGTACCGCCGGGGACGCGAGAAGTCGCGGCCGGTGGCGGACATCCACCGGGAGGTGGCATCGCTCGTGGACCGCGGGGTGCGGGAGGTGACGCTGCTGGGGCAGACGGTCGAAGCGTACGGCAAGGACCTGGCGGAGAAGCCGGACCTCGCCGATCTGTTCGCAACACTGAGCGAGCTTGATGGACTGGCGCGAGTTCGGTTTCTGACTTCGTATCCGCGGGATATGACAGACAGGATCATCCAGTCTGTCGCGGACGAGCCGAAGGTGTGCGAGCACTTCAACATCCCGGTGCAGGCCGGGGACAACGAGGTGCTGGCGCAGATGCGGCGCGGGTACACGATCGAAGAGTACCTGGAGTGCGTGGGACGGATTCGGCAGTGGGTGCCGAATGCCTCGTTGAGCACGGACGTGATCGTCGGGTTCTGCGGCGAGACGGAGGGGCAGTTCTTGAACACCCTTCGTGTGCTGGAAGAGGTGCGCTTCGACAAGGTGCACGTGGCGGCGTACTCGCCGCGGCCGGGGACGATCGCATGGCGCCACATGGAGGACACTCTGCCGCAGGAGGAGAAGATGCGCCGGCTGCACGCGGTGGAGGAGGTGCAGGAGCGCATCGCCACCGAGATTAACGGACGTCTCCTGGGGAGCGAGCAGGAGGTGCTGGTCGAAGGGGAGAAGGATGGCGTCTACACCGGCCGCGACCCGGGCAACAAGCTCGTCCACTTCTCGACAGACGAGCCCCTGCAAATCGGTGACTTCGTGCGCGTGGCGATCGAGAAGACAACGCCGTGGTCGCTCCAGGGATCTGCGGCCGTCGTCGTCCAGGTGTGAATGACCCCTGACGCGTCGTCCAGCAGCATCGAGCGCCTTGTCGCCGTTCTCGTCGTCATTTTCACAGTCGAGGCGGGCAAGCTCAGGATCCTTCTGATCAGGCGCAGTGCCGATCCGTTCAAGGACCACTGGTCGTTACCCGGTGGACGCTTGCTTCCAGCCGATTCTCTCGCCGAAGCTGCTACTCGGCGTTTGGAGGTGGAGACAGGCGTCACGGACGTTTTTCTCGAACAGCTCTACACTTTCTCGGACCTGGACGAAGCCGGATCGATCGCCGCCGCCTACTGGGCGCTAGTCGATCCCAACCGCGCCAAGCTCCCCGACCGACTGGAGTGGCAACCCAGGTGGTATGCCGTCGACGACCTCCCAGACCTGGCGTTCCTCAACGGCAATGTGGTCCAGTACGCGGTCACCAGATTGCGAAACAAACTCGCGTACTCGAACGTGGCCTACTCGCTCCTGGCAGCCGAGTTCACGCTCTCGCAGCTCCAGCAGGTCTACGAGGCCATCCTTGGACGCTCGATGGACAAGCGGAATTTCCGCAAGCGCATCATCTCGCTGGATATTATCGAGCCAACCGGGCGGTTCTCCGGGCAAGGGCGGCACCGACCGGCCCAGCTTTACGCCTTCAAGGAACGCCGTCCCGTAGTCTTCTGAACGGCCTTCCAATAGAATCGGAAGGGTCCCCATGAACTGGCCCCGCCTCGCTCTGGTCCCCGCATTCACGCTCCTCGTCCTCGGGGCCGCCTGCACGGACGACGAGGGGGAGGGCAGTAGCGAGGATCTCACGGTGGAGGCGTACTTCGATGAGATCGAGGCAATCTTCCAGGAGTCCAGCAACTCCACTGACCAACTCGGTGACGACCTCGAAGAAAACGTTTCCTCCGCCGAAACCTTCGAGGAGCAGGTAAGCGCCCTGCGGGAATTCCTTTCGGGTGCTGCGGATGTCTTTGACAGCGCGGTTACGGAGATGGAGTCCATCCAGCCGCCGGTGGAAGTGGAGCAACCGCACAATGACTTCGTCGAAGGGGCAACCGAGGTTGCTTCAACGACTACGGCCCTTGAGGAGGAGCTGGCCGACGCGGAAGACGAGGCCGAAGCGAGCGAACTGCTCGAAGAGTTCGAGGCGGAGAGCGCCGATCCCCTGTTCACGATCGACGAGGCGTGCGCTGACCTACAGGACATCGCCGAAGACAACGGGATCGAAGCCGATCTGCGCTGTACCGAGCGCGTCTTCCCGGAGCGCCCGCAAGAGCCGTTCTAGGGCGATGCCGCTGTAACACGGCGACGCCGCGACAATTATTGTTAACAGGCTACTTCACATTTGGCGGAAGTCGTCCTAAACTGTGCATCCCCGGGGGAGTCAATGACTAACAGAACAAGGGCTCTCGCAATCGGCCTCATCGGCCCGGCAATTAGCAGCCTGGGTCTCGCGTTGATGTTCCTTGAGGCGTTCCTCGACCCAACCCCTGACACCGCGACGCTTCGTTACTTCGCTTTTGACTCGGCGCACTTGATGATCGTCATTGGCGTCATGCTGAGCGTCCTTTGCGCACCGCTGGCCATCGGCGTTGCCCGCGCCTCGCCTGAGGAAGTCGAGATGCCGGTCTTTGCCCCTGAGGATGCAGAGGACCCTGAGGCCGCGCCAGCGGGGGAGCGTAGGCTGGCGACTGAGTGATTCCAGATCGCTAGGCGCGACGAGCGGCGCGGCCCGGCAGTTGTGCGGACGCCTCAACGGGCGTTAACGAAATAAAGTCGTCCTCCGCGTTATTCCCGTTCAGATCAGGCACTTCGATCACTTCGCCGAACTTTTCTTCGATGACCTTCGCGCCCTCTTCCAGCAGCGCGGTGAGGAACTGATCTTCGGCCACCACCCGCACCACTTCGCCCTTGCGGAAGATCGCGCCGCGGCCTTTACCAGCCGCCAGGCCGATGTCCGCGTCCCGCGACTCGCCCGGCCCGTTCACGACGCAGCCCATGACGGCGACTGTGATTGGCTTGCCAATCTCCTGGAAGATCTCCTCGACCTTGTTGGCGAGGGGGATCAGGTCGACCTCGATGCGGCCGCAGGTGGGACACGCAACTATAGTGGCGCCGCGGAAGCGCAGGTTGAGCGATTTGAGGATATCCCAGCAGACGGGCAGCTCCTCTTCCGGATCGGCGGCGAGCGAGACGCGAATGGTGTCGCCGATGCCCTCGGAGAGGAGGATGCCAATGCCGATCGAGGAGCGGACAGTGCCTGCACCCGGGGTGCCGGACTCGGTAACGCCGAGGTGCAATGGGTAAGGGATCTTCGGGGCGATCTCGCGGTAGGCAGTGACCATCGTCGGGACGTCGAAGGCCTTCATCGACAGCTTAATGTCCTCGAAGCCCATTTCCTCCAGGACTCCGATCTCCCAGAGCGCTGCGTCCACCATGCGGCATACCTTTGACGGGGGCAATTCGCCATCTTTCAAGGCTGGGATCGGCGGCAGCGAGCCCTCGTTGACTCCGATGCGGATGGAGATGCCGCGCGTTTTAGCTTCGCGGACGACTTCGCGGACCTTGTCTGCGTCGCGGATGTTGCCGGGGTTGAGGCGGAGGCCGTGGATGCCGCCCTTGAGCGCTTCCAGAGCGAGGCGGTGATCGAAGTGGATATCGGCGATCAAGGGAACCGGGGTGGAAGCGACGATCTCTGCGACAGCGGCGGCAGCGCGTTTGTCAGGCACTGCGATGCGGACGATCTCCGCGCCGGCGTCTGCCAGTCGCGCGACTTGCTCGACGGTTGCTTTCGCGTCGGCGGTGTCCGTATTGGTCATCGTCTGGACGACGATGGGGGCGTCGCCGCCGACTTGTACGTCTCCCACCATCAGGGGGCGGGAGCGCCGCCTGGTGCTCAGCGGCTGGGGCTCATCCGTCATTCGAAGAGGCTTCCTCCGGCGATGATTCGCGCCACGTCAAAGTACGTGACAACTAGCGCCATCGTGATGATAAGCGCCAGCCCGACGAGGTGCACGATGGCCTCTTTCTCCGGGGCCACGCGCTTGCCGCGCCGCGCGACTTCTAGCAATACGAACGCGATGCGCCCGCCGTCCAGCATCGGGAGGGGTAGCATGTTGACGATGGCCAGGTTGATCGAGAGGAGAGCCGCGAACTCCAGCAGCGGCTGCCATCCGGCCTCTTCCACTACCTGGCCCGTCGCCTGTGCTATTCCCACCGGCCCGGCCACGCCGGGTCCCGCGCCACCATTGAACAGGGCGATCACCTGGTTCCGGGCGAGGACTAGCGACTCCCACGTGGCCTCCCAGCCCTTAGGAACGGCCTCCCAGATCGGGAAGCTCTCGCTCTCTGTGAAATTGTAGACGTTAGTGATGGTGATGCCGGTCGGACCCTGGCTGAAGCGCAGTTCCGTGCCGGGCTCAATCACATCGGGGTCCGGCAAGCCGGCGGCTTCCCGGACCACCGCCCGCTCGACATCGAAGCGCTGGGCGATGCTGGCGACGGAGTCTGTTTCGTTAACGGTGTACGACACCGTCCCATCGTCCGTCGGTATGGACAGTTCCTGCCCCTCTTCGAGAGTGAAGTCGATTTCGGCGGCGACGAGCACCATCTCGAGCGGGAGCCCGAGGTCCCTCGCAATCGAGGTACTCGTCTCTTCCGGTTGCACGATGTGGACTGTATCCTCCGGGTCCCAGCGCGACTTGACCGGAATGACCTTTTCCTGATGGCCTTCGATGGGGTCGTTGCGCTTCACCAGGAACTCGATGGTCTGGCCCTGCCTGAGGCGGATCTCACGCGCCAGTTCGGCCGTGTTCTTGATGGACTCGCCGTCGATCGAAACAACGATGTCACCCTGCTCGAGGCCGGCTGCCGCCGCGGGTGACTCGGGCATGACGATACCGATCGCCGCCGGGCCGGTTGCGACGTCCCTCGGAATCATGAACATGATGGCAAATAGCACGACAGGCAGCATCAGGTTCATGAACGAGCCCGACGCCAGCACGATGATCCGCTTCCAGGCGGTTTGCGCCGCGAGGCTCTGGGGGTCTTCGGGGTCTTCCTCACCCAGCAATCGCACGAAGCCACCCAGGGGCAGCCAGTTAATCGAGTAAAGGGTGTCCTTCCAATAGAAGCCCCAGATCTTGGGCGGGTAACCCAATCCCGCCTCCAGCACCTTGATCCCGAACCACTTGGCGGTGAAATAGTGGCCCAACTCGTGGATCACGATCAGGAATACGAGCATCCCGAAGAAGGGGAGGAGGTAGTTCAGGGCGAAGTCCATGGTTCAGCTTTCAGTAAATCGGCGTTCCAACAGGAGGAACGCCTCAAACAAGTATACGTTGCGTACGTATGGCTAGACGCTCGCCTTCACCCTATCGTTAGCGTGCTCTCTCGCCCATCGGTCAGCTTCTAGCACCTGTTCGAGCGAAGGATTCGCCACCACGGAGTGGGCGTTGAGGGTGTCCTCGATGGTGTGTGCGATCTCGGGGAACTTGATGTACCCGGAAAGGAAGTAGTGCACCGCCACCTCGTCCGCGGCAGCCAGCACGGCGGGCGCCGTGCCGCCCGTCCTTCCCGCCTGGAGAGTTAGCGCCAGGCACGGAAACTTGCTCGCCGGCGCCAGTTCGAACGTCAGCGTCCCGATCATTTTCAGATCGAGACGCGGAACCGATGCTCCCATGACTCGCTTCGGGTAGGTAAGCGCGCATTGGATGGGCAATCTCATGTCCGGAACGCCGAGCTGCGCCTTAACCGAACCGTCGCAGAACTCCACCAGGGAGTGCACGATGCTCTCCCGATGCAGCACCACCTCGATCTTCTCCATCGGTACGTTGAACAACCACTTGGCCTCGATGCACTCCAGACCCTTGTTCACCAGCGTGGCGCTGTCCACCGTGATCTTCTGGCCCATCTGCCAGTTCGGGTGGCGTAGTGCTTGCTCCGCCGTCACCCGCTCCAGTTCGTGGTCCGAAAGGTCGCGCAGGGCGCCACCGGACGCCGTGATCACGAGACGCTCGATCGAGTCCGCCTTCTCCCCCCACAGGCACTGCCAGATAGCCGAGTGCTCTGAGTCCACAGGGCGCACTTCCGCGCCGGACCGGCGCGCTGCGGCGGTGATGAGGTGCCCGGCCATCACCAACACTTCCTTGTTCGCGATGGCGATCACCTTCCCCGCGTTCGCAGCGGCGAGCGACGGCCCAAGCCCGGCCGCGCCGGAAGTCGCCACAACCACGAGGTCAACGTCGCGGTGTCCGGCCATCTCGTCCATCTCCGCCCAGCGTGCGTTGATCCGTCCGTCCTTGATCCGGTCGGCGATGTACTCGTCCTCGCGGGCGCACCAGACCATCCGGGGGCGGAACTCCCGGGCCTGCTCCTCCAGGAGTGTTACATTGTGGCCCGCCGCCAGCGCCACCACGTTGAACGAGGCGGGTAGCGAACGGAGCACTTCCAGTGTCTGTGTGCCGATGGAGCCGGTGGAGCCGAGGACCGCTACCCGAATGGGCTTCATTGAAGAGGGAAGAGTGAAGAGTGAAGAGTGAAAGGGAGGTGGGTCCGGACGGGCATCAGATTACGACCCATATCGCGAAGTAGTATACCAACGGCACCGTAAACAGGATGGAGTCCATGCGGTCGAGGAACCCGCCGTGACCGGGGATTAAATCGCTCGTGTCCTTCACACCAGCACCACGCTTGATCATCGATTCGCCAAGGTCCGCTGTCACGGAGACCACGGGCAGGACGAGGCCCAGCAGCGCCGCCTCGACGGTACTCATCGGCAGGTCGAGAATGATGTCCACGATCAGGACGGAAATCAGCCCGCCGGCGATCGCTCCCGCCGTTCCCTCCCAGGTCTTGCCGGGGCTAATCCGTGGCGCCATCTTGTGGCGACCCAGGCCTCGGCCCACAAAGTATGCGAAGGTGTCGGCGCCCCAGGTGGCCAGGACGGCCAACAGGACCCACTCTTCGCCTTCGGGCAGTCCGCGCAGGATCACCAGGTACGAACCCAGTACGCCCACGTAGAGGATCACCGCGCATCCTGCCACCCATTCCCAAAGGCCGCCCTCCGCCGGGCTGAGGGTCAGGCTCGCCAGGAAAACTAGTCCGAGGGACAGGACGATGGCGCCGGTCCATTCATCTCCGCCGACGTCTGCGGCGATCGTGATGAGGACGACACCGGCAACCGCGGCAACGGCCGGGATGGATGGCCGCCAGGGGCTCGATTGTTCGTCACCAGGGCCTAGCAAAGCCGCCAACTCGAGCGCTGCCATTGCAAGGATCACGCAGGCGACGAGTGTGTACAGCGCGCCGCCCAGGAGCACTACCGCCAGGATCAGCGGGATCCCGATCGCTGCGGCGATCAGCCTTTGCGTGAGCACGATTGCCCTCCCGGAATGATGCTGCCGAGGGCGCTAAACGGTCAGGACCTCCTGCTCCTTTTCGTGGCCTATGCGGTCGATTTCCTTCACCTGGTCGTCGGTCAGCTTCTGTAGTTCTGTCTCCGACCGCTTCAGATCGTCCTGCGAGATGTCGTGGTCGTGCTCGATCTTCCGCAGGTGGTCATGGATGTCGCGTCTCACGTTTCGCACCGCCACGCGCGCGTCCTCGACTCGCTTGCGTACTTGCTTGGCGAGGTCCTTGCGGCGCTCCTCGGTAAGCGGCGGGATAGCGAGGCGGATTACGGCGCCGTCGTTGGAGGGAGTAAGGCCGAGGTCCGACTTCTGGATTGACTTCGAGATCGCTTCGATTGCGCCGCGATCGTAGGCCTGGATCACGATCATCTTGGGGTCCGGGGTGCTGATCGTCGCCAACTGCTGGAGCGGCGTCGACGTGCCGTAGTAGTCCACCTTCAGGTGCTCCACGAGCCCGGCGCTGGCCCGTCCCGTCCGTATGGTCGCCAGTTCGTGCTGGAGCGACTCAACGGCCTTGTGCATCCTCGTGCGTGCGTCGTCAATCTGTTCCTGGACCATGCTTTCTCCTATGACCTGATTCCTGTTGGTTCCTCGATCACCGTCGTCACATCGGCGACTCGTGTCGTCCCACTCTCGTCTCCCGATGCGGCCCGGGCGATGCTGCCTTCTTGCTTCAGGTTGAAGACGATCACGGGCAGCCCGTTCTCCATGCACAGCGTCAGCGCCGTGGCGTCCATGACTTGCACGCGCCTGTTCAGCGCGTCCAGGTATGACAGCGATTTGAACCTGCGAGCACCGGGGGTTTCGTGCGGATCCGACTCGTACACTCCGTCCACGTTCTTCTTCGCCATCAGCAGCACGTCCGCATCGATCTCGACCGCTCGTAATGCCGCTGCGGTGTCGGTCGTCATGTAGGGATTCCCGGTACCTGCGGCGAAGATGACCACGCGGCCCTTCTCCAGGTGCCGCATCGCCTTCCGGCGGATGTAGGGCTCGGCGACAGCCGTCACCGTAATCGCGGACTGTGTCCGCACAGTCAGCCCCTCGCGCTCCAGCGCGTCCTGTAGGGCGAGCGCGTTGATGATCGTGGCTAGCATTCCTGCGTAATCGCCCGTGGCCCGGTCCATCCCGGTCGCGGAGGCGGTAGAACCGCGGAAGTAGTTCCCTCCGCCGACGACTATCGCGATTTCGCAGCCCGTATCGGCGACCTGCTTGATTTCCTGGCCCACGGCGATGATCGTCGCGGGGTCGATTCCGAACGCGAGGTCACCCTGCAGGGCCTCACCGCTTAGTTTCAGGAGTATGCGTCTATAAGGGGGGTCGCTCGGCATGGGAAGTACTCTCAGCCCAGTCTAGCAAAGTTAGAAGTTGGAAGTTAGAAGTGGGGGCGGAGGTGTTAGGTGCGAGGTTATGGTGGTTAGGCGTCAGCCGTCCCCAGCCGGTATATGGTGAACCAGAGACTGACCGGTGAATCAGGGAGTTCAGGAAGGAATGGTGTCTCGATCGTTAAGGCCGCCTGATCCTCATGGAGGCCAACGCCAACTTGAACTCGCACGGATACATCGCGGCCTTTCAACCTCGACTGCATCACCGAGGATCGCAATGCGCCGCGAATAACCCCCAGGTGGTCTTCCAACGGACGACTTGCGGCGAGGGCACTGGCTATCGCAACACTCCCTTCCTCGGACCTCACGCTGCCTTTCCGGCCGACGCTGCGCTTTAGCTCGGAAACCTCATGCGAGGAGAGTTCGCCTTCAAAGGTGACGACAAGGGAAACCCTGAAAGTGTTTAGGCCCAATACGCTAGTCGCGGCCTAGTTCGAAGCGGGCGAAGCGCTTGATGCGGATGTTCTCGCCGGTCTTGGCGATCGTCTGCGTCACCAGTTCGCCGATTGTCATGGACTCGTCGCGGAGGTTGGGCTGTTCGAGCAGCGCCACTTGCTTCGGGTCCTCATCGCTACCCTCGGGGATCTCGTCCTTCGACACATACGTCGGGTTCGTGCCAGCGATCTGCAGGGCAACTGCCGACACCAGGTTCTTGAAGTCGTCAGTGCGGGCCACGAAGTCGGACTCGCAGTTCACTTCGACGAGGACGCCGACCCGCTGGTTGTGGTGGATGTAGGAGTGGACGACACCTTCGGCAGTCTCGCGGTCGGCGCGCTTGGTGGCGTTGAGGAAGCCCTTCTGGTTGAGGATGTCCTTGGCCTTCTGGACGTCGCCGTTGGCGTCCTCCAGGGCCTTCTTGCAGTCGAGCATGCCGGCGCCTGTTTCATCGCGCAGTTGTCGGACGTTGTCGGTGGAAATTGCCATGAGTTTAGTCTCCTGGGTGCTAGGTGTTAGGTGTCAGGTGCTAGGTGTTAGCTTTTGGGTTCTTCGTCCGCGGAGGGGGCTTCGGGCTCTGCCGGTGCTTCTTCCGCGGCGGGCGTATCGTCTTCGGCGGGCTCTGCAGCGGGAGGTTCTTCTGCCGGAGCTTCCTCGGCTGGTGATTCTTCCGCAGCCGGCGCTTCTGCTTCGGTGCTGGCTTCGGTTTCATCGGGGGGCTCGGCGTCGGAGGCAGCGACTTCTTCGGCGGGTGCGGCTGCTGCAGCGGCGGCCTCGGCTTCCGCAGCGGCGGCAGCCTCAACTTCTGCTGCGGCGGCGGCCTCGGCCTCTTCGACGGCGCGAGCTTCGGCTTCTTCGGCGGCCTGGACGTCGGCGGGGGAGAGCTCGTCGGGCGAGGCCACGTAGCCGCTCTCGGTGTAGGCGCTGACTTCGACATCCTCGGCTTCGAGGGCTGCCTGCTGGGCGAACTCACGTGCGGTGAGGCCCTCGAGGACAGCATCGGCCATCTTCGCGGTAATCAGCTTGATGGCGCGGATGGCGTCGTCGTTGGAGGGGATCGGGTAGTCGATGACGTCCGGGTTGCAGTTGGTGTCAACGAGGGAGACGATCGGGATTCCGGACCGCACCGCCTCGGCGACAGCGATGTCTTCCTTGGTGGTGTCGACGATGTAGAGGGCGGAGGGGAGCGCGGTCATCTCTTTGATGCCGCCGAGGTAGCGGTTCAACCGCACGATCTCTTCCTCGCGCTTGAGCCGCTCCTTCTTGGCCAGGGCCTCGAACTCGCCGCGCGCCCTGGAGTCTTCGAGGCGCACCAGGTGGTCGATCCGTCCCTGGATCGTCTGGAAGTTCGTTACGGTGCCGCCGAGCCAGCGAGTGACCACGAACGGCATCCCGCAGCGGCGGGCCTCCGTCTCGATCGACTCTTGCGCCTGGCGCTTCGTGCCGACGAAGAGGATGGTGCCGCCGTTGGCGACGAGGTCGCGTACATAGGTGCAGGCGTCCTCGAGGAGTCCCACGGTTTGCTGCAGGTCAAGGATGTGGATGCCGTTACGCTCGGTGAAGATGAACTTGCGCATCTTCGGGTTCCAGCGGCGGGTCTGGTGGCCGAAGTGAACGCCAGCCTCCAGTAGGGCTTTCATAGATACGGGTGTTGCCAAAGAGAAATCGCTCCTGATTTAGTGTCCGAACGAATAGTATACACACGCACTATTCTTTCGGTCGAGCATCACGCAGCCACTCCTTGCCAGCCTCCCTGAGCAAACGCTAAGATACAAGTAGCTGCCCGCCCGGCGGGCGGCTTTCGTTACACCCCGAGGAGGGTCACAAACTTGCCGGTCTACGAATATCGCTGCAGCAAGGGTCACGAATACGAGCGGACGGAGAGCTTCAGCGCCCCCACGCGCCAGAAGTGCGAGTGCGGGGCGATCGCGAACCGCCTGATCAGCCGACCGGCGGTGATCTTCAAGGGCAGCGGCTTCTACAGCACGGACAATCGCAAGTCGTCTGTCCGCCAGGACACGCCCAGCGTCGACAGCGTCACGAACGGCTCTTCGCCGAAGTCCGACTCTGACTCTAAGCCAGACACCAGCTCTAAAGTCGAAGCCGCCGTCGACTAGAGTGGGACGCGCGAAGTGCGCATCGTCCTGCAACGCGTGACATCCGCTTCCGTATCGGTTGATGGCTCGGAGGTGGCCGCCATTGGACCCGGGCTTCTGCTGCTTGTAGGCGTCGCCGATGGCGACGATGCCTCCACCGCGACCCAGATGGCGCGCAAGTGCGCCGAGATGCGGGTGTTCTCCGACGCCGAGGGCAAGTTCAACCTGTCGCTGCTCGATACGGGCGGCGAGGCGCTGGCAGTGAGCCAGTTTACGCTGCTGGCGGACACGCGCAGGGGCCGGCGTCCGAGCTTCGTGGGCGCGGCGCGGCCCGAGGTAGCGGAACCGGTAGTGGAGGCGTTCGCATGTGCGCTGCGGGACCTGGGGGTGGCGGTGCAGACGGGGGTTTTCGGGGCGAAGATGTCGGTGGCGCTGGTCAACGACGGGCCTGTGACGGTGGTGGTGGACAGCGGGGAGATGGAGCGGCCGCGGCGGGGGAAAAGTAGAGAGTAGTGAGTGGAGAGTAGAGAGTTGGGCGCCTAGGGGACTGGTTCAACCTCGAGGCTGATGTCCAGCGCCGGGGCGGAATGCGTGATTGCGCCCATCGAGATGAAGTCGACGCCCGTCTCGGCGTATTCCCGGGCGTTATCCAGCGTGATGTTGCCGGATGCCTCGAGGAGGGGGCGGTTTTCGCCGAGCGCCAGCACGATCTCGCGGACGTGGGCGGGGGGCATGTTGTCGAGGAGGAGTTCGTCGGCGCCAACTTCGGCTGCTTCTTGCGCCTCCGCGAGGGTGGTGACCTCGACCTCGATCTTGACACCGGGATTGACGTCTCGGGCGAGAAGGATGGCGTCGGCGATGCCGAGGTCTCGGTCGCGGACGGCGGCGAGGTGGTTGTCCTTGATTAGGACGGCGTCGTGGAGGCCGATGCGGTGGTTGGCGGCGCCTCCAGCCGCGGCGGCCTGCTTCTCCAGCAGGCGGAGGCCGGGGATGGTCTTGCGGGTGTCGCGGAGGCGACAGCCGGTGCCCTCGATGGCGCGGACGACCTGGCTGGCGGCGGTGGCGACGCCGCTGAGGTGACCCAGGAAGTTGAGCGCGGTGCGCTCGGCGGCGAGGATTCCGGCGAGGGGGCCGCTGACCGTGGCGATGATGTCGCCGGGTGCGACTTTCGCACCGTCCTGCACCTGGATGTCGAGGATGAGGGCGGAGTCGACTTGCCGTAAGGTCTCGGCTACGGCTTCGAAGCCGGCGATGACGCCTTCGGCCTTGGCGATGAACGTGGCGCTCCCCTGCTGGGCGGGCGGGACGAGGGCGAGGGTGGTGATGTCGCGATCAGCGCCGTCTTCGGCGAGGGCGGCGGTGACGAGGGAATTGAGATCGGGGGGAGAATTCACTGTGAGGATTATCTCAGATGCTGAGATCGAGCCTGTCATGGATTCCGGCTTTCGCCGGAATGACATGGTGGGGACAAGAAAAAGGCTTCTCGGGACTTGTCGCTCCGGCTTCGGTCCAGGTCTCGCGGGCGCGTCTGGGATGCCCCTTCTGCTCCGTAAGTCCCTTCCTTCGGCTGGTTCGGCTCGCCTCGAGAAGCTAGATGGAGTATTGCGCGGGCGGTTCCAGGGTGGCAACGGTGTTGTCCACACCATCCACGTTTTCACAGGGGGAGTTGAGAGCCGAGAACCCAGGAGCAGCGACAAGCCCCTGGGCAGGCAGTCCGTTACCCTCCCCCGCCAGATCCCGCTGTTGCGGGATGACAGGATCGGGGAGATCGAGCCTGGCTGCTGGCTCCGCTCCTCGCACCGGGCAAAGAAATAGCTTCCCGTCGTTGCCGCGGATCCTGGAACTCCGGTCTCCTCGATTGGTCCGGGTTGCCCCGTCCCTCTCGCGAGTCCTTCGCCCCCGTCACCAGCAGCCCGGTTCGAGAAGCTGACGGGAGTATCTCGTGTGTGCCTGGGGGTGCCTAGCGGGTTGTCCACATTGCCCACAAACCCACAGGGCGGAAGAGTAAAGAGTGAAGAGCAAAATTTTCCGCCGCCTGGTTGTCATCCTGTGGCATCAGGTCTGGCGGGGAGAGGAGTGGGAGCGTCCCAGCGCGAGTCACCGGGCAAAAAAGTAGCTCCCCGTCGTCACTGCCGGTTGCCGGTGCTCCGGTCTCGTGGTCGCCGCTGGTCGCCCTTTGGTCTCCGCGAGTCCTTCGCTCCGTCCCCGACTGCTCGGTTCGAGAAGCTGACGGGAGTATCTCGTGTGCGCTTGAGGGTGCCTAGGGAGTTATCCACATCATCCACAAATGCACAGTTGGGAGTGTCTAGTGCCTGGTGCAGAGTGCTGAGACCTGGCGGCTACCCCGCTTCTTCTTCGAGTACGGCTTCGAACATCGACGGCATCGGCGGGCCTTGCAGGATGCCGGAGAGGGAGCCCTGGCGGTGGCCGGAGGCGAAGGCCGGACTGTTCATCCAGGCCATGAAGGAGGCGCGGTCTTTCCAGGTGCTGTGGGAGATGTACTCGCCGGGGGACATCTCGGACTTGAGGAGGGCGAAGCGGACGAAGCCGGCGGTGCCCTGAAGGTTGGTCTCGCGCTCGCGCCAGATACGCTCGAACTCTTCCCCCTTGCCCTCCACCACCTGGAACCGGTTCATCGCTACAAACATGGAAGGAATAGTAAAGAGTAAATGGAAAATAGTAAAAGGGGCTGTCATTCTGCGCGCCGATTGTTCCGCTCGGCGGTGGGCGCCGCTTCGCGCAGAATCCGGGGCGGGGTGGATGAACGGGCCTGGTTCGCCCCCGCCCCCCACCAGATCCTGACGCGTCAGGATGACAGGCCTGGTTCTCTCTCCGGTGCTAGACTTTGCGCCATGAATGATGCTGCCGTTCCCGATCCTACCCTTGAAGAAGTAAGCCCCGGCATCTTCGCCTACATCCAGCTGCATGGCGGCTGGGGATTGAACAATGCGGGGTTCCTGCTGGGTGGTGATTCGGTTACCGCCATCGACACGTGCTTTACTGTGCGGCGGTCGGAGGCTTTCCGGGATGCGGTAGCGCGAACGGCGGGATCGCGGGCGGTGCGGACGCTGGTGAATACGCATCACCACGGAGACCACACGCACGGGAACTTTGTTTTCGGGCCGGGCGTCACCATCATTGGGCACGAGAAGTGCCGAGAGGAGGTGATCGCGACGGGGCTGGGGACGACGGCGCTGTGGCCTTATGTCGACTGGGGGGAGATCGTAGTGACGCCGCCTAACGTGACGTTCGAAGAGCGGCTGGTGATCTACGTCGGCGACCTGCGGGTGGAGCTGATCTACGTGGGGCCGGCGCACACGAGCAACGACATCGTCGCCTGGGTGCCGGAGCGCAAGCTTCTCTTCACCGGCGATACTGTCTTCAACGGCGGAACTCCGTTCTTCATTTTCGGGTCGCTGGCGGGCTCGCTGGCGTCGATCTCGACGCTGCGGGGGCTGGGCGCGGAGACGATAGTGCCGGGTCACGGGCCGGTCTGCGGGCCGGAGGTGTTCGGCCAGGTCGAGGACTACATACGCTTCGTGGAGTCGACGGCGAAGGCGGGGTTCGAGGCGGGGGCGACGCCGCTGGCGGTGGCGATGGACACGGACCTGGGGCGTTTCGGGGAGTGGCACGACCGGGAGCGTTTCGTCGCGAACCTGCACCGGGCGTACAGCGAGCTTCGGGGCGAGCCCCTCGGCGCACCCATCCCGATGCCCAGCGTCATGCCCGACATGATCACTTACAACAACGGCGAAATGCCGAAGTGCCTGGCTTAATGGTGAATAGTAAATGGTGAATCGTCAATGGTAACGGCGGCGTGACTGTTGATGCTCCTCCGGGGTTTGCCGAGGCGATCGACCAGTTCAATTCGTGGCGTTTTTACGACTGCCACGAGACGCTGGAGGACATCTGGCGGGAGACCGGGCCGAAGGGCGACGATTCGACGCTGGCCAACTTCTACCAGGGGCTGATCAAGGCGGCGGCGGGGTACCACCACCTGCTGCGCGGTAATTACGCGGGGGTGATGAAGGTGCTGGGCGATGCGCCGCGGCTGCTGGCGCCGTACCGGCCGGTGACGATGGGTGTGGACGTGGAGGCGCTGGTGGAGGCGGTAGAGGCGACGCTGGCGCGGCTGGAGGAACTGGGGCCGGAGCGGATGCGGGAGTTCGACCAGTCCGGGATTCCAGTGATCGAAGTTGGAAGTTAGAGGCGTCGCGCGATGGTGATGCCGAGCGCGGCGATGCCGCCGGCGAGGGCTAGTATCACCAGAGCGATGATGAGGATTGTGGCGATGTCTGACCCGCCATCGTCGTCGTCCTGCGAGGCGGATGAGGGCGCGTCACTGTCTTGCGGAGCCGGTTCGGGGGTTTCGCGCGGGGGGAGGTCGTTGGCTTCGCGCCATTCGTCTTCGAGGCCGTCCTGGTCGAAGCCGTAGACGGTTTCGAGGGCGTCATCGATGCGATTCCCAGCCTTGATGATCGCGAATAAGTTGCCGAACTTGGGCTCGCCGTAGGTATCGACGAGATAGCTGACGAGAGACCAGCCCTGGCCGTAAAAGAGGCCGACCTTTTCGGGATCACCTGGGTAGGCGCTGATCTCGCGGACGGAGAGGACGTTGCCGCGGTCGATGGCGCGGTCGACGGCGGACTTGAAGCCGCCGGGGTCGTCCTGGCCGTAGACGGCGGTGCCCTCGTCCAGCCAGGCGGGGAGGGTGCCGAGGGCGCTCTCGCCGGCCTCGGCGGTGACGACGTGGGTGAGCTCGTGGCGCAAGGTGTCGAAGGAGGCGTTGCCGAGGACGAGGACGGTGTTCGTGGCGACGCGGACACCGGCGGTGATCACCTGGCTCTCGTAGGACTCGCTGCGGCGCTGGAGGGCGTCGCGCATGTCGTCCGTGGAGTCGTAGATCCAGACCTGGACGGGGAAGGGGATCTCGACGATATCGACAAGAGCGGTCATCTCGGCCAGGGATTCCAGCGCCACGGCGTGCATATCCTGGGCGTCGCCCTCGGAGCCGGAGTAGTAGTAGATGGTGACGTTTTCGCCCTCGACCGTTTGCCACTCGAAGCGGACGTCGTCGAAGAAGAAGGTCTGCTCCGCCGTCTCGGCGGTGGCGCCGCTGGCGTCGGTGACCTCCCAGTGGTACTCGACGACCGTTCCCGGCGGGAGGTACACGTCCGTGCCGCCAAGGATGAACTCGGTGTGGACGGTTGTGGCGGGGTCGAAGTCGGGGACTCCGTTGGCGGCGGTGCCGTCGGGGAGGACCTTGTAACGGAGGCGGACGTCCTCGATCACAGCGTCGCTGGATGCGGACATCCGGAAGACCATGCCGTCCGGGAAGTTGTTCTCGACGCCTTCGTCAGTGACCGACGGGCCGGTCTGGGCGATCGCGGGGGCGACGAACAGCAGCCCCACTGCCACGGCAGCAAGCGCCAGGCTAATCGCCGATAGTTGCTTTTTGGTAGGCACGTAGTAGCTCGTCGAGGTCTCCGTCGAGGACGCCTTCGGCGTCGCTGGTTTCGTACTGGGTGCGGAGGTCCTTCACCATCTTATACGGGTGGAGTACATAGGACCGGATCTGGTTACCCCACTCGGCGGAGACGTGCTGGCCCTTGATCTTGGCCTGTTCCTCGGCCTGTTTCGCCAACTCGCGTTCGAGGAGGCGGGAGCGGAGGACGGCCATCGCCTTGTTCTTGTTTTTGAGCTGGGAGCGTTCGTCCTGGCAGGTGGCGACGATGCCCGTGGGCAGGTGGGTGATGCGGACGGCGTTGTCGTTCTTCTGGACGTTCTGGCCGCCCGCGCCGCCGGCGTTAAAGGTGTCGATGCGGAGGTCGTCGGGGTTGATCTCGACCTCGGCCTCGCTCTCGGCCTCGGGCATGACCTCGGCGAGGGCGAAGGCGGTGTGGCGGGACTTCGAGGAGTCGTAGGGGGAGATGCGGACGAGGCGGT
The DNA here is from genome assembly GCA_036741795.1 of Chloroflexota bacterium. Lineage (GTDB taxonomy): Bacteria > Chloroflexota > Dehalococcoidia > SM23-28-2 > RBG-16-64-32 > DATKKM01. Next base: position 18,794 of record DAINRO010000019.1, read on the forward strand.
GGACGCCGCGCTCGCCCTTGAGGTTGCCGTAGGCGTTGCGGCCGTCGATCTCGATGGTGGCGGACTTAATGCCGGCTTCCTCGCCCGGCATGATGTCGAGCACGCTCGTCCGGAACTTGTGCTTGTCGGCCCAGCGCAGGTACATGCGGAGGAGCATCTCCGCCCAGTCCTGGGCGTCGGTGCCACCCGCGCCGGCGTGGATCGCCATGATCGCGGGGCGGCGGTCATATTCGCCGGAGAAGGCGAGTTCCAGTTCCATCGCCTCGACCTGCTCGTTGAGACGGGCGACGTCGGCAGCCACCGCCTGGGCGGTCTCGGCGTCAGACTCGGACTCGGCGAGGGTGAGGAGGTCGGCGGCGTCTCGGGCGCCGGTTTCGACGGTGCGCCAAGACGCGACCTGCTCTTTGAGGTCGGAGAGGCGGCGCATGGCAGCCTGTGCCTTCTGCTGATCGTCCCAGAAGCCGGCCTCGGCGGACTCGGCTTCGATGCGTGATATCTCGGCTTCTAGTGCGGGGACGTCAAAGACGGCGGAGGACGTGATCGACGCGCTCGATGATTTCGTTGAGGGTCTGCCGGGTTTCTTGCAATCGATGTCTCCGCTGGGAGTTAGTTTATGGGGTGTTAGGTGTTAGGTGATAGGCGCGAGGAAAGTGGGTCAGTTTGCAAGAGGCGCTGGGAGGTGGCCCCGGCAGAGGCCCCTTCCTGCAGCGAGGCCTGCCGACCCCGGAGAAGTTCTCCACAGCGCACCGACAGTGTAGCAGCAGCGGACCCACTACCGGTGTGAGCGACGTCGCGTAGGGGCGAAGCGTGCTTCGCCCCTACGCGGGTTGTTTTCCCTTGCTGAGAAGGTCTGCCAGGCGTGCCGGTTCCGGGAGGCGGCGGGTGGTGGTGAGGCGGAGGACCCAGTCGACGGCGGAATCGAGGGCGATCATGTGGCCGGTGGAGATGTACAGCGGCTTTACGCCGTCCTTGGTCCGGACGACAGCGCCGATTTGTTCGCTCTTGTCGATCAGGGGCGTGGTGGCGGCGCGGTCTCGTCCTGGTTCCGACGCTTCGCCGCAGAGGCGGCTCTTGGCGCAGCCGATGGTGGGGATTTCGACAAGGAGACCGAGGTGGCTGGCAATTCCTAGCCGGCGCGGGTGGGCGTGGCCCTGGCCGTCAACGAGGAGGAGGTCCGGCGCGGACTCCACTTGCTCCAGCGCCGTCGCCAGGGCAGGGATCTCGCGGAATGACAGTAGGCCAGGGACATATGGGAACGTCACCCGGGTCTGGACGACGCGTTCTTCCACGACCTCCAGTGCCGGGTACGACATCACAACGACCGCGGCCCGCGCTGTGCTCGCTGCCCAGGCGGGTGCGCGCTCGACGTATGCAACGTCGGCCGCCGCGACGAGGCGGACGGCGCCGGGATTGCCGTCGCGCACGACCTGCGGCGCGAGTCGGGACTGGAGGGCGATGGCCTCGGTGGGGGTCAGATCCCAGTCGTGGATGTGGCGGAGGTACACACCCGCATTGTAGGGCGCGGGGCATTCGCCAAGGGTGGGCAGATGACAGTCGGTCGAACGCCGAGGCACCGTCGGCCCCGCCTCCACCAGATCCTGTTGCCACGGGATGACAGTTGACCGGGCGCCCGAGGGATTGCTCGTCTGTAATGCGGATGAAATGGCCTGTCGCACGGGCGTTACCGGCGGCGCAAGTCCCAACGTAAGAGACTGTACGACGTACCTGCGAAGAAGAGAGCACCCCGCACAGGAGGATTCCCCATGGACGCCCTATCACTATTGCGCCGCGACCATTTGTTGGTCCGCGACCTATTCCGCCAGTTCGACGAGAACACGGACTTGAGCACCCGCAAGGCGATCGTCGACGAGGCTATCGCCGAGCTCATGCTTCACGCCCAGCTCGAAGAGGAAATCTTATATCCGGCCATGGAGCGCGCCGGCATGAAGGACCTCGTCGGTCACGCTGAGGAAGAGCACCACGCCGCCGACTTGCTGATGCAGGAACTGGCGGAGATGGACGCGCGCAACAGCCAACTCGAGGCCAAGTTCCAGGTCCTGATCGCTACGGTAACGGAGCACATGACGGAAGAAGAGTCCCAGATGTTCCCGCGGGCCGCCGAACTCGGACGTGCCCGCCTCGAGGAGATCGGGGCCCAGCTCGAAGCGGCGCGCCCCCGCCTCGTCCGTCCCGCGGCATCGGCCCGGCAGGGACAGCCGACGACCGCCACGCGAACGGGCACCCGTTCTACAACGGCAAGCCGACGCAGCCGCACGACGCGCAAGAACGGGGCCACCGCAGCGCGCAAGAACGGAGCGACGGCCCGAGCGAAGACCACCACTCGCAGTGCGACATCTCGCACCACCGGCAATCGCGGCAAGCTCGATCAGATGACCCGCGACGATCTGTACGAGCGCGCGAAGCGGCAGGACATCCAGGGGCGCTCACAGATGAACAAGAAGCAGTTGGTCCGCGCCCTCAGCGGGGCCAGGTAAAGGAGAGCCATGCCAATCAACACCCGAACAACCGACAACATCGCCGAGGGCGTCCGCGGCAATTACACCGCGTTCGTGGACATCATGCGCGCCGCGAACGAGCGCTTGTACCGGATGAACCGCATGGCCATCGACGAAACGGAGCGCACCCAGGAAGAGCGCATCGACGTGTTCCAGCAGTGGCTCGACCGGCCCGCCGACCTCGGCCGCATCAACCTTGAGATTCTCGCGATGTGGAACCGCAGGTTCCGCCGCCGCATGGAGATCGCCCGCACAATGGTTGATGACCTCCGCGACACCGCCGCTGGCACCCGCAGCATCTGGGAACGGATGAACGACGCCAACCGCCAGACCGCGATGGCCACGGCCAACGCCGGCCGCACCGTCGCCGCCCGCGCCGCAAGGGAAGCCTCGGACGTGGCCGAGAACGTCGAAGACATCGCGGACCGCACCGCCCGCGACTTGCGCAAGGCGGCACGCGAAAGCAACAACCACCTGCAGTAGCACACCCACCGTGTAGGGGCGCAGCAACTCACAACCCAAGGGGCGCTTTCACCCAGCGCACAAGTTGCTGCGCCCCTACAATGTGCCCATGCCGTTCGAAACACTTCTTTATGCGGCGTCGGAAAAGATCGCCCGCATCACACTGAACCGTCCTGAGCGCCTCAACGCCATCAACGCCGCGATGACCGCTGAGCTGCGCCAGGCGGTCGCGGACGCCAACGCCGATCCACGCGTCAGGGTCATCATTCTCTGCGGCGCGGGCCGAGCCTTTTGTGCCGGATACGACCTCGATTGGGGAACCAAGGCCGAAGACGCGACCCAGCGCGCTGCGGCTGGCCAATGGGATCCCGTCCGCGATTACCAGGGGATGTCGCGCAACGTGCGGGCGTTCATGTCGCTGTGGGAGAGCCCGAAGCCGGTGATCGCCCAGGTGCACGGTTGGTGCGTCGGCGGCGGCACGGACATGGCGCTCTGCTCGGACCTCATTTACATGGCCGAGGACGCTCAGATCGGGTATCCACCGGCCCGCGTGTGGGGCGAGCCGACGACGGTGATGTGGGTGTACCGGCTGGGATTGGAGCACGCCAAGCGGCTGATGCTGACCGGGCAGTCGCTGACGGGGACGGAGGCGGAGAAGCTGGGGCTGGTGTCGGCGGCCTTGCCGGAGGGCGAGCTGGCGGGTGTGGTGGACGAGATGGCGGCGCGGCTGGCGACGATCCCCTCGAACCAACTGGCGATGAGTAAGGTGCTGGTGAACCAGGCATACGAGAACATGGGGCTGCGAACGACGCAGATGATGGGCACGTTTTTCGACGGGATCGCGCGGCATACGCCGGAGGGCATCGCCTGGCGCGACGCGGCGATGCAGGAGGGGTTCCGGGAAGCCGTGCGCAAGCGTGATGGACCGTGGCAGGACTATGGGGAGAGTGCTTAGTGCTTAGTGCCGAGTGCTGAGTAGGAGGATGAGTCATCAACAAGTTGACGGTGCCGCGGCGTTTCGGCGCGTGCCATAATCGGCGGGTGTCCAGCGGATTCGAAAGGAGCTCCCCCGTGAGGCTACTGATCGGCGCAGGCGCGCTTTCCATCCCTCTTCTCCTCGCCGCTTGCGGCGACACCGGCGAAGGAGGCTCAATCGACGTCAGAATCACGGAGTGGGAGATTGGCGTGGATCCGGGTTCGGTGCCAGAAGGCCCCATCGAAATCTCCATCCAGAACGACGGGGAGGAGACGCACGAGCTGCTGGTGGTCAGGACGGACATCGAACTGGACGAACTGCCGGTCAAAGACGACGGTTCCTTCGATGAGGACGCCGCGGACCTCGACGTTGAGCAAGAGATCGACGATATCGAAGACGGCGACAGTACGGGGCGGACTTACGAGTTGGATGCGGGCCGCTATGTCCTCCTTTGCAACATCGTGGATGAGATCGACGGCGAAGACGTTTCGCACTTCAACCAGGGACTGAGAGAGGAGTTCACGGTCGAGGACGAGGGGTAGTAGTCGAGGCTGGGTCCCCCTGCCCCGCCCAGATTCCTCGCGAAGTAGTTCGTCGCTGTTGGCGGACGTCCCGGCGCTCGGAATGACAGCTGGACTAGCCCGCAGCGCCAACTGCGGCGTCCGCAATGTTCCGAACCTTCTCCTTCAGCTCCGCGCAAGGTTCGCTCCCTTCGAATTCATAGTCGGTCGCGTAAAGCACAGCCTGGGGCGTTCCTTCGAGGCTCGCGAAGAGGGGGCGGAAGCCGTACTCAGCGGATAGAGCGTGTTGTGGCGCGATCCCGGTCTGCAACCCGATGCACACCTTGCCGACCAGGTGGCCCTGGGGCATCAGGTCAAAGAAACATTTGAGGACCCCCGTGTAGAGCGCTCGGTAGGTCGGGGAGGCGGCGGCGATAATGTCGGCCTGACCGATGACGGCGAGCGCGTCGTCGACTTCGCCTGAGTCTCCGCGCGCCACCAGGGCCTCCGCCGGCATCATCGCGAGGTCGATGATCTTCGTCTCGGCGCCGTAGCGCTCCAGCGATTCCATCAGTCGTTGCAGCAGTGCCTTCGATTTCGACGGGCTCCTGGGGCTGCCGGAGATTCCGACAGCGCGGATCACGCCGTCGAACCGCGCTAGCGCCAACGTCTCTTCAAGGGCCTCTTCGATGGCCTGGTCCAGGGACCCGTCCAGCTTCGTGCTGGACTCGCGCTCCATTTCGCGGTTCAGGCGGCGAGCGCGGCGCTCGTCGTCGTCCTCCCTGCGAAGTGCGGCATCACGAACCTGCCGAAGCGCTGGGCCTCCTCCAGGTGCGGGTAGCCGGAGAGGATGAAGGTGTCGATGCCGAGGTCCACGTACTCGTCCAGGCAGTGGGCGATGCTCTCGCCGGAACCGACGAGGGCTGTGCCGACGCCAAGGCGGGCCTTGCCGATGCCGGCCCAGAGGTGGTCGGTCAGCCAGCCGTCCTCGGCGGACTTCACCAGTTCGCGCTGACGCTTCTCGCCTTCGGACTCGCCCTTCGTGTGAATCTTGTCGACCATGCTTTGAAAGCGGTCCGGGATCTCGGAGACGAGGTGGTCGGCGGCGGCGCGGGCCTCGTCGTCGGTTTCGCGGGCGACGACGTGGATGCGGAGGCCGAACTTGAGGGTCCGGCCCGCTTCGCTCGCGAGGACCTTCATCTCTTCGATGCGCTCGCGCACCATCTCCACGGTCTCGCCCCAGAGCAGGTAGTAGTCGGTCTCTTCGGCGCCCACCTTCTTGGCGGCGTCCGAGGCGCCGCCGAAGTAGAACGGTGGGTGGGGGTGCTGGTACGGCCGCGGGAAAACGTTGCCGCCGACGACCTTGAAGTACTTGCCATCGTGGTCCCAGCCCTTCTCGCCGGTCCACGCCTTGCGCACCACCTGCATGAACTCCTGCGTTCGGTCGTAGCGCTCATCGTGGTCCAGGAAGTCGCCGTCGGCGTTGAGTTCAGCGGGGAAGCCGCCCGTCACGACGTTGATCAGGACGCGACCCTTGAGCTGCTGATCGAGCGTGTTGGACATCTTGGCGGCGACGTTTGGCGCGACGAAACCGGGCCGCATTGCCACCAGGAACTTGAGGCGCTCTGTGCGCGCGCCGACCATGCCGGCGACGAGCCAGGCGTCCTGACAGGTGGTGCCGACCGGGATGAGAGCGAAGTTGAAGCCGGAGTCCTCGGCGGCTTTCGCCACATCCACGAGATAGTCCAGCGACGCCTCGCGGGTGGGCGGACCGATGATCTCGGCGTCGCCCATGCTGGGCAGGAACCAGCCAAAGTCGATCGTCATCGTTCGCCTCCTACTTACCGAGCGCCGAGGCGCAGGCGGTGAGGTCCGGGATCTCGAGGATGGGGTGGACGTCGATGTACTTCACGGTGCCCTCGGCGTCGATGCCGATGACGGCCCGTTCCGCGACGCCAACGGGGAGGAAGACGCCGTAGGCCTCGGCAACTTTGCCGTGGGGCCAGAAGTCGCTGAGGAGCGGAAAGTTGATGTCCATCAGTTTCTTGAAAGCGTCCAGCGACGCCGTGGCGTCGGTGCTGATCCCGACAACGACCGTGTGGTCACCAAACATCTGGCGCTGCTCCTCGATACGAGGCATCTGCTGGCTGCAGACGCCGGAGAAGGCGGCGGGGAAGAAATTGAGGACGACGTCCTTGCCCTTGTTGTCGCTCAGCTTGAATGGCTGCCGCTGTTCATCCCGTAGTTCGAAGTCCGGGGCCGCGTCGCCCACTTTTAGAGTCCGTGTTTCCGTGTTGCCTTCGGCCATTGGGGGCTCCTTCGCGATTTGTGGAGGGCTAAAGCACTCCGCTACGTTCGTTCGTTCTGGCAAGTCAAGATAATACGCTAGTTTGGCACCGCTGAGGCGAACATTAGGCCCTTGGCGACGACTTCGCCGCAGAGGACCAGGGCCATGGCGATGTAGAGGAGGCCCGTGGCGGACTGCATGGCCCTCGCGCCGCTTGAGTCGTAGGCCATCCAGACAAGGAGCGCGGGGAAGGCGAGGCCGAAGCCGATGCGCATCCAGAGGAAGGGGTTCTCGAGGATGGGAGTCGTCACCGAGCTTTCGATCGTGTCGCGGGGGAGGGCGAGGGAGGCGGCGATTAGCACGGCCTGGAGGACCATGACGACCAGCAGGAGGCCGGTCATCTCGCGAAGGGGGGCCTCGGGCAGGCGTGGCGTCACGAGGTACCAGTGGCCGAGGATCATCCCCATCGACACCGCGCCGACGGCAAGCGCGCCGATGACCAGGCTGGCGAAGACGAGGGCGAAGCCCCAGGTGGGGACAGAGATCACGGTCGCCAGCAGGCCAATGGCGGCCAATCCGGCTACTGACCCCAGGGCGGCGAACACGAGGCCGGGGATGCGGTGCTCACTTATGGTGGCCGCAGCGTACAGCCCCGACAGGGCGAATACTGCGGCCAGGGCGATCTGCACTTCGTGGATGCGGTCGGAGTCCAGCGGGTAACCGTCCACCTCGTCGCCGATGTTGACCTGCGTCGCGACGATGAAGGTCAGCGCCGCCATGGTCAGGGTGAGGACGGCCCCGAACTTGATGAACGATGACGCGGCATTGCCACGGGCGTCGCACAGGGCGAGCACCCAGAGGCCGCCGACCGTGAACTCGACGAGGACTATGAGGAGGGCGTAGGGGAGGGATTCGGGGCTCATCGCAACTATCGTAAGAGCCGGTCACTTCGTGGGCAAAGACGCGCCAATCGAGCGACGCGACGGCTACAATCGTTGCGTGCAACTTCCCGATAGCGACCCCCAGGGCTGGGCCATGAAGGCCCTGCGTGAGGCCGGTAACTCCTTCCTGACCGAGATCTACGGCCTCGACGACGAGACACTGACCTGGCGCCCGGCGGAAGACGAGCCGTCGATCAAGGAGATCGCTGCGCACGTCCGCGATGCGAGCGAACTCGCATTGGCACAGATCACCCACTTGCTCTTCCGCGGACGCGGCAAGCTCCCCGCGCAAGACATCGATGTGCTGTTGATGGAGCGCGATTACCGGACATGCGACCTCGACGACGTACTGGATGAGTTCCGTGACAATCGCCGCGAGCTGGTGAGCCTTCTCTGGAGCCTCACATCGTCCGACTGGGATGCTACGGCGAGCCATCCTTATCGTGGCGAGATCTCGGCCGCCACGATCGCCGGTGAACTGGCCCGCCACGACCTCGAGCATCTTTGGCACGTGCGGAAGATCAAGGCCACCCTTCCAGCTAAGATTCGCAACGGCGAGGAGTAACGGCCTGGTCCAGCGACCACCCATCCTCCGTACTCCCGCTATAATCGCCTGCGGAGGGACACATGCTGGGAAATGAACATTTCGCCGCTCGTCCGGAGGACGTCGGTATCGAGTCTGCCCGCCTCGATGCGGTCTTCGCGCGAGCAGAGCGGGACATAGAGCAAGGGGTGCTGCCGGGGTGCCAGGTTGCCGTCGCGCGGAACGGGTTGATCGCAGGGATGCGAAGTTTCGGCAGCGCCATCCATGGCCAGGGCGAACGGGCCGTCGGGGACGACAGCCTGTTCTGCATCTTCTCCTGCACCAAGGCCGTAGTTGCCGCCGCCATCTGGACGCTTTTCGAGGACAACAGGCTGGGTCTCGACGAGAAGGTGGCCGACATCATCCCCGAGTTCGGGACCAACGGCAAAGAAGTCATCACCGTGGAGCAGGTGCTGCTCCACACGAGCGGCTTCCCCCAGGCGCCGTTCCGCCGCGAGCTCTGGGGCGACCGGGGAGCGCGCCTCGACGCCTTCTCGCGCTGGCGTCTGAACTGGGAGCCGGGCACCCGATTCGAGTATCACCCGACCTCGGCGCACTGGGTGCTGGCGGAGATCATCCACAGCCGGACTGGCCAGGACTTCCGCGAGTACATCCGCGAACGGATCACCGTGCCCATGGGTCTGCCCGAGCTGTTCGTGGGGTTGCCCGATGAGCAACTGTCCCGCTACGCGAAAGTCGAGTGGGTCGGCGATGAGACGGAGCCCCCCGGAGGCTGGGGCGAGGTCACGCCCGAGGCCGTGCGGAACTTCGCCAACCCGGAGACGATCCACGCCGGGATCCCAGGCGCTGGCGGCGTGGCGAGCGCCGCTGACCTCGCGATGTTCTACCAGGTCCTCCTCAATGGCGGAGAGACACGAGACGGAGCGCGGGTGCTCAAGGCGGAGACGATCGAATTCGCGCTACAGGTGCGGAATCGGTTGCCCGACCGGGTGTTCAAAGTCCCTGCCAACCGCGGCCTTAGCATCATTGTTGCCGGCGACGACGATCAGTCGTTCATGCGTGGATTCGGACGCGTTGCCTCGCCTCGCGCCTTCGGCCACGGCGGCGCAGGCGGCCAGATCGGGTGGGGCGATCCGGAGACCGGGATCTCAGTCGGCTACGTCACCAACGGCTTCGTCGACTGGATGACCGTCGGCCGCCGCACCACCGCCATCTCCAGCCTCGCCGCCTCGTGCGCTGAGCCCGCCGCGGTGGCGCCAGTATGACGATCAAAGCAGTCTTCTTCGACTTCGGTGGCGTGCTCCTCAAGCACGCGGACGGCGTCGACCACGCCGCCCTTGAGAAGATCCACGATCTGCCAGAGAGGACGCTCCTCAAGTGCGTTTACGTTGAGAGCCGGTACGTCGAGCACCAGGTCGGCGCCTGCACAAACGAAGAATGGATCGAATCAGCCATCGTGGCCCTCGCCGAGCGGGTTGGCCGCACCCGCGCCGAGGAGATCTGGAGCGCCTTCGAGCAGGCCGAGCGTCCGCTCAACCAGGACATGCTCGACCTCGTCCGGAGGCTGCGCAAGGGTGGATACAAGGTAGGAATCATCTCCAACACCATCCCCGGCATGACCGCGCGCCTCAACGAGCGCTACCCCGAGTTCGTCGCGATGTTCGACGACATCCTCGGCTCCGGCGACCTGGAGATGGCCAAGCCCGATCCGGCGATCTGGCAACTCGCTGTCGAACGCATGGGTGTCGCCCTGGGAGAATCTGTCTTCACGGACGACACGCGCGCCTACGCGACTGCGGCAACCGACCTGGGCATGAGCGGCTTCCACTTCACTGGCTACGAGCAGTTCGTGGATGACCTTCGGTCGGTGGGGGTCGACGTCTAGATTCTCCTTGACACCTTCTCTACCCGTTGCTAGCCTTAATTTAGAAGTAGTCACTTCCTTTATTCGATCGGGGTACAAATATGATCAGCGTCAGTGACAAGGCAGCCGAGAAGGCGAAGGCAATGTTCGAAGAGAAGGGCCTTCCGGTCGAAACCGGTCTCCGCGTATTCGTCGTTGGCGGCGGTTGCTCCGGCTACCAGTACGGCATGGCTCTCGCCCGCGACGTCGAAGACGATGACCTCGTAATGGAAGACCAGGGCGTGAAGCTGGTCATCGACCCGGACAGCGCCCCCCTCCTCGAGGGCGCGGAGATCGACTACGTGGACGACCTCATGAAGGCCGGCTTCACGATCCACAATCCCAACGCCGTGAAGTCCTGCGCCTGCGGCACCTCCTTCCAGACAGCGGACGGTGGCGGCCAGGCCAAAGCCTGCGGCGCCTGACCGCCATCCAACTTAGAAACTCGCCCGGAGTCTAGAATGGCTCCGGGCTTCTCTTTGCCCTGAAACCATGGCCTACTGGATCAAAGTCGGCTCCGAAGCCAACTTCCGCCTCGCCGAGTCCCGTGGCTGGGACGTCTTCGGCTTCAAGAGCACCCGCCGGAACCAGGTCGCCCGGATGAAAGCCGGTGACCACATCGTCTTCTACCTCAAGGGTCTCATGAGGTTCGGCGGCATCGCGGAGATCACTTCGGAGTACTTCGAGGACCACGCCCGCATCTTCACCAGCCCCAACAAGCCGAACGAAGACTACCCCTTCCGCGTCACCGTCAATCCGCTGATCGTCCTCGCCCCGGAGCAATACCTCGACGTCCGCGAAATCGGACCCACGCTCGAGTTCACTCACAAGTGGGCGCCCGAACACTGGCGCCTCGCCTTCCAGGGCGCACTGCACGAGATTCCGGAGAATGACTTTGAGCTAATAAGAGGCCTGATGCTAACCCAGGTGGTTAGTTTGCCCATCCCGCACAAACTCCCGTAATCTGAGCCGAAGCATGACCGCAACAACCACCGCCACCACCACTTTCCGCGACAAAGTCCAGGCCGGCCAGTTTGTCATGACCGTGGAGGTTGATCCGCCGCATGGCCTCAACCCTCGCAAGGCGGTCGAGGGCGCGCGCCTACTGCGGGACGCCGGCGCAGACGCGATCAACGTCGGTGACAGCCCAACGGCCAAGATCCGGATGTCACCGCTGGCCATGTCCCTCCTGCTCAAGGACGAGCTCGGCGTGGACATCGTCATGCACTACACGACGCGCGACCGCAACGCGATGGCCATCCACAGCGACATGGTCGGCGCCCACGCCCTAGGTATCCGCAGCATCCTCTGCCTCCGCGGCGACCCGCCATCCGTGGGCGGCTACACGGACATCGTTGGCGTCTGGGACGTAAGCGCCGTTGGCCTTATCCGCTTCCTCAAGATGGCAAACGACGGCGTCGACTTCACCGGCAAGTCCATCGCCGGCAAAGCCGAGTTCTTCATCGGCGCCTCGGCCAACCTCAACGCCGACCCGCTGGAGACTGAAGTCCGCCTTATGCGCCGAAAGGTCGAGGCCGGCTGCGACTTCTTTATGACCCAGAACGTCTTCGACGAGAAAATCCTTGAGCGGTTCCTGGACGCGGCCGCGAAGTTCAAGAAGCCGATTATGATCGGCATCCTACCCCTGGCCAACCCCCGCCACGCCGAATTCCTCGCCACCGAAGTCCCCGGCATGTACCTCCCGGAAGCAGTCCGCGACCGCATGCGAAAGGCTGGCGAAGCCGGCGGTCCCGCCGAGGGCGCGGCGATGGCCCGAGACATGATCGCCCTCTGCCGCGAGAAGGCAGGCGGGGTGTACCTCGTCCCCAGCTTCGGGCGGTACGACATCATCGCCGACCTGATCGCCGGCGCGAAGTAGTCCGGTGTCGGTGGATCATCCGATCGTCCTGTTCGATGGCGTCTGCAACCTGTGCAGTCAGTCCACCACGTTCATCATCCGTCACGATCCAGCGGGACGCTTTCGCTTCGCCTCTCTCCAGTCGGATGTCGCCCGCGAACTGGGACAGGAGTACGGATTCGATCCGGCGGACCTGGACACTGTTGTCCTGATCGAGCGGGGGCACGTCTACACGAAGTCAGACGCGGCGGTGCGGAT
>DAINRO010000019.1:31138-33863 GCA_036741795.1 Chloroflexota bacterium
CCGTCCCAACCGCGCCGCCGAGATCGACTGGCGAGAGTGGGGCGAAGACGCCTTCCAGCAGTCTCGCGACACCAACAAGCCGATCTTGCTGTCGCTTTCTGCAGTGTGGTGCCACTGGTGCCACGTCATGGACGAGACCACTTACTCCGACGAGGGTGTGATCACGTTCATCAACCAGCACTTCGTGCCGGTGCGCGTGGACAACGATGAGAGGCCGGACATCAACGCCCGCTACAACATGGGCGGCTGGCCAACCACAGCGTTCCTGACCCCCGAGGGCGAGACGCTCGCCGGAGCCACGTATATCGCCCCCGACCAAATGAAGGAAGTGCTGCCGAAGGTCTACACCCACTTCGTCAGTAACCGCGACGAGATCACGCAAAAGGCGATCGAACTGCGGGAGCAGCGGGCCGACGTCTACAAGGCGGAGGCGGGTGAGTTGTCGGACGACATCTTCCGGGACATCCTGCGCAGCACAATGAACCACTACGATCCCCTCTACGGCGGGTTCGGGGAGGCGCCGAAGTTCCCCCACACGGACGCGCTGGACCTGCTGCTTTACGCCCACCGGCGAACCGGGGACCCGGACCCTCTGCACATGGCGCGCAAGACGCTGGAAATGATGTTCGCGGGAGACGTTTACGACCGAGAATGGAACGGCTTCTTCCGCTACGCCACGCGCCGCGATTGGAGCGAGCCCCACTACGAGAAGATGCTTGAAGATGAAGCCGGCCTCCTCCGCAATGCTCTGGCACTGTACCGGATCAGCAACCAGGCGGAGCACCGGGAGATCGCCGAGGGGATCATCGCTTACGTCGATTGGAAGCTGCGGGATCGTGAGCACGGCTACTTTTACGGCTCGCAAGACGCGGACGAGGAGTTCTATAAACTGGACGCGGCGGGTCGCGATGGGCTCGAGGAGCCGTACATCGATCGACGCTGCTACACGAGCTGGAACGCGGAGATGATCTCGGCCTACCTCGAAGCGTCGTGGACGCTGGACCGGCCAGAGCTGGCGGAGACTGCCCTGTTCGCGCTGGCGTTCATCACTGGCAAGCTGCGCGTTGATGGCACTATGCACCGCTACCTCGACGCCTCCGGATCACCGGCCGTGCCGGGATGGATCGCCGACCAGTCGCGCACGGCACTGTCGATGCTGGATGCCTACGAGGTAACGGGGGATTCGTCGCACCTGGATGGCGCGCGCGCAATGGCCGCCCTGCTGCTGGACCAGTTCGAGGACAAGGAGTCCGGCGGCTTCTGGGACGTCGCCGAGAACCAGGGGCTTGGGCGGCTGCAGGAGCGCCAGAAGTCGGTGCAGGAGAACGCGGTCGTCGCGCAGGTGCTGTTCCGGTTGTCGCACTTGACGCGAGAGCCTGCATACGGTGCGGCTCTGAAGCGCGCGCTCGAATCGTTCGTGTTGCTTTATCGGCAGATGGGCTACTTCGCAGCCGGGTACGCGGCGGCGGTGGATTCGTACTTGCACCCGCCGCTGGAGATCAACATCGTCGGGGCCGCGTCGGCCGTGGAACGGTTGCACCAGGCCGCGCTGTCACTCAACCAGGCCTCTCGGCTCGTCCAGGTGCTGGACCCGGCCCGCGATGCCGAGCGGCTCGCGGCTCTGTCGCTTCCGGTGGAACCAGCGCCGGCGGCCTACGTCTGCTCCAATAACGCTTGCTCGGCGCCGGCGTCGGACGTGGACCAACTGCTGGCGGCGGTGCGGGAAATGCGGGAGACTAACTGACGTAATGTTCGCCACCGAAGTCGAGCGTGTGATGCACGAGATGCCGTACGGGCTGTACATCATCGGCTCCATCGAGCCCGATGGGCGCGTGAACGGGATGATGGCGGACTGGGTGATGCAGGTGTCGTTCGAGCCGCGGCTTGTCGCTGTTTCATTCGAGCCGACCTCTCACACTCTCGCGAACATCCAGGAGCGCCAGTTCTTCACCGTGAACCTGCTGGCCCAGGACGAGGCGAGTATGGACCTCGCCCGCCGCTTCGCCCAGCCCTTCAGCGGCCAGAAAGTCCAGGGCCGGCGCGGTGATGAACGGCTCAAGACCCACTACAAGCTCGATGGCGTCGCCTCCACAGCTACGGAGAACGGCTGCCCGATCCTGGAAGCTGCGATGGGTTGGTTCGAGTGCAGCCTCCACGACGTGCAGGCCATCGGCGACCACATCCTGGTCGTCGGTGAAGTCCTCGACGGCGCCGTCACGTTCGAGGCCGAGCCCCTAACCTCCAGCTACACCGGCTGGACCTACAGCGGCTAGCTCTTCTGTCTTGCCCCAGACTGACCTCGCCGATAGACTGTGAATGTTGTCACTATGGACGCAGCCTCTTACATCGAACTCAAACCGAACAAGAATATTCCCGATTTTCGCGTTGGGGACACCGTTCGTGTCCACGCGACTGTCGTTGAGGGCGACCGCCGCCGCATCCAGGCCTTCGAGGGTGTAGTCATCCGCCGCAAGCGCGGCGGGATCAACTCCAGCTTCACGGTCCGCCGCGTCAGCCACGGTATCGGCGTCGAGCGCGTGTTCCCCTTCTACTCGCCACTCGTCGACAAGGTTGAGGTCACCCGCGTCGGCCGCGTCCGCCAGGCCCGCCTCTACTACCTCCGCGACCGCATCGGCAAGGCGGCTCGCCTCAAGGCCGGCTCGCGCTCACGCTTCGAGGAACTGACCGCCCGTCCCGTTATCGAGGAAGAGGAGCCGGTCGAAGA
>DAINRO010000019.1:33963-35757 GCA_036741795.1 Chloroflexota bacterium
GCAGGCGATGAGCCCGAAGCTTCCGCTGAAGAGCCCGCGGAGGAAGCAGCCACCGATGAGGCCGACGCCCCTCCGGACGAGCCGGAAGCTGAATCGGAGGAGGTTGCGGAAGAAGTTCCTGATGAGGAGCCCGCCCCGGAGGAGACTGCAGCCGAGGACGCTCCCGACGACGCCGAAGAAGATAAGTAAGCTCTGCCCGTCGCCCCGCGACGAATCCTCCTTGACCACCACACCCTGACGCGCAACCCTGTCCTCATGTACGCCGAGGTTGCCGTAAACGCCTCGGCGCCCCTTCGGCAAACGTTCACCTACCGCATCCCCGAAGGACTGAATCTCGAGCCCGGACACGCGGTTTATGTGCCCTGGGGCAACCGCACCCTGCAGGGCATAGTCGTCGATGTAACCGAGTCTCCGGCGTTCGCGGACGCCCGCGACCTCGAGGATATCATTGACGAGCAACCGCTCATTTCCCCCGACCGAGTCGCGCTGGCGACCTGGATGAGCGACCACTACCTCGCACCCCTCTTCGATTGCATCTCGCTCTTGCTCCCCGCCGGCTTCAAGCGCCGGCCTCTTACTTACGTGCGGCGTGCTTTCTGGGCCGAAGGAGAAACTGGCGACCTGTCCGATCCCGAGACCGAACTGTTGCGCCTGATCTCAGATGCGGGCGAGATCGAGGTTGATGCCCTCAAACGAAGGGCCGGAACCGGTTCGGCCCGCGCTCTTACATCGCTTATTCGCCGCGGCATGGTTGCCCGAACCTACAAGCTTGCTCGCCCCACGGTCTCAGCGAAGGTGGTCACGAACGTCCGCCTTACCCATCCCGGCACCGCTGGCAAATTGGCGAACGAACACCGCGCATCCGGATCGAAGCGGGGGCTCAAGATTGCCACCCTCATTGATGCCCTCCTCGAAGCAGAGTCGCTCACCCTTGCCGAGGCTCGGCGAGCGGGACTCACGCCATCTCTTCGCCGCGAGCTGGAACACGTCGTCTCGGTCTCCGATGAGACGGTCCTGCGCGACCCTCTCGCCGGGCGATCCTATCCACCCCGCGGAATGGCGCTCCTCACGACCGATCAGCAAGCCGCCGTTGACGAAATCGCCTCCTCACTGGAAACCGGCAGCCACAGCACATTTCTTCTCCACGGGGTCACCGGCAGCGGTAAGACGGAGGTCTACCTGGCCGCCCTCGACCATGCCCTCACGCTGGGCAAACGCGCCATCGTCCTGGTTCCGGAGATCGCACTTACGCCACAGACCATCCGGCGGTTCGCCGAACGCTTTCCCGGCCGGGTTGCCGTCCTTCACAGCGATCTCTCACCCGGCGAACAGCATGATGTCTGGTACGAAATTCGGAATGGCAAGTATGACGCCGTGATCGGTCCGCGAGGTGCTCTATTCGCACCGATGCCCGACCTCGGCCTGGTCATCATCGACGAGGAGCACGAGTGGACGTATAAGCAACAGGACGCCTCTCCTCGCTACCACGCCCGCCGGGCCTCGGAGGAGTTGTGCAAGCTCACCGGTTCCGTCCTTGTCCTGGGCTCCGCGACTCCAGATGTCGAGAGCAACTTCGCGGCGAGGCACTCGTCGCGGAAGCTGCTTAGCCTGCCCTCCCGCCTCATCAAGACCGGCACGGGCATGAGGCCCGCGCCACTTCCGCAAGTCGAGGTTGTCGACCTGCGGGACGAACTCAAGTCAGGGAACCGCAGCATCTTTAGTCGCGCACTGTCGCAGGGCATCGAATCCTGCCTCGCCGCGCACGAGCAAGTCATCCTCTTCATCAACCGGCGC
>DAINRO010000020.1:0-35179 GCA_036741795.1 Chloroflexota bacterium
GAACCTACGGCGGATTCACCATGAGCAAGTCGTACGTCTATGTCGTCGGGCTCGGGACTCGCGGATCGGTGCTGTTCACCGACACCATTTTCATTGCAGGCGATATCACCGGGGCGGGCTTGTCAAACCTGTATCTGACCGAGCCATCGCCGACCATTACCGTGGCAGAGAGTACGGTGCCTACCGTCTTTCACATCACCGACAGCATCATCGGGAGCCTGGAATCTGGCACCTGCTCCACCGACACGCTGCACGATGGCGCTGGCGGCTCCTACAGCGGGAGAACGTGGTATTCGTCCGGGAACCTATGGCAGACCTGCTTCGATGGAATATTTCTCGGCGAGGATGCACGGTTCATTTCGTCGGGGGACACGTTCATCGGAGACAACACCAACGAAGCCGGCAGCAACAACATCACCATGTTCAACTGGCTTACCGACACTTCGGACTATGAGATTTCCGGAGCGACGATCCTGATAACGCAGGCCAAGAACGTCAGCGGGTCAACCGGGGTGCAGGTATTCAACTCGATCACCCCTGCGTCCGGCGGCGGGCTTCGTCCACGGCTTGCGGTCACCGGCAGCCGCATCTACGTTCAGTCCACGCATGCATCGACAACCGGGCCGATTATGGTGCTGGACCTCACGGGTGCGGACACGACAACCATCAACCCCGAGATCACCTTCAACGGGGTTGATATCGACATGGTGGCGGCCGGAACCACCGCAGACCTGATCGCCTTCAACATCGACGCTGACGCCGACCACGACGGGTGGACGGTCAACGTTGTCGGCGGAAGCATCCGGCGCTCGGGCGGGGACACCGCAAACAGTTACGACGTGGACAACGCGGAGACTGCCGCCGGGTTCACCGTGAATCTGTACGGCGTCGCGCACGAGGGGAAGGTCACCGGAGCGGGAACAACCAACATTTTCAACTCGCCGCTGACTTCGGGCGTGATTCGGAACACGCCGCTTGCGGCCGCCCCGGCGACGTGCAGCATCGGCGACCGCTACACCGACACGAGCGGGGCCGACTGCTATTGCAGCGCGTCGAACACATGGCAGATCACGAACGCGACCGGGGCCTGCGCCTGATGCTGCCTCTCCTCGCCTCGATGACGCTGCTGTGGTCTCCTGCCGTGGAGACCTGTCAGGGCGTTCCGACGCAGGGGATTCGGTACGAGGTCTCCTACGCCTATTGGGAGTGTCCGGCGTGGGCTCAGGACTGGCCGCCGGCGTGCGGCAGATTTACAGCGACCGTGGAGACCGAGGCGACGGTGTGGGAGACGGTGATCGGGAGCCCTGACCCTCCGGTCGGCGGGGGGTACTTCTACCGGGTGGAGTCAATCAACTCGCTAGGCAAGAGGAGCGATGACCCATGCTGAGAATCCACGTTCCCGTCCGACCCTTCCGAGGCTACCGAGGCATGGACTCATGGGGCTCCGGCAACTTCGGGGCGTCTCGAGGCGGGCGGGCGCATAAGGGGCTCGACCTCATCACCGTCGTCGGTGACGTGATCCTATCGCCTATCACCGGCACGGTGGACCACATCGGCATCGCCTACGCCGGGGCATCGCTCGGCTCTATCCACATCGAGGGCACCGGGGAGCATGCCGGGATGCGAATCAAACTGCTCTACGTTCTCCCGGACCCTGGCATCGGCGGGCGGCGCGTGAAGGCGGGTGACCGACTCGGTGAGGCTCAGGACGTGGCGTCCTATTGGGCGGCGAAGGAGCCGGGGCACACGGGGGCGATGACCAACCACTTGCACATCGAGACGTGGCTCACGGAGCCGCAGGCTGTGTCCCCGGCTCAGTACCTACCCGAGGGGCTCGTGGTGAGCCCGGACCTGACGGCATGAAGGCCCGCCCCGTCGTAGCGATGGGCCTCACGGTCATCGTCGGCATCGCCATCATCGGCCCCATCGGGGTCAGGATCATCGACCCATCCGGAACACCGTCCCTCCCCGAGTCGGTAGTCTCCGGGCTGGTGGACCTGCTCAAGGTCATCACGGGGGGCCTTATCGCGTGGCTCTCCAGAACGGACGATGCGGGATGAGCCTGGTGGAGCGGATCAACGGGCGCGCCATGTCTCTGGCGGTCGGGACCGTCGCCGGCCTTCTGGTCGCCATCGCCACGACGATCACGCTTCACTTCGCGCTTCGGGACCGCATCTACACGGAGGGCGCGGAAGCCGAGCGGACACGGCAGCGCATCGAGCGCCTCGCGGTGGACATCGACAGACTCAACGACCGGCTGGACCGTATCGAGAGGCTCAGGCCATGAGCGACGGCATCGGCAACGGCTGGACGAACGAACGCGACTGGGTGCGGCAGGATATCCAGCGCCTTGAGCAGAAGGTGGACGAACTCAAGGACGAGGTGGCCGAGTCTCGCGGCAAGATGAAGATGTGGCACGCGCTGGTGCTGATGGCGGCATCGGCCCTTGCGGGGGGCGGGCTCGGTCACGCCTACCCGGAGTCTGACCAGGAGGAGCAGATTCGGAAACTCATGGACTTGGTGCTGGACGTTCGGCACGACGTTGACGTTCAGAGGAAGCAACTTGACCGACTCATCAAGGTGGGTGACGAGCGATGAACAAGACGCGATGGACCGTTGGAATCAGCGTGGCCATGCTGGTGGCGGGGGCGGGGCTGTCTCTCTACTTCGACTCGGACCATCCGGCATCCGACAACCTTCCGCAAAAGGTCGTGGACCGGATGGAGTTCCCGAAGGGCACCGGAGACATGGTGGGCCGGGCAGACGGGAGCATCTGCCATCAGGTCATCAAGCGGGACAGCGCCGGGGATCACATGCTGTTCTCCGGCGACATTCCGTTGGCCGACTTCCGCATCCTGACCAGCGACCAGAAGCGCGACATCATCCGTGAGCACACCCGGAAGATATTGGAGCGGGAGGGCCTCATGGCTTGCAAGCCTGACCCCTTCCTGCGGTTTCCGGGTCTGGCCTCAGACGCTACCGCACAGCCCCGTTGTCTCGACTGCGGAGGCGGATGCGGGTCGGCTTCCTGTCCCGCTCATGTAGTGGTCGAGGGGAATCCGTGCCAGATGCAGGGGCCGGACTGCATCATCTCGATCATCTGTTGCTCGGGGTCCTGTAACTGCTGGTGAGAGGGGGAACGATGGAAGGCATGCCGGATCTTCCGCTCGACTGGAGCACGGCACTCAAGAGCCCGCTGGTCATCGGCGTGCCTCTCGCCGTGGCGCTCGCCGCCCTGACCTGGTTGCTGACCGAGGCGTCATCGTTCTTCGTGCCGGCCAAATACCGGCCGGCGGTGGCGATTGCTCTCGGCCCGTTCTTCGGTCTCGTGACGCAGGCCGCCGGCCGCCTCGATTTCGGGACCGGGCCGCAGGCGTGGATCAACGCGCTGCTCTACGGACTGGTCGGCGGCGCCGTCGCCGTGCTCGGGCACGACAAGTTCAAGTCGATCCCACCGTTCTCGTGGCTCGCGCGGGTCACGCCGGGCGCGACGCCCGCGACACCTCCATCGGAGACCAAGCCGTGAGCCCGCTGGTGATGCCGGTGCTGTCGCTGCTGGTTGACCTGTTCAAGCGGCGCCGGACCATCAAGGGCATGGTGCTGCCGATGGTTGAGGCGGCGAACGGCATTCCGAACCATGAGGAGCGGCGGGAGGCCGTCGTCAAGGCGCTTCTGGTCAGGGGATTCGAGGAGTCGGAAGCCCGGCTGCTGGTTGAGGCCGGGGTCAGGCTGTGGAAGAAGTACGAGAAGAAGCGGCTGAAGAAGGCCGCCAAGTTAAAGAAACGGGACGAATCTTAAACAGGGGGAACCGCTATGAAGCGTTCGTTGATTGCGCTCGCGCTGTGCCTGTTCGCTGTCCCGGCGTTCGCTGCCGAGCCTCAGTCGGAGCTCGGCCTGATCGGGGAGTTCGTGTCAACCGAGGGCGAGGGGGAGAATCCCTGGACCCTCAACATGTCGCTCCTGTTCCCTGTCGGTTCCGGCCACCTGCTCATCGGGCCGGCCGTCGCCATCGGGTCGGAAGATGAACTGAACCGACTCGGCCCGGCGCTGGAGTTCATGGTGTTCGGCAAGAGCCCAGTAGACTTCTACATCGGTGCGGCGGCCTACTACTTCCAGAAGGACGCCGACGACCTCGACCGGCACACCGTGACCGGGACGGCCGGGGTCAAGATCGCGGTAGGCAAGGGCGCCGCCATCAAGGTCGGCGTGCTGGAGGTCATCGACGGCAGGGGCAAGGACCAGACCGACCTGTCGGCCACGGCCGGAATCGTAGCTCGTTTTTAAGCCTGCCGGACCCCCTCCCAACCCACCGGCAGACCGGCCCGGCTTCCCTGCATCGGGGGGAGTCGGGCCTTTCTACGTCTGGTCCACGAACACCACCGCCCTAGGCTCCACCCGCTTGAGGTTGCCAGACAGGTGCTTGTAAGCCGACAGCGCCACGACCTGACGGTCATCCGCGAAGGCCACCCCGTTGAGGCCGTCCATGACCGCCTTGGCCATGTTGTCTAGGTCTTTATCGCGCCCCCCAAGGTAGAAGTCCAGCCGGACGACAATCGGCCCGCTCAGGGCAACGTGACGCGCCTGACGCCATGTCCAGCCGACCAGGGCCTCATAATCTGTGGTCTTTTTCGGGGTATAGAACCCGCCATGCTTGCCACGGCGTGGGCGTTCCTTGGCGACCGGCTCTCCGGGAACCACTATCTCAGGCATCGAACACCCACGGCTCGGCCAGCCCGCGAAACCTGTCGCGCTCCCTGTTAACGCGGCTGCCGGAGTCGCAGTCGGCTGCCCCGATGAAGTCGGCCCACGATTCCCAGACCTGCTCACCGGAGACGGTGACGAAGGTTTCGGTCACCGTGTCGAAGTAGGCGAACTGTCGCCGGTCCTCGTCAATCTGTGTTCCGAGGTCAACGAATCGGATCATGCGAACAACCCCGGCTGCTCCCGATTCGGGCAGACCGCCCCGACGTGGTAGCCCTGACAGCCATCGTGCCGGTGAACGTCGGCGCACCGCTCCTGATAGGTCTGCCCCTGTGAGCGGTGGAACACGTCCTGCCGGCATGGGCATCCGGCGGCGCACGGGTAGGCGCTCTCGCGGGGGACAGGTTCATCCATCATCGCCAGCTCACCCACGCCCACAGCACCGCATACCACGGCCTGTCCTGCGCTGCGTAGGCGTCGGACATCTGGTCAACGAGCTGCTCCTGAGTCGGCTGGCAGTCGTCGATGATGTCGGCGTAGTAGATCTGGATTGCGCTGGCGTCGGTGGCGGCCAGCACGAGCAGCATGAGCACGACGGCGATTCGCTTCACGGCTTCTCCTCCACGCCGAGCATCCGGCAGATGGCGCGCTTGCCATCTACACTGTCAATGGCCGTCTCCGCATCGAGTAGGTTGTCGATGAGTTGCAACAGCCTCTCCCCCTCTCGGCGCAGGAGAGCGCGGGTGAATCTTGGGAGTGCAACATCAATGCGGCCCTTGGAGTACGGCGTCCAATATCGTGCCCACAATTTGCCGATCTCCTCATCGCTAATCGGCCCGTCGTCCCGGTCGGTCATGGCTTTTCAGTTTGCGTCTGGTTACGACGCTTAACCGCTCGTTCAATTCTCGCGGCATCGGCTACCAGCGCGTCCTTCTTGGATGAGCGCCACTTGCTGCTTCCGCCCGCTATCCCGTGCAGGTGGCTACGGTGTTTGCCTCGCCGGTTGCTCTTGCTGGATTGGGCGCTCACGGCTTGGTCTCCTCCACGCCGAGGAGGCGGCGGATGGTAGCGGTTACTTTCGTGACGAGCACAACATCGAATGGACCGCTGACTTCCTTGACGAGCCTCTCCCCCTCCCGCCGCAGGAGGGCGCGGGCGAAGCGCATCAGCCTGTCGGTATCCTCGATGCCGTGGTAGAAGTCGGTCACGTTGTCCCGCAGCTCGAGGATCTCACCATCGCTAATCGGCCCATCGTCCCTGTCGCTCATCGCTCCTCCTGTTTCGTCTCGCGCTTCGGGAGCCATGATGGATCCTCTAGGATTGTCATTCCAGCCTCACGCCTGCCAAGTTCGCGCCCGGCATCGAACACCGCCAGAATCAAAGCGTCGAGGGCGGTCTCGGCTCGCATTTTGGATGCGCTCGTCATGCCGACCCACAGGTCTTGGATTGCCTCGCGCGCCTCCCTGACCCTCTGCTCGGCGTCGCTCATCGTCCCTCCAACTTGGCGAGGTCGCGCATCAGGTCGTCTCTGTAGCGGCATCCTGTCTCGTAATTCATCCCGACCAGATCGTTCGCCACCTCGACCTTGGCGGCTGCGATGGCGCGGTCGATGAAATATTCCATTTCGGCACGCTCGTCATCGTCCGTGAACGTGGAAGCGTTAGCCATGACATTGCCAATAGCCTCCCGCCTCGCCTCCTCCGCTACGTCGTGCGCGGTCTTATCGCTGCTCATTTCGTCTCCTTCGCCCATGACGGCAGAGGTGCGGTGCGGATGGCCGTTACGACTTCATCGGCCGAATCGTCAATCCACATCTCGTTGACGATGTCCGCGTCTTCGTTTCTCGTCGCCCGCACGGCAGCGAGGACTAGGGTGGTGATCTTCTTGCACGACCGACACACTTCGCACGGAATCAATTCGTCATCTAGGGTCCACGTCTTGTTCGGGCAGATGGTAAACAGCGCCTCCCTGATCGCCATCACCACGTCGGTCTCGGGCTTCTCGGCGCTCACTTGGCGGCCTCCTTCCGGGCGGCGATGCAGCGGGGGTCAACGTGACCCGGCCATGTGTCATCTTCACGAGCACACAGGCATCGCCAGATGTGCATCCCGCTCACCGCCTCCCGCTTGGCGGCTGCGACCTCGGCAGCCACGAGGGCAGCGATGCCACGAAGAACATCGGGAGACATCATTCGCCACTCGGGGGTGTTGCGCGTACGCGCGTTCCACCAATCAGCAAGGCGGGCAGCGAACGCGACAGGATGCACCGTGTCGGGCTGGTCGGGCTGCGGCGGGGCTGGCTTGCCGTGCGTACAGGTCAAGTGACCGTTGACCATCGGCTGACCGTCAGGATCGTTCCCGCAGATCGGGCACACCTTCCCCTCGCCGGGATTCCCCGCCGCCAGCGCGTGCCACTCCCGGATCGGCTTCACGATGACGTGACCTCCACAGTTGATTCCGACGTGGCCGCCTTCGGTGACATGAATCGAGTCGGCGTAGTAGTCGTCCTCACGCTCCCGCCAGATTTCGCGGTCGGTGTTCTGTCGCGGATTCCCCTCGCCGGGATTCGGGTCATTCACCATACTGAGGCTCCTCGCAGGTACACATGGAAACCGGGCGTCCACAGGTACGACACGGTGGATTGCTTGGGGTGATCTTCGCCTCTCCGGGCCACAGATCGCACGGCGTTGGGTCTTGCCGGTATCCCACACAATCGGAATCGCACAGCGAGTTTGCCATTTCCATCGGCGCCGATCTGCCTATCGGCTTCTTCCTCATCAGGCATACGGAACACATTGGCGCGCAACCCGTTTTGCAGTCTGGCTGCGGAACTGTCACCTTGTTCATCTTGGTGAAATCGGTTGTTTTACAGACTATGATCTTGATTTCTTGTTTAGGCTTCTGGTTATCAGTCATCGAATCACCAAACAGATTAACTGATATAGACAGATCGCCATTACAACGATGAATAACAGACAGAGCATTCGGCCTTCCGTCTTACCGAACCGGCTCTTCATCTCCTCCCCCTCCGGCGCGGCAGGATTTCTATCACGCGGACCTGGAATGTGTGCTTGCACCTGTCCAGACCGATGAAATCGCACACCGATTTGTCATCTTCGTGTCGCCACTCTCGCCACGTCCTCGCCTTCCTCGCCTTCTTCCTAGTCGCCATCCCGTCCCTCCTGCCGCTCGGACAGGGCGGCGCGTGTGAGATTGCATTGCGGACAGGCGTCTGGGTGATAGCCGTAGTGCGCCTTATCGGTGTGGTGCGTCAGCGCCTCCCTCGCCCCCCGCAGGTCCGCGACGGCCTTGTCGCGTTCGGCCCGTGCCGCTTCCAGTTGACAGCCGTAGCACCCCGCTTGAATGCCGTGGCCGCACTTGCTACACGGCTCCTGCCTGAACGTCATCTGCATCCTGTCGCGCTCGGCAATCACCTCATCCAGTTCGCACCGGCAATCATCGAACCACTTACCGCACCGCTGGCAGGTGCAGCACGTCCCGTGTTTCCAGTTCTCGTGCCGCTTGTAGGCTGCGTCGCGTTCGGCAATCACGCTGCGGGCGAGGTCTGCCAACTGCACGACGTAGATGGCAGCACTAGACTCCATTGCATCCCGCTCCAGCCTGTCCACCCTTGCCGCGTCGTCGCTCATCGGGACTCCTTCTCTGCGCATGGGCATGGACTAGGCGGCGCATCGCACACCCGCTCAATGCGACAGCGCCCACCGATACACCCAACGCACCCCATCGCCACCACCAGCACGATCACCACCCGCCTGAGCCAGAGGGGGAGGGTCATGGCTTCTTCGCCTCTGGAGAGTGATGCGCTTCGTAGTCGTGATCCTGCCCGGCGCGCTTCTTGCGAACCTCGTCAGCGTGGGCGACCTTCCAATGATTCACCTCGCGGTTGTGCGCCACATGCACGAGGCCGACCACTCTGGCGAACTCGATCCGCCCGGCGTCGTTGAGAATGAAGTGCGCATGCACAAGGTTCTCAAGGTCGGCAAGCGCGTTGATGAAATCCTCTGGCTTGATGCTCATGGCTTCTCCCCGGAGAGCGCAGCGGCTTGGGCGCGGACCTGTGCAAGCATTCGCTCACCCTCCGCAACCCGCCCCTTCACCTCTGCCAATTCAAGCGCCCTCTCGATGGCGCGTTCGAGGGCCGTCCAGCGCGCCTTGTCGTGATACAGGACATATTGGTGAATCGCCTCCCTGACCTCATCGGGGATGGGCATGTAAGTCTCCGTCGGGCTTCCGCTCACCGCATGTTTCGTCGTGTGAGAGGCATTCATAACACCGCTCATTGGGCCGGTTGTCGTTCTCCTGATTACAGCACCGACAGTAGAACGTCGCGCCAGCCCGCTTTCTGTCGCTCCAATAGTCATTCGCCATCACTCGCCTCCGTCGCCGCGAAGGATGCGGCGGGCTCGCTTGGCATTCTCGTAGGCGGCGTAGTTATGGGTGCTCTCGCTCAAATCGGCAATCGTTTTGTCGAGCACCATGAGCGCATCCTCGATCCTCTCCTCCGCAGACTTCTTCGGCTTCGGGGGCTCGTGGATGTAGAGGGTAGCTGGAACGTCGCGCCTGGAGATGCGATTCACCGTAACGAACTTGGCAGGTGTCGTGTCTCCGCTCACAAACCCATCAACCCGTTCCCCGCCAACCCCCCACTTCTCCCTCGCCCGCGTCAGGGCTTCGGAGGCAACGGCGAGAGCCGATGTGCAAATGCTCTCGGTGGTGTTGGCGAACATGCGCCGCTGTACTTCTTCTTCGCTGATGAACTCCACGGCTTTCACCTTCTCGTCGCTCATGTCTCTCGTCTCCTCTCTCTGTAGACATGGCTAGCCTTGTAGGGCCGGGATCGGTGGGGAAGTTCGGGTGCTGTTGGGCTGTCCTGCTGTAGTAGTGAGCCCTTAGCCCTGCTCTATCCCTGTACCTACCCAAGCGCGAAACGCCAGAGCGCCCATGTGAACAGAGCCCCCCACGAACGCCCAGGTTTCGGGGTCGTGGAATCCCATGCCCTGTTCTCCGCCGGCTAGCCGTGGTAGCGGTTCCACCCACAGAGTTCGGAGAGCCCGACTGCCCGCTGTGGACCTCTGGATTCCCCGGCCATAGTCGCGGGGCGAGGATGGGTGATAGCTGTGCATGTGGTAGCCCGTTCCCAGAGTGACCCACGGAACGGTGTAGCGCGAAGGTGGGGTGAGTAGGCGGGCGCAGCCCTTGACCGGCTGGTCTAGGTGTGCTGTATACTGCGGGCGCTTCGTCACAGAGGCACGATATGCCAGCCGAGAGGCTGGAGTCAAGAGAGGGGTCAGTCCTCACGGGCTGGCCCCTTTCGGCTTTCGGCCATGACGAGCTGAACCGGCTGGACGCGCGGCGCCAGCGGCAGGCATTCCTGGCTCATGCGCTTGGCGGCGATCTCGCAGTAGCGTTCCTCGATCTCGATTCCGATGGCCTTCCTGCCGAGATCCTTCGCGGCACGCAGGGTGGTTCCGGAGCCCATGAATGGGTCTAGGATGAGGCCGGCAGGCAGGAACTCTGCACACCAGCGCATGAGAGAGGTAGGCTTCTGGGTTGGGTGGTAGAAGTCGCCGCGCTCGCTGCTGCGTAGCAGTCCGACCCACAGATTGCGGAACACACGAGTCGAACCACGCACATTCGTCCATGCGAGTTCGGCCTCCCCAAGAGGCCAGCCCTTCGCTGCGAGGTCTTCGGCTCCGTCGCGCTTGTCCCAGATGAGCCACCCACCGCTGTCCTGCAGTCGGCTAGCGTAGTGGTTTGCACCCCAGAGGATTGCCGGACGGTCAACCCACGGTGAAGGGTCGAACGGTTTGGCGTCTCCGGTGATGTCCTGGTGGGCGACGACTTTGGAGTTGTCTACGTTGGTCCACCACGGAGAGTTGGTGCGGGTGAATCGCTGCGCGTTGCAGGCGGTCTTTGATCCCCACGGCGGGTCGCTCAGGATGGCTTGGTATTCAAGACCAGAGCGGATCTCGAGCGAGTCCCCGTGGTAGATCGTCACCGCCGAGTCCTGGTAGTAAGGCTTCACGACGCCTTCCCCTCTTGGACGCACAGCCCGCAGTAGGCCGGTTCGCCGGGCTTCCAATCTGGCAGTTTCGCTTGGCACATGGAGTTCCGGCAGCAGTACCCGTGCAGCGGACCCCCTATCGGCTTCTCGGGATTCTTAGGCTTCTTCACCTTCGGCCACCTCGCCTCGAAATCCCGGATGTAGCCGAGCAGCTCCTGACACAGCGCCCCTGCACACTTGCGGCAGCGCGTGAAGCCAAGGCTTACGAACATCTTGGCGGGTATCTCAGAACTGCCGCAGCGGGTGCAGGTCATTCCCGTCCCTCGTGGCAGGAGCAGCGGCACTCCTCGCCGTCATCGTTGCTCTCGTCGCACTCCTCGTGCAGCCCGACCTGACACGCTCGGGTGATGTAGCGGGTCATCGCTTCTTCCTCTCCGGGTAGTAGTACGCGAACTCGTGCCGCTCCACATCCCACCGCCAGAACCGCCCGTCCGTCTCGTAGCAGGTCGGCTCGAGGCAGGAGTACCAAATCACCCCCGTCTCGAACCTGACCGGCATGGAGCGCGCCCCACAGCGGGGACAGGGCGCGGTCCGCTCCATGTCGGCAGACGGGTCGATCATCAGAACGGGATGTCCTCGCCGGACGGAACCGGCCCGACCGGCTTCTTGTGCTTGGGCGGGCGGATGCCGATGCACTCGACCTCCTCACCCTGGAACTGAGTCGTGGACGGGTAGAGCACCACGTCCACCCCGACCCAATCGTTCGTCTCCTCTGAGCCGGAGGCGCGCACGATGCCGTTGCTGCGGGTCTTGTTGAGGACCACGCCCTTTTCGATGCCCTCGAAGTAGGCGACGGGGCGGCGGTCCTTCTGTGGGCCGACCTCCTCGAAGGTGATGGACTTGACCTTGACGATCATTTCCGCGTCGAGGTCGGACGCTTTGAGGTACTTGGACGGGAACGCCTTGTTGATGTTCACGAGTCTCCTTGTGGGTGGTTAGAGGTTGTCGAGCGGTGAACGTCGCGGCTTGACGCCTTCGAACAGGGTGCAGACTCCGGTTCCGTTCGTGTGCAGCCGCCAGTCCAGCGGCGTCTTGAGCGTGGCGGCGCAGGTCTCGCAGCGGGTGAAGTAGCCGGGCGGGACCGGCCCGACTTCGGCGCGTGGCTGCGTGGTCATGGCGCAGCGTTTCACAGCAGAATCCCCACGAGCCGGGCCGCCCAGCACTGACACTGCCAGCAGAGCGGCTCCGAATAGCCGTTGATGGTGGCGCGCTTCTTCGGGCCGAGCAGCCGGCGCAGGTCGAGCAGGATGCCCGGCGCGATGTCCAGAGAGGGGGAGGAGCCGCATACAAGGCATCTGCCCCGGCTCACCTCGTCACCTCCGTCAGCACGCGAGCCGCCCAAGAGAGCAGCCCGATCAGGAACGTCCCGATCACGCCCGCCACGAGCAGCACGAGCAGCGGGAACCAGCGCGGCATCGGGTCGGGCGTGTCCTGTGGCGGCCTGTGATGGTCGGGCATGGGCACGGTAGCCTTCCTCGCGGGCTGCTCCTCGGGTCGGTGGAATCTCGGGTCGGTCAGGATTAGGCTCAATTAGTCCTCCCGCCCGTGATGGGCGCACCACTTGTGCTCCGCCGAGTTGTCGCACTTCGCCGCCCACGGGTGTAGGCATCGTTCACAGTCACAGGCGCAATGCGCGTCAGGCTTCCGGTTGTCGGCTCCGGACTTCCAGTCCGGCGCGCAGTCGTCACCGTCGCAATGCCCCACCGTGTCCACGCAGCGGGAGCAGTAGGGACAATGCGAGAAATCCGGCCCCGTCAGGCGGCCGAAGTCGATGAATCGGCTCACTTGCTCACCTTTGGGCAGGCGGCCGATTGTTCCGCCCGTGGAATGCCGACCGCCTGCCCGTTCAGCGTGTCCGCCCCGCAGCGGGAGCCGATCAGAGCACTCGCCAAGGAACGGCTTGCCGGTGAGACAGCAACGGGGCTCCTCGGGAGTGCTGTGCTTTCGCTGCCCGTTGTCTGCTCTCGGTGAGGACCGGCGGCTCTCATGCCCTATGTATACGCCTTAGTGTTCCACAAGGCAAGCACTATTTTGTGATTGCGTGGAACCGGAATCGGGGTATACTCGTTCCATGCCAACCAAGCGCCCACACATCTGTACCCGTTGCCACGTCAGGGTCAGGAGGCCGAACCAGAGGTGGTGCCGCACCTGCCATGCCGACTACATGAGGGAGAGCCGTAGAACACACGCCGTCAAGGTTCCACGGGGAACAGCGTGAAATTCGCCGCCCTGGAGATGCACCCGCTCTGGCCCCGCATCAAGGGGTTCCTTCATGTTGAGCCGTACGGCAAAGACACCAGCCGCAAGAAGGTTCGCCACCGCATTGAGTTTCAGGAGATGCCGCGCGAACTGGCGGACAAGGCAGTAGAGCAGAAGGTGCCGTGCATCAACTGCGGGCGGTCTATATCGGTCGTTCGGGCTCGGCATGGGGAGGGGTCGCTCTACTACTCCCCGGCCTGCCCGCAGACCGAATCCCTGTCGTGTTCGCGGGGACGCGCCGCAAGCGATGAATACGAGTCTGTCGTGTTGAGGTTCTGTCAGTGTCGATGGTGTAGGCCGATGTGGGGACCAACCGTAAAGGAGACCCGATGAACCGACTAGCCATCTGTGCCCTTGTCCTGCTGACCGTGGCCGCCTGCTCTAGGGGTGGCAGCAACGACGCCGGCCTGCCCGTGGTGCCGCAGCCCGACGCCTCCATCACCTGCACCTCGTACCACAGCCCTGGCTCAGGGGCCATCTCCATCGCCCCGCTCTGGCAGGAGCGCGTAGACGAGTGCCGCGCCCTCTCCCTGTGCGAGGTCGACGGGGCCTGCCTGTACGGCTGCCCCCGAGAGATGGTGACGGGGTGCTGACGTGGACCTCCCGCCAGTCCTCATCCGAGCCCGCATGGTGGAGGTCGATGGACGCTACAGGCTGGACTGGGTGACGGTGGACGATGGCCCCCATGCTAGGGCCGCCCTCAAGGCGCTCTCCGTGGCCCTGTACCGCGACCTCAAGGCGGTCTTGACAACCGTCGCCGTGGAGCGTAAAACGCGCTTGTGAGCCAGCCTGACGCGCCACAGGGCACACCACGCAGCCTCCCCGAGGACGACTTCGGGAAGATGGTCGCCGGAGCCCTCAC
The DNA here is from genome assembly GCA_036741795.1 of Chloroflexota bacterium. Taxonomy (GTDB): domain Bacteria; phylum Chloroflexota; class Dehalococcoidia; order SM23-28-2; family RBG-16-64-32; genus DATKKM01. Next base: position 13,907 of record DAINRO010000020.1, read on the forward strand.
CGCCCACGCCATAGAGCAGCGCCTCACCGCCCTCATGGAGCGCGCCGCCGGCAACGGCAAGAGCCCCGTGATAGTCGGCCCCGGCGGACGCTCGGCCGCTCACCTGAACATGCCCTCCACACAGGAGCTCATGTTCGAGACCCTGAACGCGCAACGGGTCATCCTCCAGACCACCCGCATCCTCCTCGTCGCGCTCAACGACATCGACACACGCCTACGACTTGCGACCCTGACGACACGATCCAATGACGCCGAGAACCTCCCCAGCGGGGGCGTGAGGCCGGCTCTAGTGCGCCCCCCGTCAGGGTCACCAGCCTGCTACAAGTGCGGCAGTACCAACATGCGCTTCAAGCCGGATGACACTTACTGCATGGACTGCTGTGCAGACCAAGCCTTGGCTCCGGCATGAGCCGAAAGCGTAGACACGTCTGGGGCATCCGTGGCTTCACCCCGCTCGCCACAGGCCACTTCAACGCCGGCAGCGGTCGAGCCCACTGCGCGAAACTCTGGCAACAGGAACGTCATCGACAACGGGCGGCTTTGACCAACAACCGTCCCGACAACCAGGACCACACCGGCCCAGCGGAACCCTTGGCACAGGGCGGGTCCCAAGCCCCGGACTCCGAGCCTACGACACACCGGAAAGGCTCCCGGTCGCAGGGGTGCATCCCGGACGGATCGTCCGTAACCACCCGGACGCCGGGTAACCCGTAGCCGGGGCCTGATAGGGGCTGGCCCGCCCTATCTCAGCCCGGTGGAACGCAGGGCAGTCAGGTCACGATCACCCACCCAACGCCACGAGCATCTGCCGTAGGCACGTCCGGGGCCACCACATCAGTGCTACTATTCACCCACCATGCCGGCTACTCGCGCCCCCATCCGCGACACCAAGGGCCGCTCTCAAGACCCCGTAGACTTCCTCTGGCGCTCCATCAAGCGCTCCAAGCACTACTCGCCAGAACAGAAGGCCCACGTCAGGGTACTCATCACCCAAGTAAGACGCCAGCCCTGGAACCTGGAACGCCGTACCATGCAGGCTAACCACCTCCGCTCCTACATCGAATCCCTCCGAACAGGTGAGGCCATGCCTACCCAGATACCTGGCTCTCACCAGTACAAGGCTACCGTCTGGTCCCACACACGCCTAGGCGACAACATGAAGCGCATGGGCGTAAACGGTAGCAGCACTAAGGATAGGGGCAGCAACGATGTGGTGCATAGGCAAGGACCGACAATGTGGTCGGGTTCAGCGGTAACACCCCCACCGGACACTCTCGCCCATACGGATTATGCGAAGCCAACTGAGCCGACTTTACAATCGCCCGAGCCGGAGAGCTGATACATATGCGCCTCAACTGTTGCAGCGCATAGCGTTACGAGCGCAACAGCACTTAGCGATAAGGCTAGCGTGTGCAACAGTTAGTCTCGGTTACCATAAGCGTACTTATCGGACGCTGGCGAGAGGCGTATAGAGGTTATGCATTGAACAGAGAGTCGGTCGGCAGCGCTTCTCAGGTCTCCCGTTTTTTCTCCCCATGATTTTCCTATTCAGGAGGTACGAGATGGCGAAGCGACACAAGGCGAAGCAGTCGGAGCCGGTCAAGGTGGTACAGCCTGAGCCGGTGGTGTTGCCGCCGTTGCGGCAATCGTTGGGGTGTCCTGATCCTGCGTGTGAGAAGGGGATGAATCATGCGGGGCCGCACGGGAGGCGGGAGGGGGCGTAATGCCTGCCCGCCGTTCTTCTCCTGCTGCACCGTGTCCGCCCCGCGACATCATCGAGTTCGTGACGGGTGATGATTTTCTCGGGGACAAGTCTCTCTCTGTTGCTCAGATTGCTGTGCTAAAGGCGATCTACGGGCTGGAGATGACGCGGGAGGAGATGGCGGCGTTTCTGGCGATGCATGAGCAGAGGGCGGCGCGGAAGGGTGGGTATGACGAGGCCAGTCTCGGGTTCGGTCGTCGGTCAGGCAAGGGAGAGAAGATCGGCGGGAACGTGTTGGCGTACGAGTGCGTGATGTTCAACCCGGAGCACCTGAGTCCGGGCGAGACGGCTTACGGGATCGTGGTGGCGCAGAACGAGAAGCAGGCGCGGATCGTCAGGGACTACACGGAGGCGAAGTTCGGGATTCTTGCGGGGCGTGGGTGGAAGGTGTTCGAGGATCTCCCCGCGCAGAGCAAGGCGGTGACGGCTGAGGAGATTCGGCTGGCGAATCGGGTCGTGGTCAAGTGCATGCCGTGCAAGAAGGTGGCGGTGCGTGGGCTGACGACGATTGCGATTGTGCTGGACGAGATCGGTCACTGGCAGTTGGAGGAGGGGGCGTACAACGCGGACGTGGAGATTCTGCGGGCGGTGCGGCCGACCAGGGCGACGATGAAGTCCCGGGGGTACAAGGTGCCTCTGTTGAAGACCTCGACGCCGTACGATGAGATTGGGGTGTTCTATGACGATTACAAGCGGCGGTTTCAGACGCGGCAGCTCGTGATGCATGAGGTGCCGACGCGGTATCTGAATCCTTCGGTGAGTCTGGAGTTTCTGGAGGAGGAGCGGATCGCGGACCCGGAGTCGTATCCGCGGGAGTACGAGGCGAAGTGGCACACCGGGGCGCAGTCCAAGAAGTTCACGCGGGCGATGGTGGAGGCGTGTACGGAGCGCGGGCGTGACCTGGAGGCGCCGGTGACGGGTGCTCACTACGTCGCGCACATCGACGCGGCGTTCAAGCAGGACTTCTTCCCGTTGGGGATTGGTCGGCTGGACGGAGAGAGCGTGGTGCTGTCGGCGCTGCGGATCTGGAAGCCGGAGCCGGAGCGGCCGCTGTCGGACGAGGATGTGGTCGCGGAGCAGGTGCCGATCCTTCGGGCGTACGGGGTTGACGCGGTGGTCGGTGACCAGTTCTGCGACATCCCTCTGAAGAATGAGTACGCGAAGCACGGGATTGGGTTCATCGAGCGGCCGGTGAACGAGGAGAACAAGCTCAAGGAATACCGGAATCTCCTCTCCGTGATGACGGCGCAGAAGATGAAGCTGCCGGATATGGAGGAGATCGCGCGTGACCTGACCGGCCTCCGGTGGAAGGGAAAGAAGATCGAGGCGGCGAAGCGGAAGGGCGCGCATGACGACGTTTCGGCGGTCTTGCGGCGCTTGGCGATGGACCTGCTGCCGATGATCAATTCGGTCAACTTCGCGGACCTGAATCGCGGTGCGGTGTTGGAGAATGCTGGCGGCTCAGGGTGGTTCGGGCAGGGAGAACCGCCGGAATCGTTCGAGGTGGACATCATGGGGACGGTGCTGTGAACATTCCGAAGCGCGACTGTCCGGTGACGATGGACGGCTACATGGCCGAGATCAAGGGATACGGCCGGCTGGTGGGCTCTAGTCGGGTTGACGACATCGTCCAGATGGTCGGAACGTTCGGGTTGAAGCCCGGATCTCCGCGAGTGCGGTACTATCGGCACGTCAAGTGGGCCGACGGTCGCGAGTGGACCGGGCGGGTTGACCCGCTGGAGACGGCGACCACTAGAACTCTGAGGCTCGTGTCATGACGCGGCAGCAGGCGGCGGCTAACGCGCGGCAGGGGAAGATTCAGAAGGCACAGAAGGCCGAGCGCCTCAACCGCGAGATTATGAATCTCCGGTCTCAGGTCGGCGTCGAGATGGGCCGCAGCGTCTTCGGCGGCTCCGGGATCAAGCTCAACCTGCACACGATTCAGGAGGAATACGTCCCCGAGCTGTTTACCCTGCACGGCCGCCTGCCGATTCTGGAGCGGATGGCGAACGATCCAGTCGTGCGGGGTCAGTTGAACGTCATCTCATCGGCGCTCATCTCCGGGGTGCGATGGAAGGTGGAGGGCGGCACCGCCGAGCAGCAGGATCTTCTCGCCGCGAACCTTCTGCGGGAAGGGGATCGCGCCCTATGGTGCCTGACCTCGTGGACGGAGCGGCTCTACGAGATGCTCGGGTGCCTGATCCACGGGTTCGCCATGTTCGGCAAGCGCGTTGTGCCGGTGAACGGGCGCCAGATATACGCCGAGATCAAGTGGCTCCACCCGCGCAGTCTTGAGCAGGGGAACGCCTGGGTCATCGACGGGTCAGACAATCTCATAGGCGTCAACCGTTCGTTCATGGACGGCACCGGGCGTCAGGTGCGGGAGTTCCGTCCGGCCGGCGATCTGTTCATCGTTCCGTGGGACCGCCGCGGCCCGAACTTCGAGGGCAATGCCTTCATCCGGCCGATGTATAAGCCGTGGAAGATGCGCGAGCTCGCCGAGAAGATCGACCTCATCGACCTCCAGAACCGCGGCGTCGGCATCCCCATCGCCAAGCTGGCGTCAACGGGCGGGACGAAGGAGCGAGACCAGCTCGTCTCCATCCTCAAGCATCTCCGGTATGGGTCCAAGGAACTCGCGTTCATCGTCATTGGCAATGAGGAGGAGGTCAAGTTCCTGACGACTGACGGGAACGTCCGTGAGGCGCAGACGATCCTTGACGGCAAGGCCGCTGACGTGGCGCGGGTCGGCATCACGCAATATCTGGAGAGCGGAAACACCCAGAGCGGAAGCCGGGCGGCGTCATCGAGCATGTCCACCGGGGCGTTCATTCACGCCGACTCGATCCGGATTCGGCTGGAGGACGCGATCAACTTCGGCGTCGGTTCGCTGCCGGGGCTTTCCGAGGAATTGCAGGATCTCAACTTCCCGAACATCAAGGAGTATGCGCGCATCACCGGGTCGCGCATCTCCCCGACCGAGCAGCTCGACAACATCCCGCTGATCGGTGACATGGTGCAGAAGCAGGTCATCCCTCCGAACATGAAGCTGGCGAACGAGGTGCTCAAGCGGCTTGGCTACCCGGTGATGAACGAAGCCGAGTGGGCCGAGGCGCGCAAGTCGCTCACGCCTAGCATCGGAGGGCGTCCGGACGGCGCGGGGACGGATCAGGAAGGGCGGGACGATGAGAACTCGCGGCGGTTCGGCTTGCTGGAGGAAAAAAAAACTCCAGACGCCGGGAACCGACCGACGAGGAGGCCCGCGTCCTGGCCCTGGATGAAATCGACTCCGGGCTCGACGCCTTCGCGGCCGACTACGCCCGCATCCTGACCGATCATGCGGACGCCCAGATCCGGAAAATCGGACGCGCCGTTGCACAGGGTATTGACATCCGGGACGTTCTGGCCCCAACATCTCGCGTTATCGGCTCCGGCCGGGCGGCTCGACAGCGCCTCATCGGGGCCTTGAAGGGCGTCCGGGACTTCGGGCGCGAGCAGGTGCAGGACGAACTCAAGCGTTAACCGTCGTCGGGGCATCGAACCCCGCCGGCTTCCGGGACGCGAACAAAGGGCCTGACGGGGCCGTCACCTCGTTAGGCCCTTTTTTCGTGGCCTGCGCGAGTCGGCGGCAGAGTGGCACAAGCCCCACCCAAGGGACCGAAAGCCTCCATCGTCACCGAGGAGGCGATCCGCGTTCGCGCTTCCATCGATCTCGCCGAGATAGTCTCCCGCCTCCAGAACGAAGCCGCCCGCCTCATCGCGGACTATTCGCAGCGCGGTCTGACCGGGCCGGCATTAGCGAACGCCGTCACCTCGGACCTGGAGGCGATGTTCGGGACTTCGCTTGAGCGCACCGGCCGCGAGGCCACGCACGAGGCATTCGCGCTCGGCCGGAACCTCGAGGCGCAGTCACAGGCCGACAGCATCGGCGGCGTCGTGCGCTCGGCCATTCTCGATGAGAACTCCTGCCCTCCGTGCGTTGGGCTAGACGGCCAGACCTACACGTTCAACAGCGCCGACTATTTCAACGACATGCCCCCGAACCACTGCGACGGCGGCGAGCAGTGTCGGTGCCTCTACATCTACCGGAGCGCCGCGTGATGGAGCCGGTCCTCGTCAAGGAGATCGTCGTCGCCCACGCCGGGATGAACTTCAAGAACGGCGCGCAGGAGTTCGACCTCACCACCGAAGACATGGACGCGATGGTGACGAACTTCGCGGCTCTCAAGCGTCAGGTGCCGGTCCTGTTCCGTGGCCCGCACCTCATGGGGCCTGAGCGAGCCGACCGGCCGGCTGACGGGTGGGTGGAGGACATCTACCGCAAGGGGATGGACCTGATCGCCCGCGTCAAGCTCATGGGTGAGGCCGCCGCCGCCGTTCTTGCGGACACCTTCCGCGGGGCGAGCATCGGCGCCTTCAGCGGTCGGGACCTCCACGGCAAGCCGGTCGGGTGGGTGCTGGATCACCTGCTCATCACGAACACCCCGTTCTTTTCGGACCTCAACATCGCGGCGCAGCGGAACAAGGGCGGCGAAGCCGTGATCTACCTCACAGCCCAAAAGGAGGCCGCGATGAGCGAGCCGAACACCGAGCAGATCCTCGCCAAGGCCGAGGCCGATCACGAGGCCGCGATCAAGGCGAAGGACAACGAGGTCGTGCAGCTCAAGGCCGAGATCCTCAGTCTTCGAGAGCAGCTCGACAACGTGACGAAGGACCCCGAGAAGGACGAGGCGCTCACCCGCCTTGCCCTCACGGAGCGGAAGCTGGAGGCGATGGACATCCGCGAGTTGGTGTTCAACGGTCTCCAGCGCGGCACCCTCAAGGCCGCGTGGTGCAGCAACTACAACAAGGGAGGCCACGAAGGGACGCTCTCGTGGTTCAAGGCGTCCCGCTTCGGGGGCGACCTCAAGCTCCTCAAGTACCAGGTGGAGCAGACCGATCCGGTGGTGCGCCTCAACCAGACGTTCGCGTCCGGCGCTCCGGCGGAGGGCCCGGTAGCGCAGCTTTCGTCCGAGGACAAGGACTGGCTCCGGTCTCGCGGGATCGACCCGGAGAAGGTGACTGTCGCCGCCAAGGCCCGCGACCTCGGCGAATACCGGCGTCTCAAGGCCGCCGCGAAGGGGAACTGACATGGCCGCTCTTGCAGACAATGCCGTCGTCGTCTACGACCCGGCGCGCAATCCGATCAAGCGCCAGTGGAAGACCGGCGCTATCACCGACGAGTTCTACCGGGGCGCTCTTGTGACCTGCGCCGCCGGAACCGGGCTCGCCGTCGTCACCTCTGTCGATGCCTCGGAGTTCGTCGGCGTCTGTGACCAGCGCAGGTCGTTCACCGGCACCGCCGGGAACGTCTGGGTCATCTTGGACGCGATCATGTGGTTCGCCACGACTTACGCGGCGGACGCGAACGTGGCGAACACCGGATATGCGGCCTGCACCGCCGCCTCCGACAACCCGGCCGACATCATCCAGCTCGCGGCCGGGACCACCGGGCAGATCGGAACCCTCGTTCAGCCCGACGTGACCGGGACATCCGGTTGGTTCGACATCGGCATCGGGGCGCGCAGTCCCCGCGGCACCAACGCCTAGGAGACGACGATGGGATTCCCGATCAACTCAGAGGTTTACTCGGCGATCAAGCACGGGATCGCCGACTCGTTCTACGGAACCATCCTCGCCGAGGAGCCGGACTACACCTACGGCAAGCTCTGCAAGCCGGTCGATCAGGATGACCTCACCGCGACCTATACGGCGTGGGGTGGGGCTCCCGAGCCGCGGCAGCTTTCGACTGCCCTGAACGGGAGTGGCACCGGAGGCGGACGGCAGGCCAAGCAGCTCATGGACTACAAGGTCACCGGGAGCGTCGTGGAGTGGGAGCAGACCATCGAGATCCCGCGAAGCGTCGTGGAAACACAGCCCGGGCTCGCCGCCGAGAAGGCGGCCGAACTGGCACGCAAGGCGCTTCTGTTCATGGATCGCCGTTTCGTCGGCACCATCCTCGACGCTGCCACCCTCGGATACGACGGTGACGCGCTCTACAGCACAACGCACACCGAGAGCGGCACGGCGCAGGACAACGCCGACACCAGCGCGGCGGCCACCGGCACCAAGCCGACGGTTGCCGAACTGGAGGCGCAGCTCGACCTGAACGTTGCGCTTCTGCGCCTGTTCACCGACGACGCCTTGACTCCGGTCAACGCGACGGTCAAGCAGTACCTGATGCTCATCCCGGTCGAGTTCGAGCCGCTCTACAACATCTCGCTCGGGACCTCCAACATGGCGCACCCCGGACTCGATGTCTCGGGCGCGACCGGACGGTTCAAGGGGATGTTCGAGATCGTCTCATCTCCGTTCGTTCCGGCCACCCGGCACTACATCTTCTGCAAGCGCCCAGGCTACTACCCGGTCGCGCTGCTCAAGAACAAGGACTGGGAGGTCGTGGACAACATCAACACGGACTCCGACGCCTGGAGGCTCAACCAGACGGCCCTGATCCACTCCTACGCTCGCTTCGAGTTTATCCCGTGGGACTGGAAGGGGACCATCCGTCAGGTCTGGTCGTAAGCCACGCGGGGCGGGGGTCCGCATCGGGGCTCCCGCCCCTTTCCATCCCGAGGCGACATGCCGACGATCAACCTCCCCGTGCAGGCCAACGGTGAACTTGCCGGATGGTCTTCCATCGTCGGGGGAACGTTCGGCTACGACGCCATCGACGAGTCGAACGACTCCGATGACGACGGCGACACCTCCTACATCGTCCTGCCGCGGCAAATCGGGACGGCCGGGATCATGTCGTTCCGCTTCTTCGACGGGTCGGAGAACCTCATCCCGACGAGCGTCACGATTCGCACGTCGATCAAGCTCAACTCCGGGAACCCCGAGGTCGAGGTCGGGTTCTACCGTGGCGGCGCGACGGCCTTCTCGATGACCACCGTCATCCCCGGCGCGCAGTACGACGACGAGGAAACGACGTTCTCCACCAACCCGTTCAACGCCTCCGCGTGGGCGGCGGATGACCTGCTCCCGATGCAGCCGTGCCTCCGGATGCTCAGCGGCGCCATCGGCACCGCGCGGGTCTCTCTCATCAGCGTCGAGCTGTCGTACCGGGCCGCGCTTCTGAGCCGCGCCCACTCGGTCAGCGAGGACTACGGGGTGATGACGGCATGAGCCAGTTCGTCATCGGAGAGACGATCCGCCGGCTGTGGACGGTGCTGGACGGGAACGGCGCCGCCGTCACCGGCATCACTGCGCCCGCCGACGTGACCCTGACGCTGCACCTGAACACCGGCTCCGGGTTCGCCGCGGCATCCGAGGCGGTCACGCTTCCGGAGATCGGCGTCACCGGGTCGTACAACGTGACGGTCACTCCGCTCACGGCAGGGCAGTACCACCTGGTGCTGTACGAGCTCGGTGGGGACGCTCCGCTCGGCCGGCGCATGGAGTGGGACTTCGACGTTGTGACTGCCGGGTCGGTGTTCGTGCCGTCCCTGTCCAATGCTTTCTGCTCCGAGTCGGACATCGAGCGATGGATGCAGCAGAGCATCACAAGCGCTACGGCCCCGTCCAGTACCGAGGCGGCCGGGTTCGCGGAGACGCGGGCCGCGATCCTCATGTCGATCTGTACGCGGTACGGCTTTGAGGTCACGCCGGTTACGGTGGTCAGCGGCTCGCGCTTGCAGGACATGCTGCGCGAGGCGAACGCCATCGGGGCGGCGTGGGATTGCGTCATGGCGGCGTCCTTCTCGTCGCGTGGCGGGTCGTTGGCCGGCAAGGCGGAATGGTTGCAGGCGCTCTGGACCTCCTATGTCGGCGGCACCGGAGAGTTTGGGCAGGTTGGCGCCGGCCTCATCGAGCAGGAGATTCGCGGCTCTCTGGCGTCCCTGTCAACCGACCACATCCTGAGCGGCGACACGACGGCGCCCACCGTCACGACGGCGCCGGTCTCTCTCGGCATCGTGACCTCCATGTCGGACCTCTACTGATGGTCAGGATGACGCCCAACAAGCGGGAACTCGAGCGGCTCCGGAAGCGTACCGCGGCACTCCTGATCTCCGACCGCGAGAGGCAGGGTCCGATCCTCGTGGCGCTGGACCGTGTTCATTCTCAGCAGGCTCGCCGCGCATTCACGACAGAGGGCGTGTCCACCGGCTCGGCATGGAAGCCGCTCTCTAAGGGCTACGCCGCATGGAAGCGCAGGGTCAAGCCGGGCCGCCGCATCCTGGTATTCAGCGGTGACATGCGCGACCGATTCACGCTGCCGGCGAGCGCCAATCACATCCGCGAGTGGGTTCGGCCGTGGACCTATCTGTTCGGCGTCGCCTCCACGAAGGCGTGGCGCCACGAGACCGGGACCGGCGAAGGCAAGCAGGTGCTCCCTAGGCGGAGCGTCCTTGCAAAGACCGCCGCAGACCTCAAGCAGTTCACCGAGGCTTTCGCCTCGTATTACATCAAGCGGACTCGTCAGGTGCTACGGCATCTGTAGGTCTGCGCCGGACGTGTGATGGCGATCAAGGGCGCGGAGTACGCCGTGACTCGGATTGTCGCAACGCTCCAACTCTATCTACCGACAGAGCTGGACCTGATCGACGCCGAGATGGCAGACACGATCACCCTCGCGGACGTGGATAACGCCGCGTACTACGAGTACGAGAACCCGTCCGCCGAGATGGAGCATGTCCTGTATATCAACGTCAACGCAGACGACAGCGAGGCGCTCATCACGGACACCATCACGAACTCGCCGGGGCGCATGGTTGACGAGCATTCCGTCGCGGTCTCCGTCACGCTCAAGGACTCCGGCAACGAGAATCCGACGCTCACCAAGCGCCGCGTGATGCGCTACGCCCGCGCCATCTGCCGCGTCCTGACCGTCAAGTACCCGACCCTGACGGAGACCGTCACGCGAGTCCACCGCATCGGCGCGAACCCCATGACCTACCGCCTCAACCCGGAGCAGGGGGAGGGGCAATTCATCCTCTCGGCCGTCGTGCCGTTGAAGGTGGTGACGCATGAAAGCCTCTGACCCCAAGCCGGCGGCGCGCAACCGACCGGAGCCTATCCAGATTTCCGATCCCGCAGAAGCGCGGGCGAACCGCTCGTACATCATCACCCCACCGGCGCCGCCGAAGGTGAAGAAGCACCAGGAGGCCACAGATGGCGAAGCCGTATAGGCTCAACGAGGCGCAAGTCTGTTGCGAGGCCGAGGCCGTCCCCGGAACCGCCGAGACCCCGGCCGCTGCCGACATGGTGCTGGTCGAGAACTTCAAGTTCACACCGACCTACGGCAACGCCCCGAACAACAGCATGGGCGGCGGCGTGTTCAGCAAGTCGCCGGGGGCCTCCGGCGTCCAGACCGGGACCGTCTCGTTCGATGTCGTGATGAAGGGCTCAGGAGCCGCCGGCACGGCCCCCGAGTGGCGCGACCTGATCATGATGTGCGGGTTCTCCGAGACCATCGTCGGGGCAACGTCGGTCACCTACGCCCCGGCCGCCCCGGAGGCGTACTACACGATGTCGTGGATCGTCCCCGGCCTAGGCGCCGGTGGCGAGGACATGCTGCACCGCCTCGCGGGCTGTCAGGCGAACGCGAAGTTCACGTTCAAGGCGGGCGACCTGCGCCGGATGAACGTCTCGGCCACCGGCATCATCGCGGCCCCGTCCGACTCCACGATTCTCTCGGCCCCGACCTGGGATACGACGGCCCCGACCGCGTTCCTCAACGATGCGGCGGTAATCCACGGATCGACTCTGGCCTTCGAGACGCTGGAGATCGACATGGGCCAGGAGATCGCATACCGCCCGAACGCCAACAGCGCGACCGGCGGGCTCACGGCGCAGATCACCTCGAGGCGTCCGACCGGCACCGTGGACATCGAGGCCGAGAAGCTCTCGACGTTCAACATCTACACGAGGATCACGGCCAACACTCTCGGGGCGCTGGCCATGACTCCGGTGGCGACCGCAGGGAACAAGGTGGCGCTCAACGCTCCAAACATCCGGTTTACCGGAGTCGACCACGCCGACCGCGCCGGGGCTCTGGTCTGGCAGGCCGCCTTCGAGTGTCTGCGTTCGGCCAACGCCGGGAACGACGAAGTGCAGGTGGTTCTAACCTAAAAGGGGGTAGTGATGGAGCTCAACGAACTAATGGTCAACGGCGACGGAACCGCCGTCGTGATGTGGCGCGGCAAGATCGCCGTGCGTCTGCGCCCGTTCTCCGGGGAGATGGAGCGCCGCGCACAGCGCATCGTCAAGCCGCAGTACCGGGGGCACAACCGGACCGAAGACAAGGTGGACCCGATTGCGCTGCGGGACTTCTACTGCGACGAGATCGTTACCGACATCGAAGGGCTCACGAAGGACGGTGAGCCGTTCGGGAAGTCGAAAGAGGACCGCCGCATGCTGTGGGATGCGACTCCGGACTTCCGGGTCTTCGTCATCAACGCGGCGAACGAGGCGGCCAACTTCGAGGCTGAAAAAAACGGCTAGAGGAGGAGAACCTTGAGACATGCGCCCGGCAGTTCTTCTCCCGCATATCCCCGCGCTGTTGCCTTCACGGCGGAGGCGTTCGGCGCTCCGGGCTTCCTGACTGCTCCAAGTGCGGCGTTGCCGACGCACTCAACGCCCTGGACGAAGGCAACCGTGAGGCATTCAACATCTTCACGACTGACCTTGGCGCGGCCATCGTCAACCTCGCGCCGATGGCTGAGCGGCCGGTATTCGTTCTTGATGCGGGATGGGTTCGCCTCACTCTGGAGGCGCGTGAAGTCCCTGTGCCGGAGTGGCCGGGGATGATTCGGAAGATTCAGATTCTCCACCGGGAACGGGAAGCCGCGAGGAAGTAGATGGCCGAGCGCGTCACAGTCGCAACCCTGACGATTGACGAGCAGGGAGCGGTGCGCTCGGTCAATAACCTTGTCGGTGCGGAGAAGAAGCTCGACGCGCAGACGAAGACAACCTCGGATGCGTTCACGGCGCGCATGTTCAATATGCGATCCGCCGCCGCCGCCTTCCTCGGTGGCTTCACGCTAGCCGGCGCCATCTTCCAACTGCGCGAACTCGCCACGGCCGTCATTACGTCGAGTGACGCATGGGCCGCTTATTCCAAGAGCGCCGATGCGGCCGGGAAGCGCACCGCGAATCTCCTCGCGGACCTGCTTGGAATCACCGCCGCACTCGAAGGCACGACGCCGTGGCTCAACCGACTTGAGCGTCTCGCTGGAGTCGCCAAGGGGCAGAACTACCAGGGGCCGACCGCGTTCGGAATCATCGGGACGCTTCTGTGGGGAAGCAATTACAACCTGTTCAAGCAGGCGCTCGAGGGCGTTGGCGGACTGATTGACAAGGCGCTTCCGACCGAGGCGAAGCCGGGAATTGCCGACCCGTGGGCCGTTTCGGATTGGGAAAAGGCGCTCAAGGCGGTCGAGGAGCGCAACAATTTCCTATCCAAGAATCCCACTGCCGGATTCAACCCGAAGATTCAGGGGCCGCCGCTGGCGCAGCGCATCGACCAGGGCGTCGGCTTTGGAGAGCCGCTGCAATACGCATGGCCGGAGATTCCAGACGATGACGCGCTCGCCCGGTGGGAGGAGGCGCTTGAGCTTCAAGAGCGACAGATCGAGTTCTGGGAGCAGCAGGGGAACGTCATCGTTGAACTGACCAACCATTACGCGGAGTATGGCGCGGTGGCGAGCGCGGCCGGTGATGCGGTGGCCGCTGCGGCTCAGTCCGGGATCGTCTCACAGGGCACGGCCGCGAGAATTAGCGCCGCCATCATCGCGGCCGAGGCGACCATTCGGGGAATGTTTGAACTTGCCGCCGCTGCCGCGTCCGCTGCGTCTTACGACTATCGCGGCGCGGTCCTGCACAAGATCGCGGCTGGACTCTACTTCGCCACCGCCGCGTTCAAGGGAGCCGGGGCGTTCGGGGCGGGCGGGACGGGCGCGGACCGGGCGGTCAACGCGGGACGATTCCAACAGGTCAACCAGGCGCAGCCGGTTCGGCCGGAGATTCATCTCTACCTTGAGGGCACGCTGTCGGACGTGCGCGTCAGGGAATTGACCGGCGGCGTGGTGAAGGCGATCACCGATGGCGTTGGCGGCTCTCAGTTGGCCGTGGTGCCTGCCTGATGGCATTCCCTGTCATTCTCTACGATTCGATTCTCCGCGACACCGGGGCCACGGTTGTCGCCTCGTCCACCGAGACCGGGGACTATGCCGCCTCGTACCTGCTCGACTTCCTGCCCTGGAAGATGTGGAAGTCCGGAACGCTCGTCACCGGCATCAACATCGACATCGACCTCGGCGCCGACACGGGCACTGCCGACACCATCGGGCTCGTCAACCACAACATCACGAGTGAGGCGGGGACGGTTGAACTGCGCGCCGACACTTCGGCCGGGGCCAACCCGCCGACGACTGTTCGTCAAGCGGCCTACACGCCTACCTATGGCGATGTGGACCTCAAGACGTTCACTGAGGCCGCGAACCTCCGGCGCTGGAGGATTGTGCTCGCCAAGGGCGGCAACTTCACCAACAAGCCGTTCATTGGGGAGCTGTTCATCGGGTCGCGCACGACCTTGACCGAGTATCTCAACCCCGAGATCGATCCGTATCTCAAGCAGGTCGGCGGGGCTTCTGAGCGCACGGAGGGCGGGCACTTCGCGGGCGCCGTGCTGCGCGGGCAGGTGCATCGGTTCGTTCTTGGGTTCGGAGAGGCTGGCGGGAACCGAACGGCGATGGCCCCGGTGATGACCTTCCTCGACTCGCATGCCTACCTGCTGCGCCCGTTCATCTTTCAGGTGGACAGCGACGATACTGACTTCAAGAAGCCGGTCTACCTGAAGAAGACCGATGACGGCGACGTGTCGCGGCAGGCGGTGGGCGGGATGTGGAATCGGCTCACCCTAGCCATCCCCGTCGAGGAAGCGTGGACTGAGGCGGCCTCGTGAGTTACGCAACGCAGCGGGACGCTGGGGTCAGGACGCCGCAGCAGCTCGTCGTCGTGGGCGTGCCGCAGTGTGCGAACTTCTACGCCAGCCGATCCGCCGGAGGATTGCAGGGAGAGCAGGGCCTCAAGTGGACTGAGGATTTCAGCAACGTCCTGTGGATTAAGACCAACGCCACCATCACGACGAACACCGCCGAGGCACCGGACGGCGAGACCACGGCAGACACGATTGATTTCACGGCGGCGACCGGAAGCGTCGAGATGATCGGCGATTACAGCCTGACCGGCGCGACCGGTGACGGCTACACCGGGTCCGTCTGGATCAAGGCGACAGGGGCCGGGACCGTCACGTTGATGATTCGAAAGTCGGCTGGCGTTGAGGAGACAACGTCCATCGTCAACGTCACGACTTCATGGGTGCGCCTGTCAATGGCGGCCCTGTCCGCGTCGAACGGAGGCAACTACCGGTTCCTCATCACGCGGGCCGTGGGCGACCTCGCACAGGTCATCGTGTGGGGCGCGAACATGAGCCGGATCGGCGCGGACTATCCGCCGACCGCGGCCGGCCACGTGTTCCCCTACGTCAAGCGAGAGACGGAGACGGTCCAGACTGAAAGCGTGAAGTCCTCGCCGTGTTCGGTTACTGATGCCGGAGTCGGGGCGCGCTGCTACTACACCTTCGCCTCATGTCAGGACGTGGAGAACTACAACGACGGGAACTCGTACGAGGCTACCGCCGCGCTTCGTGGCATCAAAGAGTTCCGATTCTGTCGCAAGGACTCACCGCTCGCCGTGGCCGGGGCTGAGGTCATGCCGCTTCTCGAATCGGCCGCCTTCACGCCGCAGAAGATCGACACCGAGAAGGCGGTCACTCAGTCGGAGCGGATCAAGTTCAAGTTCTCTGACCACACCGCAACGTGGAATTGGAATCAGGACAAGGTGAACGAAGGGGCGAAGACGAACACCGGCACCCCATCGGGAACCTTCTGGACCCGCTTCATGCGGCTGCACCGGAACTATGCGAACCCGAAGGGCTACGCCAAGTTGTACGCCGGGTTCGTGGAGTCGGGCGGGACCGAGGCGGATTACGAGGCGCGCGGGAAGTACATCATCAAGAACCTCGCGCTCTCGTCCGGCTTCACGATGACGATGGAGTGCGCTGACCGGCTCAAGCTCCTCAAGGCGAAAGCCCCGCCGAAGATTTCAGAGACGAACCTGATTAACGGGGCCATCACGTCGGGCGCGACATCGATGGTTGTCGATGACGCTACTGAAATCACCGACCCCGGCGATGGCTACAACGTCTGTCTACAGTTGACCTACAGCGGCACCGACGAGTTTGTCAACGTCACCGCCAAGAGCGGGAACACGCTGACGATTCAGCGCGGCCGGTGGGGCACGGCGGCGGCGGCCCATGCCGACAACGCGGTCTTCCGCGAGGTGCTCCAGTTCGGTACGGAGAACCCGACGCCCGCGTCCCCGCCGATGGGGAAGAAGGTCGTTGACATCGTGAAGGAACTGGCCTTCCGCGCTGGCTTCACCGCCGACGAGGTTGACGAGGTGACGCTCGACTTCGAGGGCGACACCTGGTTGACCGGGGAGATCTCCGGCACGACCGAGACCGGCATTCTGTTCAAGCGGTGCGGCGATACGGTCGGCTCCGGGAACGGGGCCATCATTGACCAGCATGAGATCGAATACTTCATCCGGCAGATTCGGGAGTCCTCGCTTCTGGACCTGTGGACGAATCAGGAGCAGATGCTTACGGGAAGCGTGTTCGCTCCGGCGCTGCCGACCGAGACGCTCAACGACCTGACCGAGACGGATGACATCCTCGTCGGGAGCGTCAACGTCGATGACCGCGAGGATACCCGCGTGTCGCGCGTCATCATCGGGTACGACCTGCAAGCCGGGAAGAACGGTGACCGGCTCTCCGACTATGGCAAGTTTGTCGCGCGGGTTGACGGCGATGCGGAGAACCCGAACAGTTACGGGGAGGCGCGGACTAAGGTGGTGCTCTCGCCGTGGATCAAGACCACCGACTCGTCAACGGCGTCCACGCTGGCAGCGCACATCCTGGCGCGGTTCAAGGCGCCCGTGCGTGAGGTTGAGTTCGACCTTGAACTGCGGCACGACGATACCGAGTGCGGCGAGTATGTGACCTTGACGACTTCGCGCATCGTGCAGCCGGACGGCACGACCGACCCGCAACGCGTGATGCAGATTGTGAAGAAGTCGCGTGACGAGACGCGCGGACGGCTTGGCTACGTTGCCGTCGATACGTCTCTCGGGCAGCGGTACGCTTTCATCGCTCCGGACGCGAACGCCGATGAGTACGACAACGCGACTCCGGATGAGCGCCGGCATGCGTACATCGCCAGCGACGACGGAACGATTCCAACCGCCGGTGACCCCGGCTATGCGATCTGGTAGGGGGTAGGGCATGGCGTGGACGCCGATCAGCAGCACACAGACCGACGCGGGGAGCATCGTCAACCAGACGTTGATGGACTCGATCCGGACGAACCTTGACGACCTCAACGACAGGGTCAGCGCCATCGGGACGCCGAGCGATCAGAACATCTACGACAACTTCACGAGCGCCCTGCTGAGCACGCGCGTCATCATTGGCGGCGGCGCCGTCGGGCACGAGGACCCGTACACCTGGGATTTCCGTGGGACTGGTAGCCATAGCCTGGCGACGCGCCACACCTGCGCCCTGACGCAGGCCGGAGGCGTGAACGACTACGCCTCGATCATGGCCAGCTCCTACAAGATGCGGTTCGCGCTGGACCTCGACCACACAATCGTCTTCGAGTGCCGGCACAAGTCGAGCCAGTCGGACATCACGGAATACTGGACGTTCGGATTTCAGGACGAGGCGATGATCGGGACGGTCAACCTCGTCAAGGACCGGACGGACTTCATGGGGTTCATCCAGGGCACCGGCGTTGCGAACACCTACCGGGCGCAGTGTGACGATGCCGGCGCCGGGCCGACCGTGGTTGTCGACGACGAGGGCGATGCTTCGGCGTGGACGGTGCTGCGGATCGAACTGACGTTCGCCGGAGCGACGCAGCAGGTGGAGTTCTTCGTCGACGGCACGAGCGTGGGGACATCCACCACCAACATTCCGAACGGGGTCGTGCTGCGGCCGATGGTCGGAACTTCGGACGGCGCCGGGGCGCGCACGCAGAACTTCGACTACATCCATGCGTTCTGGGCGACGCAGCCCTTGAGCGCGTAAGGGGGATCGATGCGCCGACTACTCGCAGGGCTGCTGTTGACGCTGGCCGGGATCGTGTCGGCTTCGGCGCAGGTCACGAACCCGCTGGTCTCGGCTTTCAGGATTGGCACGGGCGGAGCGTGCGCGACGACAGCGTGTACCAGCGCCACCAAGCAACTGTGCCGCAACTCGACAACCGACACGACGATCTATGCCTGCGATCCGGTGGCCGGATTCTATGAGCCGGTCGCCAGCACGGGCGGCGTGTTCACGCACGATGTCTATGACACGACGGCGGCGAGTGGCCCAATCATTCACCTGACAGGGTCCAGCATCCTTGCGTCCGGGGCGTCCGCGACCATCCCGCTTTTGCAGGCAAAGGCCGATTTCACGATGGCCGACCCGGTCACCGCCCCGACCATTGGAACCCCTACCGGGGTGAGCGGGTGCCTCGGTACGAAGAACTGGACGTTCCGTGCCGTCTACTACAACCACGGTGGGGTTACCGGGTTGTCTCCGGCTACATCGAACCAGACAGGCTGGGCGACGAGCAAGAACATCCCGGTCATTCGTCCGTCAGACTACCCGCCGACTGCGACCCATTGGTCTCCGGCGTTTACCGATGTGACTGCCGCGCCGTCCGTCGTGCGGAACTGTTCGTCCACCGGGCCGGTCACCGCTATCGGGACATCGTCGGTGAGCTGCGGCTGTTCCGGTTCCGGAACGGACATCACCAGTCAGGTCAACACGACCGCAGAGAAGACGATCTTTCAGGTGATGGACGGCGAGCTTCGCTTCCCATCGTTCGCATCTTCATCTCCGAACCTGTTGACCGAGGGAGCGCGCCGGTTCAACTTCGGGCTTGGATACGCCTCCTTCACGCCGGACAGCGGGACGACTCTATTCGACCTGCTGACCAGCAACGGGCAGAGCCGAATTGTCTGTGCAACGTGTCGGTACACAACGGTCGACCTCGCGCTGGCGAGTATCAGCGACAACGCTGTCTCCAAGCCGTACACGATCTACGCGCTGCCGGGAACCTACGGCGGATTCACCATGAGCAAGTCGTACGTCTATGTCGTCGGGCTCGGCGCGCCCGGCTCGGTGATCTTCGATGACCCGATGGGCGTCGGCGTCGACGTCACCGACTCGGGGGTGTCTAACGTAAGCCTGTTCGAGCTCTCGCCGGCGATCTCGATCGGCACCAACACCGTTCCGACCCGCTTCTTCATCAACAACAGCCGGATCGGCAGGCTCACGGGAGCGACCTGTACGATCGACATCCTGCACGAGGCCGGTGGCGGCAGCTACAACGGCCGCACCTGGTTCTCGTCCGGCAGTGTCTGGCAGACCTGCTGGGATGGGATCTTCCTCGGCCGGGATACGCGCTTCGTGTCGTCCGGCGACCTGTTCATCGCAGACAACACCGACGAGCCCCAGGGCGCCAACAACCTGACCATGTTCAACTGGATCAGCGACGCTGTCGATATCGAGATCAGCGGGGCGACGTTCCTTGCCGTCCAGACCAAGAACATCAGCGGCGCCCAAGGGATCCAGCTGTTCAAGTCGGCGGTCACCGGGGGGAACGGAAGCATCAGGCCGCGGATCTCCATCACCGGCAGCCGCATCTACCTCCAGTCAACGCACGCATCTACCGCGGGGACGGCGTTCCACGTTCTCCACCTGAGCGGCGCCGAGGCCACGACGATCAACCCGGAGATCTCGTTCACCGGGACAGACATCGACGTGGTCGCTGCCGGGACAACCGCCGACCTGATCGTCTTCAACATCGACGCCGACGCAGACCACGATGGCTGGATTGTGTCGATGACCGGAGGCAGCATCAGGCGCTCTGGCGGGGACACGGCCAACAGCTACGACATCGACAACGCAGAGACCGCGTCCGGGTTCGCCGTGGAGTTCAACGGAGTACGCCACGACGGGAAGTACACCGGCGCAGGCACCACGCGCATCCTCAACTCACCCCTCACGAGCGGGGTCATCCGCAACACGCCGCTCGGGACGGCGCCGGCGACGTGCAGCATCGGCGACCGCTACACAGACACGAGCGGGGCCGACTGCTATTGCAGCGCGTCCAACACCTGGCAGATTACCAACGCGACCGGGTCGTGCGTCTGATGTCCCGCGCCGCGCTCAGCCTCGTGCTGGCCGCCCTGGTCTGGCTCCCGGTGGTCAGCGACTGCCTCGGCGGGTTCGAGAACCAGCCGGTCACCTACACCGTCCGGTTCGGCGACGGCTCGATGGCGCACATGGCGACGTGCCCGCGCGACGAGGCCGGCCAGCAGCAGCGGTGCGCGACCTGGTCGTGGGCCGAGAAGTACGTCGGCACGGCGACGTCGTTCGACTTCGAGGATCTCGACGTCCCGACGCCGGCGACTGGCGCGGTCTTCATTCTGGAAATCGGCGCGGCGATCGACCCGAGCGGGAACCGGAGCGACGGGCCATGCGACTCGTAGACCTCGAGCCACGCTTCCTCAAGATCCTCGACTCCGGATGCTATCGAATGGTCGACGCGCTCGAGGAGGCCGACGGACTCGACTTCCTCTGCCCGCTCTGCTTCACCACCAACAGTGGCCGAGTCGGGACCCATCACGTCATCTGCTGGCGCCCGCACGTCCCCCAGACGACGAACCCCATCCCGGGGCGGTGGGAGTTCAAGGGGACCGGCTACGGCGACCTGACGCTGGTGGCCGGGTCGTCATCCATCCTGCTGATGTCCGGCTGCCGGTGGCACGGGTACATCACCAATGGGGAGGTGCTGACGTGCTGAGCCAGCCGAAGATGGAGTGGCTCCTGGCGCAGCTGCACCCGGTCTGCCACGCGCCGCTCGAGGCGCTGATCCAGCGCGCCGCGCACGAGCTGGGCCTGTCGTTGACGCCGTTCGACGCCCATCGGGGAGACGCGGCGCAGAACGCGGCGCTCGCCTCCGGGGCGTCGAAGAAGCCAGCGGGAAAGTCGTGGCACAACCTGGTCTTTCCGGGCGGGCGCCCGTGCTCGTTCGCCGTCCACGTCCGTATCGATCTCCCGGATGGTGGCGGGGTCGGCTTCGGCGACTCGCGCCTCGAGTACCCGGGCGCCGTGCTCCTGCACGCCGACATCTGGCGCGACAAGGTCGGCGAACGGCTCACCGCGCGGCAGCTCGTCTACGTGTGCGTGATGCTCCTGGCCGAGGAAATCGGCTGGACGACCGGCGGCCGATGGAGCGGGCTGCAGGACTGGTGTCACCTCGAGTGGCACCCGAACGGCGCGACGATGGAGCAGGTCAAGGCGGCGCTCCTGGCGAACGAGGTCATCGCGGGGAGGCGCGCATGAACGGCCG
>DAINRO010000021.1:0-2984 GCA_036741795.1 Chloroflexota bacterium
GATCCCAGTGTAGGGGTCCGTGAACGAGATTCCCGACCGCAGCGGGTCGCCGCCGGGATACCCAGTGAACGACGAGATACCGGAAGCCGGCTCGAGTCCCATGCCATAGGCCGAGTAGTCGCGCCAGGGGCCGTCCTGCCCGTAGCCGGAGAGGCTGATCATTATCACGTCCGGCCTGATCTTCCGAACCGATTCGTAGTCCATCCCGAACTTCGCCATCACGTGCGGAGTGAAGCTTTCCGCGATGACGTCGCACTCAGCGGCCAGCTTCTTCACGATCTCCAGGCCCGCGCCACCGCTCTCCTCGCTGAAGTCCAACGTCAGCGACTTCTTCCCCCCGTTGCGCAGGAGGAAGTAACCCGCCTTGTTCCAGTACTCGTCCTCGCTGTTGTTGTCAGGCATCACGAAGTTGCGTGTGATATCCGACCGCTTCGGACCCTCGATTTTGATCACGTCCGCGCCCAGGTCGGCGAGGATGCGGGTGCATGTCGGGCCTGCATAGACCGCTGTGAAGTCGAGAACGCGGACTCCCGCCAGTGGTAGCTTGCTCACGACGCTGCCTCCGCTACTGAATCGCCTGCGTGCTCTCCGAGCTTCGGCGCCGGCCCGAACTGCAGCGGCGTCTCCGACATCCGGAAGGCCACGCCCGCGTTCGGCAGTGTGCCCACGCCCGGCTGGTCGACGTCCACGAAGAAGCCGCGCTCCTTAAGGTGCGCGTTATCCAGCAGCGTCTTCGGGCCGAGCACTGCCGCGAAGGGCACGCGCAACTCCTGTGCGCGTGTCAGCAGGTCTTCCCAGCCTTGTTCCGCCAGGTATGGCTTCAAGATCTCGTCGAACTGCTGCCACTGCAACGTCCGCAGCCAAAGGTTGGTGAACAGCGGGTTGCTTTCCAACTCCGGCTGTTCGATGAGAATTGCCATCATTAGCGGGAAACCGGTCGCGCCGCCGATGACGACGATATGGCCGTCGCGGCAGGGGTAGATCTCGCTTGGGAACGTGGGAATGCAGTGCCGCGAGTAGAACCGCCGCCGGATCGCCCCCAGGTAGGCGTACATCGTAGTGTTGTATTCGTCTGCGGTACCGAATGCGTCGAGGCACGACACGTCCACGTGTTGCCCCTCGCCCGTCTTGTTCCGGTGTTCCAGAGCCGCGAGCAGGGCTACCCACGCGTGTAGGGCCCCAATGTAGTCCGCAGCCTCTCCGCCCGTCGCCAGCGGCTCCTTGTCCGGGTCGCCGGTGCAGTACATCAGGCCGGATAGGGCCAGCACTGCCAGCGAGTTGCCCTTGTACGTCGCGTAAGGCCCGGTCTGCCCGAACGGCGTCACCGAGCAGTAGACCAACTTTGGGAACTCGGCTTTGAAGTCATCGTAAGAGAGACCCAAGTCCGCCATTCGACCCGGCGTCTCGCTCTCGACGAGCGCGTCCGCGGTGGCCAGAAGTTTTCGCAGCGTTGCTTTCCCATCGTCGCTCGCGATGTCCAGCACTACGCTCTTCTTGTTTCCGTTGAGGTGGATGAACAACCCGGACTTCTCCCCGTCGGGGACGTCGCCGGGGAACGGCCCCAGTCGTCGCGTGTAGTCCCCTCCGGGCGGTTCGACCTTGATCACCTCGGCGCCGAGGTCGGCCATCAGCCGGGTAGCGTACGGCCCCGCGATCCCCTGCGACAGATCGACGACGCGAACGCCATCAAGAGCGCGTTCAGCCACCGTATACCTCGTGAGTCACGGGCCGGATAATAGCAGGAAGCCCGAACGAGAGACAATCGTGGGTGACCTCGGCCCAGCCCCCGCCGCTTTGCTACAATTTCGCTCGCTCACTATGTCCAACGAAGTCACCCTCGACGTCACTGACGCCGTGGCCACGGTCACCCTCAACCAGCCGCTATTCACGCCCGCGAGCATCCTGGGCCTGGAGAACGCTTGCGAAGCCATTCGCGACGGCGATTCGGCTCGCTGCGTCCTCATCTCCGGCGTGTCATCTGGTTGGGACCTCGATTCTTTCGCGAACGAGCCCGAAGGCACCCTTTCGAGTGACATATTCGCGCCCCTCGCTACGCTCATGCAGCCAGTCGTCGCCGCAATGGAAGGCGAAGTTTCCGGTGGTGGCCTCGCGCTCGCCCTCGTGGCGGACATCCGGGTCTGCGGCGACGACGCCACCTTCCACCTGTCCGAGGTAGCGGACGGCCTCATCCCGCTCGCGGGCACCATCGGGCGTCTCATCCGCGCAGTAGGCCGTGGTTGCGCCCTCGCCCTCATCCTTACTGGCGAGACGATCGACGCTGCGGAAGCGAAGCGCATCGGCCTCGTGAGCGAGGTGACGCCGGCTGGCAAGACTCTTGAGCGAGCCGGCGAGATAGCCGCGCAGATCGCGAGGCGCGGCCCGATCGCAGTTCAATACGCGAAGGAGGCTGTCTCCCGCGGCACCGAGATTCCCCTGGAACAGGCTCTCCGCTACGAAACCGACCTCACAATCCTCCTCCAGGCCACCAAAGACCGCGCGGAGGGAGTCAAGGCTTTCGTCGAAAAGCGCCAACCGGATTTCAAAGGGGAGTAGAAATGCAAGTCATCATCGAGAAAGACGAGGGCTGGTCGCTGATGTCCCTGGTCACGTCGTACGTCATCGACAACGCCGGGCTCTCGGCGGACGGCAAGGCCGCGGTTCGGCAGTGGCGGACGAACCACGACAAAGACTCCGACGGCACCGCCGATCTCACGGAAGCGATGAACGAGGCTCTCGGAACCTACGTTGAGGACCGCACGAACCGCACCGTCCGCAAGAAGGGGCGCTACGCCCGGAAGGCGGAACTCAAGTGAAGGTCCAGCTCGAAATCGACGAGACCCGCGAGATCTTCCTCATGCTCCTCGACCGCCTCCTCGACGAGGTCAAGTTCAGCGACGGCGACCGCGCCGCGCTCCGAAAATGGCGCACTGCCATGTCTCCCGGCTCGGACGGGATGCGCGCCCTTTCGGACCAGATGAACGCCG
>DAINRO010000021.1:3084-34777 GCA_036741795.1 Chloroflexota bacterium
GCCATGTCTCCCGGCTCGGACGGGATGCGCGCCCTTTCGGACCAGATGAACGCCGACCTCGCGCGTGCTCTCGAGAACCAGAAGCGCAGCCTCGTCCGCAAGCCCGACTGGCGATGACCGAGCCGCTCGTCCTGTACGAAAAATTGGACGGCGGCGTCGCCCGCGTCACCCTCAACCGTCCTCAGGCCCTCAACGCGATCAACCTTCAGATGCGAGACGACCTCTGGGAGATCGTGCACGCGATCCGCGACGATCCCGACGTCCAGGCCGTTGTCTTCAAGGGCGCCGGCGACCGCGCCTTTTCCGCCGGTGCGGACGTGACGGAGTTCGGCACGGCGCCAACTCTTGCCCAGGCCCGCCGCGCCCGCCGGGACCGCGACCTCTGGCGCTTCATGATCACCCTGGAGAAGCCGCTCGTCACCGCGATCCACGGCTTCGCTCTCGGCGCGGGCATCGAGCTGTCGATGTGCTGTGACATCCGCATCGCCTCGGACGACGCGCGTATCGGCCTCCCGGAGGTCTCGCTCGGCTACATCCCCAGTGCCGGCGGCACGCAGATGCTTCCCCGCCTCATCCCCCGCAGCGCGGCTATGCAGATGATCCTCACCGGGAATCCAATCGACGCCCGCACGGCCTTTGAATACGGCCTGGTACACCGGGTCGTCGCTCCTGGGGATCTCGACGCCACAGCGGAGGAATTGGCGCGCCGCCTCGCCGACCACCCTCCCCAGGCCGTAGCCCTCGCCAAGCGCGCGATTCTGGCCGTCGATGACCTGTCGCCAGGTGCTGCCGCGGCGGTAGAATCAAAGCTGGCAATGAGAGCGCTGGCGGCGTCTTTCCACTCACCGTGAAGAGAGCACAAAGCCCGTTCTCGCCAGAAACGTACTAACAGATGACCACCGATTCCCGGCCCATCAACCCCCTCGTCCGAGCCTGGAATACCCTGTCATCTCTCGGCCTCGCCATCCCCCTCTCCGTCGGCGCCGCCCTCGTCGTCCTCGTTCTCATCACCCTCGGATCCAACATGTACGATGCGCCCGACACCGTGAACGCGGGCCAGGCCTCCGACGTCGACCTCTTCGACCCGAAGCAGTTCTCCGACGAAGAGTTCTGGCTCGTCAACCTCGGCAGCGGCGAGTTCGTCGCCCTTTACGACCGTGACCCGCTCAGCGGCTGCGCCCTCGTCTGGGGCCCCCGGCATGAGTTCGCCGGCGCCACTGGCTGGTTCCGCGACGCATGCACCGGCAACACCTACGACCTCACCGGCGCCTGTTTCGACGGCCCCTGCGAAGTCGGCCTCAACCGCATGGGCGTCACCATCGAAAACGGCGAGATCATAGTCGATCCGCGAAACGGCACGGGTGGCGACCTTCCGGCGAACAACGGCGAACCCGTAAATCCCTAGTCAGAATCATGACCCTCCCACCGGATTTCCTGGCCAACGCACGCGCCCTCCAGAACGCCTACCTCGCTTCGGACGATCCCATCCGCCAATCGGGTTTCGGCGGAGGCGCCGAACGCTGGCGCGCCGAACGCGAGCCCATCCTGGAAGCCGTCGAGTCCGATGGCGACTTTCTAGACATCGGCTGCGCGAACAGTTACCTGCTTGAATGCCTCGTGGAGTGGGCCTCATCGCGCGGCTACGAACTCACGCCTCACGGGATCGACCTTGGGCCAAAGCTCATCGATGAAGCGAGGCGGCGGCTTCCCGGGTATGCCAGCAATTTTCACATCGCCAACGGCTGGGACTGGCAACGAACCCGCCGTTTCAGTTACGTTTACACCCTGTCTGACTGCGTGCCACCCGGCATGCTCAAGGAGTACGCCCACCGCCTCCTCGACCGCGTCGTCGAAACCGGCGGGCGCCTGATCGTCGGGTCGTACGGCAGCCGGTCCCGGGCAACGTCTCCACTGCCCGTTGCCCAGACCCTCGAGTCCTTTGGATTCAAGGTGAGCGGGCGCGCCAACGGAGGCGATCCTCCGATCACGGAGTTTGCCTGGGTCGACAACTAACCGCTCCGGAGGAATACATGAACACCGCCGAATTCTTGATGATCGCCTCGTCAGTCGTCCCGGATCGCACCGCGATGGTCTGCGAGGACCGGTCGCGCACCTACGCCGAGATGCAGGACCGGGTGAACCGCCTCGCCAACGCGATGCAGGGCCTCGGTATCCAGCAGGGCGACAAGATCGCCGTCATGGCCATGAACTCCATGGAGTTCGTAGAGGTCTACTACGCCGGAGCCAAGCTGGGCGTCGTCTTCGTCCCGCTCAACTACAGGGCGAAGCAAGAAGAGATCATCTACATGTGCAACAACTCGGAGGCCGTCGCCCTCTTCGTCGGCGCCCGCTACCTCGACCTAGCCAACTACATCAAGCCCGAGCTCGAGACCGTGAAGCACCTGGTCGCCATCGACGAGAAGCTCGACCACATGATCCCCCTGGCGGACCTCATCGCCCAGAACGAGCCCGAAGAGATCTTCACGGACATCCAGGACCTCGATCCCACGATCGTCATTTACACCAGCGGCACTACCGCGCTCCCCAAGGGCGTCGTCCTCACCTACCTCGGCATGTCCGTCTACGTCACCAACACGGTCGAGCCTGCAGACCCCGGCGCCGAGTCCGTCGACGTCCTCCTCGTGTCAGTGCCCTTCTACCACGTCGCCGGCGCCACAACGATGCTCTCCAGCGTCTGGGGAGGCCGCAAGATGGTGATCCTCCCCCAGTTCGATCCGGGAGCATGGCTCAAGGCCGTCCAGGAGCACGGCGTCACCCACAGCTTCGTCGTCCCCACCATGCTCAAGCGAATCATGGAGCACGAGGACTTCGCGAAGACGGACCTGAGTTCCCTTAAGCTCGTTGCCTACGGTGCCGCACCCATGCCCTACGAAGTCGTCACCCGCGCCGTCGAGGTGATGCCCTGCGGCCTCATGAACGCCTACGGCCAGACGGAGTCCACGTCCTCCCTGACCTTCCTCGGCCCCGACGACCACAAAGTCCCTGCCGACGAAGGTCCCGACCGCGATCGCGCCCTGGCGCGCCTCCGCTCCGTCGGCAAGCCGATGGGTGACATCGTTGTCGGAATCATGGACCCGGACGGCAACCTCCTCGGCCCGGGGCAGGAGGGCGAGATCGTCGCCCAGGGTGAGCGCGTCATGTCCGGGTACCTCAACCGCGAAGAAGAGACCTCAGCAGCGATCAAGGGTGGCTGGCTTCACACCGGCGACGTCGGCTGGATGGACGACGACAGCTATCTCTACATAACGGGTCGTACGAAGGACCTGATCATTCGCGGCGGCGAGAACATCGCACCCGGAGAGATCGAGGGCGTCCTCCAGCAGCACGACGCGGTCGAGGACGCCGCGGTCATCGGCGTACCAGACGTCGAATGGGGCGAAGAAGTGAAGGCGCTCGTTGTCCTCAAGCCGGGCCACAACGCCACGGAGGAAGAACTCACTACCTTCGTCAAAGGCCGCCTCGCCAGCTTCAAGGCACCGAAGTTCTACACGTTCGTGGACGATCTGCCCCGCAACTACTTGGGCAAGGTCCTCAAGACGGACCTCCGCAAACAGTACGGGGAAGCGAAGTCCGGCGCCTGACGCCCACCCAGTGGTTTCTGTCCAACTCAGGCGTCTAACCGGCGATGACATAACGTCCGCCGCCAACCTGTTGGGTGTCGTTTACCGCGACAATCCGATAATGGTGGCGCTGCTCGGCGACGATCCGGCGCGGCGCGTGAGGATCGGAACGGAGATGCAGTTTATTCGGCTCCTCGCCATGAAAAATGCGGTAGTCGCGACGCGCGAGGGGGAACTCGTCGGCGTTTACGGCCAGGAAACCCCCACCGATTCCCCGATGTCCCCCGAGCTGCAACAACGGATGGGCCGGCTGGTCTCCGAGGCCGGTCTGGCCAGCCGGTTCCAGGAGATGCTTGTCGGTTTCTCCGCGAACACGCCGCCAGGGCCGAAGTGGAAACTCGGTCCGGTAGGAGTCGGCGTGGCGCTGCAAGGAGGCGGCATCGGCAGCCAAATGATCCAGCACTTCTGCGAACAGGTTGACGCCCTTGGCGCCTCGTCCAGCCTCGACAC
Source organism: Chloroflexota bacterium (assembly GCA_036741795.1). Classification (GTDB taxonomy): domain Bacteria; phylum Chloroflexota; class Dehalococcoidia; order SM23-28-2; family RBG-16-64-32; genus DATKKM01. The sequence continues at coordinate 7,176 of DAINRO010000021.1, forward strand.
CGACCAGCCACACCTCGTCCGCCTCTACCAGCGGTTCGGCTTCGAAGTGGCCGCCGAGGCCCCAGTCCTCGGCGTGCCTTTCTGGTTCATGGCCCGCCCCGCAAAAAAGGGGGACTGAGACGCCGCGCGAATCCCGCCGCGACCGGCTGGACCGTCAGCAGCAGCGGCAAGACCTGGAATCCGCGGGCGTTCCCGTCGCCACGCCACGTGGCCCGGCGGCACAGGAGATGGGGCAATCCTGGATCGGCATCTTCGGCGCCGTCCTCACGATCACCGTTGTCCTCGCGATCGGCGCCGCCTTCCTCGCCGACGATCAGACACTCGAGGGAGTAGTCTTCGCTCTCCTCGCGCTCCTCTTCATCCCGGCCCTCGTCGCGTCGTCCATCTCGACACCCCGCCGCTCAGCGATCCTTCGCGCAAGCACGGTCCTCGCCATCCTTATCGCCCTGCTGGGAGGCATCGTCGATTTCGGCATCCCCCTCGTCATGGCCCTGCCCACCGTCGTCCTCGCCCAGGCCGCAGGCCTGGTCTTCCAGAGAGGCAACAAGGCGGGATAGCAAGACTCCCTGAATTTCTGGCTCCCTATCTGACTACTGGCTGCTCGCTGCTGGCTCCCCGGTGACCGGCTCATCCCCGAAATAGGCCGTCCCGCACTGCCGACAGAATCGCGCCTCTGCCAACTCCACCGGATCCTCCGGAAGTGGCTCCTGGCATCCTGAGCAGACCCACACCATCCCCTGGCCGCACTTCTGGCAGAACCCATAGGGTTCATCCGGTCTCGTCGGAAAACCGTACGATCCGGCATGGTCGTTCACGCATTTCCCAACGCCCTTCGCGGCCTCAGTCATGACTGCACTTCGTTTGTGGCCGGCGCCGGCACTTCGGCATCTCCAGCTGCTGCTGCGGCGGTTTGCGCCAGTGTGCGCTTCTCAAGGTAATAATCCAGGCCAACGCGCGCAGTGGCCGCCGCCGGCATCGCCAGGAGAACGCCGGCGATCCCGAACAGTTGCCCGCCCACCAGCACGGCGACGAGCACGGCCACAGGAGGCAGATTCATATGTGCCCCGTACACCTTCGGCGCCAGCAGCCTGTCCTCGAACTGCTGATAGAGCATCAGCAAGACAAGGACTACTATTGCCTGCGTTGGTGACTCCTGGAACGCCGCAATCGTTGGCATGAACACGGCAAGAGCGGCGCCCACCACCGGGATGATGTCGAAGAAGCCGGCCAGGATCGCGAACGCCGCCGCGTTCGGCACTCCGGCAGCGGTCAGCACGATGAATGTGTACACGCTTATTACCAGTGTCGTGATCACCTGTCCCCGGACGTAACCACCGACGGCGTGGCGAAGCGTTCCTAACCACCGTTCAACCTCCGGCTCGTGACCCGGGGAGACAAACTGGTACAGGAACCGGTTCATCCTCGGCCCATCGACGAGGAGGTAAGCCGTCAGGAAGAAGATCGTCAGAAGGGTAAGCACGACGGCCAGCGCCCGCTGACCGTAGTCCACAGCCGTACTCCCCGACACCACTCGGTCCCAGTCGATCGTGCGCGCCCGGCTCTCCAGGTCCGTCTCGATACCGAGGTCCGCGAGGAGGTCGTCCATCTCCCGCGCGTCCTCCGGCAGGTCCCGCCGCAGATCGCTGAGCTCGTCCACCGTGGCCGGAACCACCACCACCAGCACAGCAACGAGGGCGGCGAAGATGGCGGCCATGATCAGCACCACCGCCAGGGTTCTTGGCACGCGGTGCGCCACCATCCATTCCACGAACGGCAATAACGCGGCCATCAGGATTAGCGAGGTGGACAATATGACCACAATCGGCCACAGCTCCATTAGCACGAAGGCCGTGACGAGCGCCAGGGCGACGAGCACCACTGTGTGAGTTGAAACTTCGAGCTTCAGCACTGGGCATCACTATAGCTGCCGCAAACGGCGCGGCCTATTGGAACCGGATGGGCGGATTCTCACTATCCAGTATTGTGCGCTCCGTCTGCTTACGCCGATCTTCCTTATCATCCCCGCAGACATCGCAATATCGTTGCGACTTCGGCTGCCACCTCATAAGATGCTGGATACTCAGGAGTAATCAATTATGCGCGTTGAAACTACGATCCTCCCCAACGACATCAAATCCATCGGTGAAGCCGCACGGAACCTCGAAGCTGCCGGCTACGACTCCATCGTTACTCCGGAGGCAGGCCACGACCCCTTCCTCCCTCTTATGACTGTGGCCGAGCACACCTCGACGCTTCGCTTCGGCACCGGCGTCGCGATCGCGTTCCCGCGCAGTCCCATGGTCACCGCCCAAATCGCCTGGGACCTCCAGCGCTACTCCGGTGGCCGCTTCATGCTAGGCCTCGGGACGCAAGTCAAAGGCCACAACGAGCGCCGCTATTCCACCGCCTGGCCGTCTCCGCCCGGCCCTCGCCTGAAGGATTACATCGCCACGATGAAGGCCATCTTCAAGACGTTCCAGACCAGCGAGCGTCCCGCCCACCAGGGCCCCTACTACCAGTTCACCCTCATCTCGCCGTTCTTCAACCCCGGACCCAACGCGGCCGGCGCCGAGCACGTCCCGATCTACATCTCCGCCGTAAACCGCTACAACTGCAAACTCGTCGGCGAACTCTGCGACGGCATCCGGATGCACGCTTTCAACACGCCGAAGTACACGGAAGAGGTGATCATTCCCGCCATCAAGGAAGGCGCTCAAAATGCGGGCCGGGATTACTCTGACATCGACCTCATCGGCGGGGCCTTCATTATCACCGGGAACAACGAGGAGGAGGTGGAGAAGGCCAAATCCCCAGTTCGCCAGCAGCTCTCCTTCTACGCCTCTACGCGTGTCTACCACCCGGTCCTTGAGATCCATGGCTGGCAGGACACCGGCGAGAAGCTATTTCGCCTCTCCATGGAGGGCAAGTGGCCGGAGATGGCTCAGAGCATCACCGACGAAATGCTGGAGCAGTTCGCGATCATCGGCACCTACGACGAACTCGTACCGAAGATCAAGGAACGCTACGCCGGCGTCGTTACCACCCTGGACTTCGGCTTCGGAGTGCGTAGCCCCGACGAGCACGAGCGCCTCGCCTTCATCGTCTCGGAGCTAAAGAAGCTCTAGGCGCTCCCGCCCCATGCCCAGCCCAGACGGACAGTTCATCGACCTACCGGGTCGTGGCATTCGCCTCCACTACCGCGACTGGGGCGGAAAGGGCCCTGATCTCCTGCTTCTTCATGGCCTGTCGTCCAACTCGCGCATTTGGGACCTCACCGCGCCACGCCTGAAACTGAAGTACCGCGTCATCGCGCTGGATCTTCGCGGACACGGCCTCAGCGACGTTCCCGAAAGCGGCTACGGCTTCACAGACGTAAACGCCGACGTCGTCGCGTTCCTGGACGCGGTCGGCCTGGACCGCGTCGCCATCGCCGGGCACTCCTGGGGCGGCACCGTTGCCCTGGCGCTCGCCGCCGACCACCCGGATCAAGTCGCCGGGATTGTCATGGTCGATGGCGGCATCATCGAGATATCGCGGTTTTCAGACTGGGAAACCGCCGAGAAGCAGATGATCCCGCCGGACATCCCCGGCGTGCCCGTCGAGACCTTTCTGGGGTTCGCTCGCCAGTGGCCGCATATCCGCGACCTCTGGACTGAAGAACTGGGCGAGATGGTGCTTTCTAACTTCGAGATCAGGGACGGGAAGGTCTATCGCCGCTTGGACATCCTGCGGCACATGCAGATCGCACGAGCGATCTACGACTCCCGTCCTTCCGAATTGCTGCCACGGGTACGCTGCCCCGTCCTTGCCATCGTCGCCTCCACAACTCCGACGAACGAATCAGAACAGCGCTGGCACGACTACAAGAACGACGGCGTCGAGATCGTCCGCCAGGCGCTCCCGGAAGCCGAGATTCTCATCATGGAAGACACGATCCATGACGTGCCCGTACAGCGTCCTGCCGAACTGGCGGCGGCGATTCTTGGCTTCCGTGACCGCCTGGCTTAGCGCCCGTCAGTGCCGGCCGTAGCAAGGAAAAGACTGAACACGCGGTCGAACGATTCGTTGTCCAGCACCGGCTCCTTGCCGTCATAGGCCGCGCTCTGAATCAAGATCTCGACGATGTCGCCGACGTGTGATCCACGGACTTCGATCTCGGGATGCGAGAAGAGCGACTCGAGGACGTGTTCGAGCGCACCCTCTGTCACGCGCACCCGACGGGCCAGGCACTCGCGCCGAAGGATCTCGCCAAAGGCCGAGCGGTCTGGCCCCGAGACCCTCACCTTGTAGAGGATGCGTCTCAGCAGCGCTTCGTCTGCAAGTTCGTTCACGTTCGCGTTCGTCGCGAAAAGCGGCTGAACGCGGAACGGATAAGTCAGCTTCTCACCAGTATTCAGCGTTACGCTGTCCCAGGCGCGCTCCAGCGGAATCAGCCAGCGGGTCAGCAGTTGGTGAGTGTCGATTCGCTGGCGCCCAAAGTCGTCGATAACCAGCGTGCCGTTCTGCGCCTTCATGTGGGCCGGCGCCTGGTAAAACTTCGATGCCGGGTCGTAACCCAACTCCAGGGCATCCCTGTCCATCTCCGCACCCACTACGATGGCGGGTCGCTTGATCGCGACCCAGCGGCGGTCCCGCTTCGTCTCGTCCTTGCCGTTCGACCCATCGTCCGGGGTCTCCACCGGCTTGTGGATCGACTGGTCGAACACACGGATAACCTGCCCATAGGCGTAGATTGCGTACGGGACGATCGTCAGGCCGCCCATATCTTCAGCGAACTTCTCCAGGAGCACCGTCTTTCCGTTACCGGACGGTCCGTAAAACAGCGCGGGCTTGCCCGAAAACAGCGCCCGGGCTATCGCGTCGGACACGTCGGGAGACAGGACCAGGTCGTTCAGCACCGCCTTCACGTGCGCGCGGGCACCCTCATCCAGGGGCCGCTCAAGGACGCGCTTCATCGTCTCGGTGTACTGCTCGGCGGTAACGGGTGCCGGACCGGCGTAGCGTGTGCGCTCCAGCGCTTCCTGCACGCGGGTCTGACCGCGCTCCGAAAGGCGGTATCGGTAATTACCCGTGTACAGGTCGGACTGGCTCATCACCTCGACCAGCCGGTCCTCGGAGAGTGCGGTCAGCAGCTGGGAAACGATGTCCGGGTTGAGTCCCAGGCGCCGTACAAGCTGCGCCATCGATGGCGTGCCCGAGTAGTGAATGATCTTCAGCGTAAGGTCTGTCAGGAATGCCTTGGAAAGGCCTACTTCCGTGAACGATCGCGGTGCGCGCGGGAGGAGGTGGCCCTCATCATCCGGTTCATGCTCTGCGACGGCAGTCATCGTCCGTGAAATGAATGCGGACATGGAGTCCCCCGGCTCGGCCTCGGCCTCTTCCTCTGCCGGGTCGTTCTCCGGAGTTCGGCTGAAGAACGACGGGACCGGCGCTTCCTCCTGGGGTTGCGTCGTCTCGGGCGCCTCTCCGGCGCCCTCTACGGGGTCCACCGCGCTGTCTTCGCTCGGCTGCGTCTCGAAATCAGAGTCCATGAATTTACCTCACGCAAAGCTATCAAGCGGCGACACTCACGCCCCTTGTGCTGGATTAGACGCCTCCTGTTAAGGCGTCGTTACGGCGACCGCAGACTTCTCCGTCCAGCAGTTCGTGGATATTCCCGTTCAGGCTATTGACCCTTGCACACCAGAATTGCAAAATCTCCCTTAAGCACCATCAATTGTTATCAATGGCGTCTATAGAATTAATCACTAAGCACAATAGCTTTGAAGATACCCCTAGTTGTAATTGACCGCTTGCCGCTGTACGCCCGCGCCCTCGCCGCGCTGGAGTCTCAGGGCCGATTCGTCGTCAGCTCCAAGGAGCTGGGAGAAGCTGTCGCGGTTTCTGACGCCCAAATTCGCAAAGATCTCGCTTACTTCGGCCGGTTTGGCAAGCAGGGCCGCGGTTACGACGTCCAGAAACTCCTCGACGAATTGAGGCGCATCCTCGGCCTCAACCGGCAGTGGCGGATGACCCTCGTCGGTACTGGGCGCCTCGGTCGCGCCATTCTCGGCTACGAGGGGTTTTCTCCCCAGGGCTTTCGCATCGTTCATGCCTTCGACTCGGATGTAGGGATGATCGGCAAGGACGTCGGAGGCCTCACAGTCCACAGCACAGAAGACATTGAGAAGTTGCTTGCCGAAGACCCCGTCGATATCGGGATCGTCGCTGTTCCCGCGGAGACCGCCCAGAACGTGATCGACCGGCTGGTCAAGTGCGGAATCCGCGCCATACTCAATTACACGCCGGTGACCGCGCATGTCCCTGACGACGTTCAGATGAAGAGGATCGACCCTGTCCTCTCCCTCCAGGGGATGACCTACCACCTCAAGGCCGCCAGCGGCGCATAACCGCGCTCCAAACTCAACAGGAGGTGCAAAGTGCCGAAGCACTACATCGAGATCAGCCTCCCCACTAAGCCCCTGAAGAACGTCGATGCCACCATAGCCGCCTGGAGCGACGGCGAAAAACTGGGTGAACTAAAGTTTTCTCGTGGGACCGTCGACTGGAAATCGGCTCACAAGCGCACCACGAAGAGCATCTCCTGGGAACGTCTCGCGGAGCTCCTGGACAAAGAGCCCGCCTGAGAGTCGTCAGCCTACCAGCTTTCAACTCTCAACTTTCAACTAGAAGCTAACCAGCCACTCCCCCTCGGGCGGCATCGACCGCTTTATAAGGTCCAGGTGGTCCAGCGCTATTCCCGCTCCCATGGCCACACACTCCATGGGGTTCTCGGCCACGTAGCAGGGAATTCCGATTTCCTCCGTGATCAGCCGATCCAGGTTCCGCAGCATCGCCGTTCCTCCCGAGAGTACAATCCCCCGGTCCACCACGTCCGAGGCCAGCTCCGGCGGCGTTCGCTCCAGCACCGAGCGAACGGCCCCCACGATGGACTGTACGGCGTCCTGGATCGCGTTCGTCACGTCCGTTGAGGTCACTGTAATAGTCCGCGGAAGTCCGCTGATCTGGTCACGTCCTCGCACCTGGTAAGTCATCTCTTCCTCGAGTGGCAGCGCCGAACCGATCGCGATTTTCAGCTCCTCCGCGGTTCGATCACCGATCACCAGGTTGTGCCGCCGTTTCACGTACGCCGCGATTGCGTCGTCCAGCCTGTCGCCGGCAACGCGCACGGACTCACTCACAACGATCCCGTACATCGAGATCACCGCGGCCTCCGTTCGCCCACCGCCGATGTCGACTATCATGTGGCCTTGCGGCACGTTCACGGGGATTCGCGCCCCAATCGCCGCTGCCAGCGGTTCCGGGATGATGTGCGCTGGTCGGCGCGCTCCGGCCGCCTCCGCGGCGTCCTGGACGGCCCTTTGCTCCACACCCGTCACTCCTGCCGGGACGCAGATCATCACGTCCGGCTTCACGAATGAAAACCGCCCCATCACCCGGCCAATGAAGTAGCGCAGCATCGCTTCGGTCGTAACATAGTCCGCGATCACACCTTCACGCATGGGACGGATCACCTGGATCGCGCCCGGTGTCCGGCCGAGCATCTCCCGCGCCTCCGTCCCCACCGCCACGATGCTATTGTCCCGCTGCGCCACCGCCACCACCGCTGGCTCCGCGATGACGATGCCCCGGCCTTTAACGTACACGAGGACGTTTGCCGTCCCAAGGTCCACTCCGATTCGTTTGCCCAGCATTATGCTCTCTCGATCTCCGCTCCCAGCGCCCTCAGCTTCTCGTCGATACGCTCGTAGCCGCGCTCAACGTGATGAATGTTCGATACTTCCGTCTGCCCATCGGCCGCCAGTCCGGCCAGGATTACGGCCGCGCCGGCCCGGATGTCCAGGGCGTTGACCTTGGTTCCCCTGAGCGGCGTTGGCCCGCTAATGATAGCAGTCGTGTTATCCCGGGTGTCTATCCTGGCTCCCATCGCCCGTAACTCGTCCACGTAGAGCAGGCGATTATCGAAGACCCGCTCCATGACGCGGCTCAACCCCTCTGCCTGGGTGAGCAAGACGGCCATCGGCGCTTGCAGGTCGCTGGCGAACCCCGGGTATGGCAAGGCCTGGACCGTGACGGCGTTCAGCTTGCCGGTCGCGCGCACTCGCACGCGGTCCCCGTCAGCGTCAACTGTGACGCCCGCTTCCCGCAACTTGTGAATCAGGCCAGTGATGTGCTCGGGCGTCGCACCCTGCAACTCCACGTCTCCGCCCGTGACTGCGGCGGCGATAGCGAAAGTGCCTGTCTCCACCCGGTCCGGTATGATCCTGTGCTCGGTTCCGTGCAGCGCGCTCGCTCCCGTGATTGCTACCGTATTGGTTCCTTCGCCACGTATGTCGGCGCCCATGCTTCGCAGCATCTCCGCCAAACTCTGCACTTCTGGTTCGGCTGCCGCATTGACGATAGTCGTGGTCCCTTCGACCCGCGCCGCAGCCATCATCAGATTTTGAGTACCCAGGACGCTTGGGTAGTCGTTGAAGATCTGCGCGCTCTTGAGCTCCGGCCCACTAACCTCGAACCATTCTTTGGTCTCAACGATCTGCGCACCCAGGGCGGCGAACCCCTTTAGATGCACGTCCACGGGCCGCAACCCAATAACGTCGCCCCCGGGAGGCGGGCATGCAGCGGCCCCCATTCGCGACAGGAGCGCCCCCATAATCAAGAAGCTGCCGCGGATGCTTTCCGCCGCTCGCCGGTCGGGCGTCTCCTTGTTCACGCCTGCGGCATTGATCCGTATCGCGTTGTCGCCTTCCCACGCAACCTTTGCGCCCAGACTCTCGAGCACGCTCACCATGCGGTCGGTATCCCTGAGCCTGGGTACGTTCGTCAGGACGCAGTCTTCGTCGATGAGCAGACACGCAGCCATCGCTCCAAAGGCCGCGTTCTTGGAGCCACTTATCGGAACTGAGCCACTGAGCGGCTTCCCACCGCGCAGGATGAACGTCTGTTCCTTCGTTGTACTGACCATAGAGGGGGATGAGCCTGTGTTCAGGCTAACGTCTGCCTTAACGATTGAAAAGCGAACAGGTTATGCGTGATTAAGCCGGCGGCGCGCCCGGCGGGCGCGTCCCGCGCCGCCTCCGCACTCGCTCTACGGCCTTCAACCGAAGTAAGGCCCTCTGCATTGCCGCCGACGCCTCCGCGAACTGCTCGCTGCTTTCGCGCTCCTGCATCGCCCGTTCGGCGGCCCGGCGTGCTTCCTCGGCCTCGAGTTCGTCGATCTCTTCCGCACGCTCTGCCGCGTCAGCAAGGATCGTCACCCGGTCCTCGCGCACCTCCAGGAACCCGCCGGTAATCGCCACGTCCACGTCCTGTCCGCCCTTCACCAGCCGCATGATCCCCGGCTTGATCATCGTCAACAGCGGCGCATGGCTCGGCAGCACGGTCAGCTCGCCCTCGATTCCGGGCGCAACGACCTCGTCCACGCCCTCCTCGGCGAAGACTTCCCGTTCGGCCGTGACAACGTGAACGCTAAGGGGCATCCTTACGCTGCCTTCTCCTCGGCTGCCATCTTCTCCGCCTGCTCGGCCGCCTCGTCGATCGTCCCCACCATGTAGAACGCCTGCTCGGGCAGGTGGTCCCACTTGCCGTCCAGGATCTCGACGAAGCCACGCACAGTCTCCTTGACCGGCACGTAGCGGCCCGGCCGTCCCGTGAAGACTTCGGCCACATTGAACGGTTGCGTCAGGAAGCGCTGCACCTTGCGGGCGCGCGCCACGGCCAGCTTGTCGTCGTCGGAAAGCTCTTCCACGCCGAGGATGGCGATGATGTCTTGCAGGTCCTTGTACTTCTGGAGTACCTCCTGCACACCGCGCGCCGCCCGGTAGTGGTCTTCGCCGACAAGCCTGGGGTCGAGGATTCGCGAGAACGAGGACAGCGGGTCAACGGCGGGGTACAAACCCTGCTCAACCAGCGCCCGGTCCAGCGAAATCACGGCGTCGAGGTGGCCGAACGTGGTCACGATGCCCGGGTCCGTGTAGTCGTCTGCCGGCACGTAAATCGCCTGGAACGACGTGATCGAACCGCGTTTGGTCGACGTGATCCGCTCCTCCAGCACACCCATGTCGCTTGCCAGTGTGGGCTGGTAACCCACGGCCGAGGGCATGCGGCCGAGGAGCGCCGATACCTCCATGTTGGCGAGGATGTAGCGGTAGATGTTGTCGATGAAGATGAGGACGTCCTGCCCCATCGTGTCGCGGAAATACTCCGCCATCGTGATGCCTGTCAACGCGATTCGTGCTCGCACCCCGGGCGGTTCATTCATCTGGCCAAAGACCAGCGCCGTCTTGTCGATGACGCCAGACTCCTTCATCTCGTTCCACATGTCGTTGCCTTCGCGGGATCGCTCACCGACGCCAGCAAAGACCGAGAATCCGCCGTGCTCGGTGGCGATATTGCGGATCAACTCCTGGATGATGACCGTCTTGCCCGTCCCTGCGCCGCCGTACGCGCCGACCTTGCCGCCCTTCGTGAACGGCGATACCAGGTCCAGCACCTTGATGCCGGTCTCCAGCACCTGCGGAGATGTCTCGCGCTCCTCCAGCGTCGGCGCCGGACGGTGGATTGGCCAATGCTCGTCCGCCTTCACCTCGCCCAGGTTGTCGATCCCCTCTCCCAGGACATTGAACAGGCGGCCCAGTACGGGTTCGCCCACCGGGACCGTGATCGGCGAGCCTGTGCTTACGGCACTGGTCCCGCGAGCCAGCCCATCGGTCGTGTCCATCGCCAGGCACCGCACCCAGTTGTTCCCCAGGTGTTGCTGCACTTCCGCGACGAGCTTGGTTTCGCCCATGTCGATCTCCAGCGCCTCGTAGACGTCCGGCAGTTGCTCCGCCGGAAACTCTACGTCGACAACTGTGCCGATGACCTGCGTGACCTTCCCTGTTACTCCCTTGGCCATAACCGTCTCCTCTAGCCGGCGAGCGCCTCAACGCCGCCAACGATGTCCAGTAGTTCGCTCGTGATGCTTTCCTGTCGCGCCTTGTTGTAGACCAGCGTCAGGTCTGTCATCAGTTCATTCGCGTTATCGGAGGCGTTCCTCATCGCCACCATGCGTGCGGATTGCTCGCTGGCAGCAGCTTCGAGGACCGCCGCGTAGATTGCTCTTCCCACGATCCGGGGCAGCAGTTCTGCCAGCACCGCTTCACGGCCTGGCTCGTAGATGTAGTCGACTCCTTCGGTCGCGGTGTCAGCCTCCGCCACGATCGGGAGGATCCGCTCCACTGCCGGGGCCTGGGTGACCATATTCACGAATTTCGCGTAGGCGATGTACACCTCGTCGGCGTCTCCGTTAAGGAAGTCGTCTATCGCGACCCTTGCGATCGGCTGTACATGCTCGTAGGTCGGGTAGTCGCCCAGTTCCAGGAATTCTGCAACTACGTTTTGGCCGCTGCGGCGCATGAAGTCTCGCCCTTTTCGACCCACCGCCACGGTCCGCTGTTCCTTCCCGTGTTCCACGGTGAATTGGCCCATTCGACGGTTCAGGTTTCCGGGGAGGCCGCCACAGAGTCCACGCGTCGGGGTGATAAAGATCACCTCGATCGTCTTCACTTCCGCGCGCTCGCGCAATAGCGGGTGCAGGTCTTCGGGCTCGTACTGGCCCAGCGTCTCCGCCAGGTCCGCTAGCACCCACTGCATGCGCTCGGCATATGGCCGCGCCGCCACCGCGTTGAGCTGGGCGCGCCGCATCTTCGACGCCGCCACAAGCTCCATGGCCCGCGTGATCTTGGCCGTGTTCTGGATCGAGCGGATGCGCCGCTTGATCAGCCTTAGCTGTCCGGCTGCCATGCGGTATCCCTAGTAGGCTCCCGTTGCCTTGAAGGCCTCGATCGCCTTCTTCAGCTTCTCTTCCGTCTCGTCGTCGATCGTCCCGTTGTCCTGGATCGATTTCAAAATCTCCGGGTTGTTCGACTCGACGAAGCGGTGGAACGCGTCCTCGAAGTCACGGATCTTTGCCGGCTCCACGTCGTTCGTGTAGCCGTTGACCACTGCGTAGATGATCGTCACCTCGCGCCCGGGTGTCAGCGGCTGGTATTGCGGCTGCTTCAGGATCTCCGTCAGCCGCTGCCCCAGTTCGAGCTGGCGCCGCGTCGCCGCGTCCAACTCGCTCGTCCCGAACTGCGCGAACGCCTGTAGCTCGCGGTACTGCGCCAGTCCAATGCGCATGCCGCCTGCCACCTTCCGCATCGCCTTCGTCTGCGCGGCGCCACCCACACGGGAGACCGACAGACCGGCGTTGATCGCCGGGCGAATACCGGAGGCGAAAAGGTCCGTCTCCAGGTAGATTTGGCCGTCGGTAATCGAAATCACGTTCGTGGGAACGTACGCCGAAACGTCGCCCGCCTGCGTCTCGATGATCGGGAGCGCTGTTAGCGAGCCGCCGCCGTACTCCGGGTTCAGCTTCGCCGCGCGCTCCAGGAGGCGGCTGTGCAGGTAGAAGACGTCGCCGGGGTAAGCTTCGCGTCCCGGTGGCCGCCGCAGCAGCAGCGACATCTGGCGGTATGCCCAGGCGTGCTTGGAAAGGTCGTCGTAGATGATCAGGCAGTCCTTGCCCTTGTCCATGAACTCCTCGCCCATGGCGCACCCGGAGTAAGGCGCGATGTATTGCAGCGCCGCCGGGTCGGCGGCGTTCGCCGCAACCACGATCGTGTGGTCCATCGCTCCGTTCTCTTCGAGTATGCCGATCACCTGCGCCACCTTCGACGCCTGCTGTCCGATGGCGACGTAGATACAGATCACATCACCGCCCTTCTGGGCGATGATTGCGTCGAGGCAGATCGCCGTCTTTCCGGTGAAGCGGTCGCCGATCACCAACTCACGCTGTCCGCGGCCGATCGGCACCATCGCGTCGATCGCCTTGACGCCAGTGTGCAGCGACTGCGAAACGCTCTCGCGCGCCACCACGCCGGGGGCGATTTTCTCGACGGGACGGGTGCCCGTGGACGCCACAGGGCCTTTGCCGTCCAGTGGCTGGCCCAGCGGGTCAACGACGCGGCCGATGAGGCCGTCGCCGACGGGCACCTCGATAATGCGGCCCGTTGACCGCACCTCGTCGCCCTCGGCGATCATCGTGTGGTCGCCCAGCACGATCGCGCCTACGGTGTCCTCTTCGAGGTTCAACGCCAGCCCCATGATCGTCCTCACGTTGCCGGCGTCGTCCTTCGTGTGGAACTCCACCAGCTCGCTGTACTGGGCGTTGCTCAGACCATAGATCCGGGCGATCCCGTCACCGGCCTCAACGACCGTCCCGATGTCCACCGCCGTGACGCTGCTCCCGAACTGCTCGATCTGCTGCTTGATGATCGATGCGATTTCTTGTGGTTTAACTGCCATAGCTACCCTCCCGCTTTCGCGGTGCTATTCCTCACTCGTTTCCAGGCTCTGCTTCCAGGACCTGATCTGTTCGCTGTGCTCGCGGTAGTGCCGGTACGTGTCTTCGGCGAACCTGACGCCGACCGTCCACCCGTTGACCTCGATCGAAAGCGTGTCATCCGTCGCGTCGTCGAGCGCGCGGCGGGCATCGTCGTGGCTGTCTACCAGCTCCGATACCACCACCGCCGCCGTCGTTGCCTTGCCGCGTGACGCGGCCTTGGCGTTCCACTTGTCGACGTTCTCCTGGTTACCCGGCGTCTCGATCTCATTCGCCTTGCCGGAACCCGCGAGCCGCAAGTCCGTGGCGCCCTTGCGCGTCCAGAAGTTCACGTGACCCAACAGCTCCTTCATGCACCACTCGTCGGTGACGCCCGGCACATCCATCTCGGACTCCGGCACGGAGCGCACGAGTTCGTGAAACGGTGGCCACTCCTGGTCCAGCCGCTCGCGCAGGTAGGCCACGGAGCTCGTATTGCTCATCGGGTCCCCGCCAGTTGCTGCTTGAGCGCCACCAGTCGGCTGCGAGTGCTACCGTCGATCAATCGGTCGCCAATCCTGACAACCAGGCCGCCGATAAGACTCTCGTCAACATTGGTGCTGATAACCACGGGACCGCCGGTAATCTCGGCCAGCCGCTTCTCGACATCCTTCAGTTCGTCCTCGCTTAATGCCACCGCGCTGGTCACGTCCGCGTGGGAGATCCCCTTCTCGCGGTCGACGATCTCGCTGAACGCTTCCGCGACCTGCGGCCCGAGCGACACGCGGCCCCTGCGGACGAGTAGCAGGGCGAGGTTGATGACATTGGTGGGGCTTCCCGCCAGCGCCTTCTCAACCAGCTCCCGCTTCCGGTCCGCGGGCACCTTGCTGTCCGACAGAAAGCGGGCCGCGTCAGCATCGCCGAACAGCGTGGCGATCCCCTCGAGGCCGGAAAGCCAGTCGACCTGGTTACCTTCCTCCTGGGACAGCAGATGCGCTGCCTCCGCGTACCGTCGCGCCGCTGGCTCCGGGATCATCTCGTGCTAGTTGTCCTCTCCAGACCCGCCTATCGGCGCGTCCGCCAGGACCTGCTCGATGATGTCCGAGTGCGCCTGCCGGTCGAGGCTGCGGTCGATCACCTTCTCGGCCGCGGAAATAGTGATGTCCGCGAACTCTTTGCGCAGGTCGTTGATCGCGGCGTCGCGTTCCAGCTGAATCTCCGCCCGCGCCCGCTCCAGGATCTGCTCCGTTTCCGCTCTCGCGGCCTGCCGGCCTTCCTCCTGGACGCGCGCCGCGGCCTGCTGCGCCTGGGCGATGAGCCCCTGCGCCTCCTGGCGTGCTTTCGCGATCTCCTCGGCCACCTGCTGCTCCGTCGATGCCAGCTGTTGCTTGGCCTCTTCGGACGCCTGCAGACCTTCCTCGATCCGCTTTTTGCGCTCGTCCAGCATCGGGAACACGAACTTCCGGAACAGCCAGCTGAAAAGAACCAGCAGGATCGTGAAGTTGATTATCTGGGCAATGAGGCTCGGCAGGTTAATGCCGAGCGCCCCAATGCCCTCCGACGCCAGTAGAATCGTGTCCATTTCAGTCCGTTAGCGGTTCCCTAGAACACGAAACCGATCATGATCGCGACGACCAGCGCGTAGATGGCGATTGCCTCTGCGAACGCCAGGCCGAGAATCATGTTCGTCTGGATTACCGGCTGAGCCTCGGGATTGCGGCCCAGGGCCTCCATCGCGCGCCCGGCCAGGTTACCGATGGCCAGCGCCGGCCCAAGACCACCGAGGCCCATCACGATGGCCGCCGCCACGAACTTCATGCCGTCGTCGGTGATGTCACCTCCGGCGGCTTCCTCCTGAAATACCGCCTGTGCGGCTTCCACCGCCGGCGGCACAAGTGCCAGGATCACTTCCATTTCGTCAAACCCTCCTTTAGGTTCGTTTGCTTTTTTGTGCGCTTAGTGCGCAGGTTCGCTTACTGCATGCTGAGGAGGCGCGTGCTCGCCGTGCTCCTCGATCGGTCCGTGTTCCTCGTCTCCGTGGTGGCTCACCGCCATCACCGCGAACACCAGCGTCAGCATCGCGAAGATGAACGCCTGGATCACTCCCACGAACAACTCCAGCCCGTAGAACGGCAGCGTCACGAGCAACGGCGTCAGGAACGTGAACATCAGGATCACCACCTCTCCGGCGAACATGTTGCCGAACAGACGGAACGTGAAGCTAACAAGCCTCACCAGCTCTGAAATCAATTCAAGGAAGCCCACGAAGAACGCGATCGGGCTGCTGAAGTTGATGAACTTGTTTGCGTATGTGAAGAAACCCAGGGACCGGATGCCCCACGTCTCTACCGCAATAAACGACATTATCGCGATCGCCAGCGGCGTATTCAGGTCCGTATTGATCCCGCGGAAAAGCGGGATCAGTTCTACGACGTCCTTGCCCTCTTCGCGCGCGTGTTCAGCCTTCTCGTGGGCCTCCGGGTCGTCCTCCTCGATCGTCTCGGCGCTCAGCTCTCCCGGCTGTGAGAAAGGTACGTACCTCACGTCAAGCGACCCGATGGTGGCCTTTTCGACAACCACACCGTGGTCGGACTCGATCGCGCCGCCCCACATATTGAAGACTGGAGTCAGCGAGAACCAGTTGGATACCGTGATGAAGAAAAAGATCGTGGCGACGATCGGGAAGAACCGGCGCGCGTTGGTGTCCCCTGCTACCCCGGCCACCACGTTGTAGAAACCCTCGATGATCG
Organism: Chloroflexota bacterium; assembly: GCA_036741795.1. Taxonomy (GTDB): domain Bacteria; phylum Chloroflexota; class Dehalococcoidia; order SM23-28-2; family RBG-16-64-32; genus DATKKM01. The sequence continues at coordinate 23,271 of DAINRO010000021.1, forward strand.
CCTCCAGGAAGTTCTGGAAGCCGCTTGGTACCAGCGTCCACGTCTTGCGCGTCGCGAAGAAGACGATCCCGAGCAAGAGGATTACTGTCACCCACGAGGTAAACATCGTGTTCGTGACGGATACCGGTCCCACCTTGAACAACTCCTCAGCGGCGATCGCTATGTGAGGGACAGGTCCTCGCAGAAAGATAAAGCCGAACACGAACAGGACGAGCGCGCCGACGATCAGCAGCCACTTAGTCATCGGTGGGTGCCTTCTTCTTCGAGGATGGTCCTTTTCCTATCGCTTCCATCAGCATGAAATAGCCGCCCCAGAACGCCAGGAACAGCCCGCCAAACAGCCCGATCAGGGTAAATACTGGTTCGGTTCCGATCCACCGGTCGAGCAGCACTCCACCGATGATTCCTCCGGCGATGCAGAAGGCCAGGTACCATCCGAGTCCTATCAGGCGAACTGTCGGCGGGAGGTTAGCTAACAAGGGGGCGTCAGCCTCCTGCCGATCGAGGCATTCTTTGCATTGGGAAGAATATCACAAACTTTTCTTAGGGCAAACAAGCCCCGGGAATCGATCCTTCCCCCAGCCTATTTCTTGCCGAAATCCTCCAGGTCCAACCCCTCGATTACGTCCCGGAACGGACTCAACTTCTCCAATTCCTCAGGGGAGACCTCGGTGGCGTTCTCCAGGGGCTGCCCGTCCAGGGTGCTCAATTGCCCGCCCTCTTCGTCCAGCCTCACCCCTGCCTTTTCAAGGACGGATTCATCGGCGTAGATGGGCGCCGATACCCGCACCGCCAATGCGATTGCGTCGCTCGGGCGGGAGTCGATCTCCATGTCCTTGCCATCTACCTGGATCATGATCTTGGCGAAGAAGGTATCGTTGGAAAGCTCGTTCACGATGATGTGCGAGATGGCGGCGCCGAGTTGCTCGATCGCGTTCTTAAGCAGGTCGTGGGTCATCGGGCGCGCAACCTGCACGTCCTGCAACCTCACTGCGATTGCGTCAGCCTCCGCCGGCCCGATCCAGATGGGCAGGAAGCGGTCCGAATCCTTCTCCTTCAAGATGACCACTCGCTGGTAGTTCATCAAGCTGACGCGAATGCTCTCTATGGTCATCTCGACCAATCAGTTCCACCTCCACTTGGCGACTAATTCGAGTCTAAGGTTGGCCATATAGGGTGTCAATTAAACTCCGACGCCCTGCGGCTCCCGCGATTCCGCCCTCGGCGGCGGTGGTTTCGGCTCGCTTCCAACGGCGTTACTTACCAGCGCCAGCGCTCCCAGTCCCATCGAGAGCATCAACAACACGGGTGTTATTCCGAGTAGGTCCACGAACGCTCCCACGAGCAACAACGGAATTAGTGAGATGAAGTTAGCAGATACCACTTGCGTGGCGAAGATCCGCCCGCGCATATCCGCCGGAGCCCGCTCGTGCAGCACCGTCTGGGCCGGCGCATTCAACAGTGCGTAGAAGAATCCCATCGGCGCTGCGAAGAGCATCACGAACGCCTGCAGCAGCGAAACCCGCAAGAACCGGCTTGGGTCCACCGACCCGGGAGCGCTCTTCCACAGCTCCGCGATCGGCTCCACCAGCGCCAGCAGCGCCAGGCACACCGCGACGCCGGCCAGACCAACCACCACCGCCTGGTTCTTTCCCCTCCGGCTGAACCACGGCACGAATCGCAACCCAATCAACGCCCCGATCCCGGTCGGGGCGAACACCAGCGCCGCGCTATCCGCCGGCACCTCCAGCACCTCCCCCATGTACCGCGGGATCAAGATCGCGAACAGCAAGACAAGCGTGCTGCTCACGATCAACTGCGAAATGGCAAGCAACGCCATCTTGTCAGACGACAATGCCCGCCAGCTATCGCGGAACTCGGTCGGCATGCTCGTGAACGTCTCGCTCAGGCTCCGTTTCTCCGTCGGCGTGTGCACCGAACCCACGCGCAACGCGAACCCCGCCGCCAGCAGGTAGAAGACCGCCCCGGCGATGAACATCCCGTCGGCGCCCACGCTTTTGAGGAGAGTCGGCGCAATGAACACGATTCCGATAAGCTGCGAGGCCGTCAGCGTGAAGTTGTAAAGACTGTTCGCCGGAACCAGTTTTTCTCTGGGCACGATCGAGGGGATCAGCGCTGCCACAGCCGGATTGAAGAATAGCCCCGCCGTCGCCACGATCATGCTGATCCCGTAGACGACCCACACGTCCTGGTGGAAGAAGTAGAACAGGATGCAGGCCCCCGCGCGCACCAGGTTCGTCACGATGAGAACCGGCCGCTTGTCGAACCGGTCCAGCAGCACGCCCACGGCGAATCCCAGGGGGATCGACGGCAGAATAAAGCACAGGACGAGAAGACTGGTGTGGATCGAAGATCCGGTGATCTCCAGGACGATGACGAGCAGCGCGAACAGGAGCGCGTTCTGCGCCGTCTGCGCGATCCCCTGGCTCAGCCAGAGGTTCCGGAAACGGGGGTCCGTGAGCAGCGCCCGGGACCGCGCCACCTGGCGCATGTCGCCTTCGTAGAGTGCTGGTCTAGGCTCCAGTAGTGGCCTCCTCTGGCCCTCGTGACAGCACAGTCTTCACCCTCTTCTCGTACGTGGGCCGCTCCAGCAACACCCGTCGTTGGCAGGTCGTACAGACGATCCCGATGTCAGCACCCAGCCTGGTCACTGTCCAATCGTAACCCCCGCACGGGTGCTGTTTCCTGAGCCGGACAACGTCGCCCAGCCGTATTTCCATCACCATCGCGACTAGCCTCGGGCGCTGGCCGCCTCGCGCATCACATTGATCCTGTTCCTCAGCTGCTGCGCCGCCTTCCTCGCCGCCGCCGCGTAATCGTCCTTCCTCGAAGCGTAAATCACCGCCCGTGAGGCATTGATGAGGAACCCTCCACCCTCGGCGTCCATCGCCGCCTCGACTGCCGCCTCCAGTGCTCCCTGCTGGTCACCCACTCCGGGCACCAGCATCACCTGGTCCGGGCAGATTGCCCGTACCCGTTCGATCTGCTCCGGCCACGTCGCTCCCGCCACAACCCCCACGTTCCCCTGGGTGTTCAGGTTGCGGGCCATCTCCGCCACCGCCTCGTAAACCGCCCTGCCGTCGCGAAGCTCCATGTCCTGCAGGTCCGACGCGCCTTCATTGGAGCTGCGGCACCACACGATCGCCGTCTTATCCGGCCTTTCGATGAACGGGAGCACCGAGTCCCGGCCCCCATAACCATTCACGGTGCACGCGTCGAACTTGTACAGGTCAAAGATCGCCTTCGCGTAGAACCGTCCCGTGTTGCCAATGTCCCCCCGCTTCGCGTCGGCGATGATCGGGATGTGGTTCGGCACCCCCCGCAGCGACTCGAGCATAAGCTGCATTCCACCCATCCCCTGCGCCTCGAAAAACGCCAGATTCGGCTTGTATGCGCAAACAAGGTCTTTCGTCTCAGCGATGATGTCGGAGAAGAATGAGGGGATGTGGTTCTGCGCCATCCGCTCGGGATCGGGGTCCAGCCCCACGCAGAGATAGCTGTTGTTCAGGCGTTGCGCAGCCTTTAACTTTTCAGCGAACATCGCAGGCGAGGCCGAAAAACTGGTGCTGGAAGCCACATCCGAAAGGGCCGCTCCTTGCTCCTGCTGGGGTGATTCGAGTGTCTCCAATCCGCTTATCGGCATCATACGAAACCAGAATCACCCCGGCAAAGAACGATTAGCTGCGTATTTGTGAACCAATGAAAATCGACGTCGCCCTCCTCCCCGGCCAACGCTACGACGCGTTGCGCTCCGTCTGCATCGTCGTCGATGTCCTACGCGCCTCCTCCACTATCACCACCCTCCTGGACCACGGTTGCCCGGAAGTCGTGCCTGCCGCCAACGTCGCAGAGGCTCGCCGTCTCGCGGCTACCCTCCCGGACCACATCCTTTGTGGCGAAGAAGGCGGTCTTCCTCCTGAAGGCTTCACCTACGGGAACTCACCGTCCGAATTCGCGCGGACCGACCTCGGAGGCCGGTCCGTCATCCTCGCCACCTCCAACGGCACACGCGTCCTCGCCGCCCTCGCCGCCGAAGCCCCGGCCGTTCTCGTCGGCTGCCTCCTCAACCGCACTGCCGTCGCCCGTGCCGCGATCGAAATCGCCCACGAGCGCGACCTTGACATCGCAATCGTCTGCTCAGCCGCGCACGGCGGCGCTACCTTCGTCCTCGAAGACGCCCTCGGCGCCGGGGCCATCGCCGAAGCCGCGGCCAACCTTCTGCAGGACGCAAACCTCACGGACTCCGCCCGCTTCGCTCGCGACGCCTTCACCGTCGCCTCAGCGGAAATCGTTGCCGCCGTGCGCTCGGGCTACCACTCCGAGGAACTGGTGCAGATCGGCCTTGCTGAAGATGTAGCCTACTGTGCCCGCCTGGACACGTGCTTGGTAGCTCCGGGGTTGGAGCGCACCGAAGGAGATACGCTCAGGCTGCGTAAAGCCTGACCTGCGCCAAATTCCCACCTGCGCCAATAGCAGACCCTCAGGGAACCGAATTGGCACCAAATTCGTCTAAACGGTACACAGCATAGTTCCGCGAGTTCAGGAGGTCGTCATGCCTGCACTAACGATTCGGATCTGCCTTTCAGCCCTCGTACTCATTGCCGTATTGGCATTCATCGCGTGTAGCAACGCCGACGATACCCCGGCCGGACTCAACGCCTCGGGCGGAGACGATTCCGTCGATGCCGAATACCGGGACGAATCTCTCCTCGCACCAGCCGACGGCGATTCCGTATCACTGGAGCCAGGCGCTGCCGGTGAGTCCAACCTGCCCGCCACTCTCGACCGCAAAATCATCCGCACCGCCAGCCTTTCCCTTGCCGTAGAGGACATCCTGGCCGGTGCAAGGCAAATCGAGGACACGGCCACCGCCGCCGGCGGTTTCGTCGCCAGCTCGAATGTCACGACCGAATCGGGTGATTCCGGGCCACAGGCCGCTGCCATCTCCATTCGCGTTCCGGCCGAAAGCTACACGGCCACTCTCAACCAACTGCGTGGAATCGCGGAATCCGTGCAGGCGGAATCCAGCGAGACGACGGAAGTCACCGAGGAGTACACCGACCTGCAGTCTCGCCTCCGAAATCTGGAGGCCACGGAAGCGCAGTACCTTGCCCTTCTGGAAACCACCCAATCCATCGATGAGGTGCTCGCTGTTCAGGACCGGCTGACGGCCGTACGCGCCGAGATCGAACAGGTCACCGGCCGCATCAACTCCCTGGACACCCTCACTGAGCTGGCCACAATCAACGTCGCACTTTCCCTCCCGGTGGGCGGCGCATCGGGGAGTTCGCAGCACTGGGCTACGCAGGCCTGGGAGGCGTCGTGGGAGGCCTCGAAAGATGTCGCCGTCGTCCTCGGTTCCGGTGCGATAGGCCTGGCGGTCCTCGCTCTCTGGGTAGTGCCTGTCACGATCGTCGCCTTTGTCGTCTGGATCCTGTTTGGCAAGCGAATCGCCAATCTCGCGACACGCCTGACACGCGAAAGCACTCCCGAGACCCCCGCCGCCAGCTGACCGCTGGCCAGGCTAATACAGGCTCGGAACGCAAGGTCGTAGCATCCTGCCTTGCCCCATGTTTCGCGGGTGCTATACTTCTGAGTGATAATTTTCACGAACGATTTGAGCCGAGCCGAAATCGCCCCCAAATCGCACTAGTCCCACCCTCAGCAGGAGGTCCGCATGCCCCATATCATCTGCCTGGTTAAACAGGTGCCAGACCCTGAGACCCCCGCGTCCCAGTTCAAGGTCGACGAGGCCGCAAAGAAGGTTATCCCGGCCCCCGGCGTCCAACCCACTCCCAGCCAGTTCGACACCATCGGCGTCGAGGCCGCCATGCGGATTAAGGAGAAGACGCCCGACACAACCGTCACGATCATGAGCCTCGGCCCCGAGGCCTCCCGTGACGCGATCAAGCGCAGCCTTGCCATGGGCGCCGACGAAGCCGTCCACATCAACGACCCCGCCGTCAACGATGCCGACCACTGGGTGACAGCCGAAGTACTGGCCGCCGCCATCCAGAAGATCTCCCCCTATGATTTGATCATCGCCGGCCGCCAGGCCACCGACTGGGACATGGGAGTCGTAGGGCTCACCCTCGGCGAGATCCTGGGCGTGCCCGTGGTGACAATCGCCAAGGAGATCCAGCTCAACGGCGGCAACATCACGGTCGAGCGCGTCCTCCTGGACGGATTTGAGACCGTCGAGGCGCCGACGCCGGCGATCGTTACCGTCTCCAACGAGCTTGGTGAGCCGCGCTACCCCGCGCTCATGCAGATCATGCAGGCCGCCAAGAAGGAAGTTAAAGCCTGGACCCTCGCCGACCTCGGCATCGCTGCCCCCGCCAACCGCGTCAACCTCGAAGCCCTCTACATCCCCGACACAAGCGTTGAGACCGAAGTCATCGAGGGCGAAACCCCTCAGGAAAAAGCCCAGAAGCTAGCCCAGCGCCTTCGCGAAGCGAAGCTCATCTAACCAGGAGCATCATTTATGCCTAATGGAGTACTTGTAATCGGAGAAGCCGCAGACGACGGCGAACTACATCCCGTCGTCGGCGAACTAATCGGCGCAGGCGCCGCCCTTGGAGGCCCCGTCACCGTCGCCCTCCTCGGCACGGGCATCGGCGGCCTCGGCGAGAAGGCCGGAGCGTACAGCGCCCAAAGGGTCATCGTCGTTGACGACCCCATCCTCGATGGACTCCAGAGCGACGCCACTACCCCGGTCGCCGAGCGCCTGGCGAAGGAAGTCGACCCCGCGGTCATCCTCATCGGCCAGACTATGATGGGCCGTGATCTCGGCCCCCGGCTCGCTCAACGCTTGAACACCGCCGTCGCCATGGACTGCGTCGCCCTCAGCAAGGACGGAGACAAGTTCGTCGCCGAGCGCCCCTGCTACGGCGGCGCCGCCCGCGCCCGCTACACCATGACTGGCTCCCCCTCCATCGCCACCGTCCGTGTCAAGGCTATTGAGGCGCCCGCTCCCGGCGCATCCAGTGCGGAGATCGTCCAGCAGCCCGCTGGCATTGACGCCTCAGCAGTCCGCACGAAAGTTACCAACCGCCGCAAGGAAGAGTCGGAAGGCGTCCGCCTCGAGGACGCGAAAGTCGTCGTCAGCGGCGGCCGCGGCCTCGGCGGCCCCGAGGGCTTCCAGCCTCTGGAGGAACTAGCGAAGATCCTCGGCGGCGCCGTCGGCGCCAGCCGTGCCGTCTGCGACCTCGGCTGGTACCCCGTCGCGACCCAGGTCGGCCTCACCGGCAAAGTCGTCACCCCCGACCTCTATATCGCCGTCGGCATCTCCGGCGCCAGCCAGCACATGGCCGGCATCTCTTCGGTCAAGAACATCGCCTCCATCAACAAGGACGCGGACGCCAGCATCTTCAAGGCCTCCCGTTGGGCGGTAGTCGGCGATTGGAAAGAGTTCGTCCCTGCGTTCATCGAAGAGGTCAAAAAAGTCCAGGCCGCCTAAACCAGAGGCCGCACACAACGGTGCCGGGGTACATCCGTTTCCCGTGTGAGGCCGATCCCTAAGGCGTGCTCACGGCCAACTGCCCGCCGATATACGCTTCCAAAAGCCGCCGCAGCATCGGCGCCACCTCACGTGAGCCCGACTCACCCGTCTCCAGCGCGCCCAGTGCCACGATCGACGGATCGCCCCTCTGGGCGTAAGCCACGAAGAAGACGTGGTCGGACCCCTGCGCGAGGTCCTCAGCGGTCCCTGACTTGCCGGCAGCATCAACGCTAGACCCCGCCCACGCCTGGTACGAAGTTCCGCCGGCGCCCTGGGTCACCAGGTAAAGGCCGTAACGGATGGATTCGAGGGTCTCCGGAGACGCTGGCAACGGGCGTATGTCCTCCGCGGCGAACTCCTGGAACGTCGCAGTCCCGGCCGTCCCCATCTTCGTGATGAGCAACGGCTTCCGCAATACCCCGGTTCGCGCGATCGCGGAGTAGGCGTTCGCGATCTGGATCGGTGTGGCCGTAACGTACCCCTGCCCGATCCCCATGTTCACCGCATCACCGCGGTACCAGAAGTCTCCGATGTTCTCTTCCTTCCACTTCGGGTCCGGAACTGTACCCAGCGCCTCGTCGATTCCAATACCCGTCGCCGCGCCGTAACCGAACTGGCGAATGTAGTCCGGGAACAAGTTCTCATCGATCTCGTCGAGCGACTTGGCCAGGTCGAAGAAGACAGGGTTGCAGGACGCCATCAGACCCTCTGCGGGCGTCAGCCAGCCGCGGTCGGTGGTCTGCCAGTTTTTCTGAGGGAAGTCCTCACCAAGGCCGGTCCATACCGGGACGCAGTGGAAGCGCGAACCGGTTGAGTGTCCACCCCTCTCGAGCCCCGCCGCCATCGTGACCACCTTGAACGTCGAGCCAGGCGGGTACTCTGCCAGTAGTGCCCGGTTCAGGAATGGCTGCCTGGGATCGTTGAAGAGAGCATCAGCCTCGGCTCCTGTGAGTCCGCGAATGAAAGCGTTCGGATCGAATCTCGGGAAGGAGGCCAGCGCCAGAACCGAGTTGTCGCGCGGGTCCATCGCTACGATCGATCCGACCCGCTCCCCTAGTTCCGCCTCAGCCTTCTTCTGGACCTCCACGTCGAGCGCAAGGTAGATGTCCTGGCCCGGCTCGGTGACCGCCTCGGCGATCGTTGCCCCTATCGTTCCCTCGGGCGATACGGTAGCAAGAAGGGCGCCGCGCTTGCCTCCGAGCAACTCGTCATATTGCCCCTCCAGGCCGGCGGCGCCAATCATGTCGCCCGGGCCATACCCCTGTGGCGCCAGGGTTTCTAGCTGCTCTTCGCTCACCTCGGTCATATACCCGACGACATGCGCGGCCGCCGCCCCATGCGGGTACGTCCGCTGAATCTCGTCGCGCACGACGACACCGAGGTCGACCATGTCCCGGAACTTCTGTACCTCTTCGGGAGGCGTACCGTACGGCAAGGTCTTGACCGGGTTGAAGTAGTAGGTAGGTAGATCGTTCGTGATGGCTGCGCTGACCTGTTCTCCTGGCACACCCAGCGCCGGCGCGAGGGTGGCGATCACAGCCGCAGGATCAACGACCAGGTCGGGTACAACACCGACTACCGCCAGGTCCGCGTCCACGGCAAGGGGCTTCTGGTGCCGATCGAAAATGGCGCCGCGGCGGGGGACGCGGGTGAAGAAGTTCACCAGGGATTCGTCATCCAGTTCTTTGAAATAGAGGGATGGTGTCCAGGTCACGCGCCACTCATTTCGCGTCTGCGGCACCTCGTCTGGAGTCTCAGTGGGGAGGGTTACTTCCTCCTGCACCAGGGGAATCACGTTATCCTGTGGGATCGTTCCGAAGAACGAAGTGTTGAAGATCACCTCGAACGGGATTTCGGTCAGGGCGGGGTCTTCGCTGGCGATCGAGTATTCGATCGTCTCGATCCGGGCCTCCTCTTTGATCGCTTCGTAGCGGCCAATGAATGTCTTCTCGTCGATCTTCGCGCGCGACTCGCTGGAGAGTAGGGCGTACATTTCGGCATAGTCATCGTCCTGCCAGAGCTGGAGGAAGCGCTCTGCCGCCTCGAGCGCCGTCGTAGGGCGCTCGGTCTCCTGTGGGTCACCCCCGCCACTACAGGCAAGGGCGACGAGGGACAGGAGTGCCAGGAGCGAGGCGATCGCGATACGGGGGCGCATGGTCAGTTTCCACATATTATCCACGTGCGCCGAACCCTGCTCATCCTTCGAGTTCCCTCGGGACGAGCGGGAACGGAGCCTCAGGCGCGACGGAGGGAAGGACGGGCGCACCAAGAAGGCAGACGGGCGCACTATATGGTAACAACGACTGGCGCGGCGGTGGCGGTTCGCACTGCTTCCGGTGGTAGCATTTTCACGTAATGCAGGCATCAGAGGACGATATCCGCGAGGACCTTCTGCTGCGCGGATCGCCTTTCCGCCGCCTGTTCGAATCCCGCCTCGTCGGCCAGGTCGCCAGCAACGCGATGCTCTACGCGCTGCTGATTCTCCTGGTGGAGGATGGCTCCAGTCTCCAGGCGACGGCATTCGTTATCGCCCTGACACTTCCGTCGGTCATCCTGGGGATTCCCGGCGGGACGGTGGCCGACATCGTACCCCGACGACTAACGATGCTCGGCTCGTACCTGGCGCGCGCGGCCATAGCCGGCGCGCTGGTGTACTACGGCGGCAACCTCATCTATATCTACCTTCTCGTGATGGCGCACTCCACGATTGGCCAGGTCTTCGGCCCGGCGGAAGCAGCGGTTGTCCCCGCGGTGGTGCGAAGAGATCGACTGCCAGCGGCGAACGCGCTGATGACGCTGGGATTGATGGTGGGACAGATTGCCGGAATGGTAGTCCTCGCCCCGGTATTGATCAAACTGCTGAGTCCAGACGCAGTGTTCGTGATGTGCGCCCTGTTGTTCCTAGTAGCGGCCTGGATTGTACTGCTGGCGCGACGATTCACTGCGCCGGTGGACGATTCGGTCCCAGCAATGGGCTTCATAGATGCGACCAAACACGGATTCGAGATCGTCCGTACCGATCGTCGCGCTTACCTCGCGATCGTCTACCTGGTCATCTCTTTGGCGCTTTCCAAGGTGTTGATCATCCTGCTGCCCGAATACACCCGGTCAGTGCTCGATATTGAGCCGGAGGATGCGGTCTATGTCGCGCTTCCGGCAGCCATCGGTGCCGCGCTGGCGCTCCTGGTTGTCCCGTTGATGTCCCGACTCCTCGGAGCCTGGCGCGTGGCAGCGCTCGGGTTCGTGCTGTTGCTACTAGGTCTGTTTGGTCTCGGCTTCGTCGTTTACCTGCGCGACTTTATTCTCGAGAATTGGGACATCGGAATTGGCTTCGTCGAGGACGAGGTAGGGGTGTCCTCAGTAATCACCGTTACGATGCTCCTGGCGGTACCGCTCGGATTCGCCTTCACCCTGGTTGGCGTCGCATCCCGTGTGGTCCTGAATGAGCAGGCGCCCCCGGAAGCCCAGGGACGAGTGTTTTCGGTGCAAATGGCCATCGGCGACCTGCTGACTCTCGTCCCGTTGCTATTGATAGGCGCGGCGGCCGATATCTTTGGCGTGCGGACAACGCTGATTACCGCGACGGCGGTAGCGACGATACTCAGCGCCTACCTGACGTTCGGACGGCGGTTCGGCTCAGGCAGAAGGTCGCCGGAGACAGAATCTCCGGTGGTTGCCACTTAAGGGGCGGTTCAGGCCGCGAGCGTGCCGGCCCGGGGCAGGCGATCGTTGTCCAGGAAGTCGTTGGGCATGAGCGCGATGGGGAACGGGCGAATCTTGAGGAGCAGGTATCCGGTGAGGACGGCGTATCCAAGGGGCGCTGAAAGTAAGGCGAGTCCGATCATGGGGCAATGCTCCTTAATGAAAGCCGGGTTCGAGGCTAAGACGCCCAACCGTGACTTCCGTTACAGGTGTCCGGCTGATGGGGGTCAACTCAGGTGGCCTCATCGAGTGCTCTGCGTACGAATATCCGCAGTCTCTTCCC
>DAINRO010000022.1:0-29544 GCA_036741795.1 Chloroflexota bacterium
CCTAAAGGTCTGCAGCTACGTCGATATGTCCCGGCTACGTCGATATGTCCGGCTGCGTCGCGGAATTCACGCGATTGTTAGGTTGAGCGAGGACTTCGTTTGTTAGCATAGGAACTAGAGCCATGCGTATCGTCCTCGGAGCTGACCACAGGGGCTACGAACTCAAGGATGCGCTCGCCAATTACCTCAGCGGCCTTGGCCATGAAGTTACGGACATCGGCACTCACAGTGACGAATCCGTCGACTACCCTGACCTCGCTCTCGCCGCCGGACGCGCGATCCGGGACGGCAGCGCCGAGCGCGGCATCCTTGTCTGCGGCAGCGGCGTCGGCGCCTGCGTTGCCGCAAACAAGCTTGCCGGAGTGCGCGCGGCGATCACGCACGATGTCTACTCGGCCCACCAGGGCGTCGAGCACGACGACATGAACGTCATCTGCCTCGGATCGAAGGTCGTGGACGAAGGACTTGCCCGGGAGATCGTGAACGCCTTCGTCGGCGCGCAATTTATCCCCGAGGAGCGGTACGTCCGCAGACTGGCGAAGGTGAAAGCAATGGAGCAGGAAGGAAGGGTGGAGCATGAGCAATCCCCTGCATGATCTGACAAAGCACGGCCAGAGCATCTGGTACGACAACCTCAACCGCGAACTGATCCGCACGGGCGAACTTGAGCGCATGATCGACGAAGACGCGGTCACCGGCGGCACGTCCAATCCGTCTATCTTCGAGAAGGCGGTCGGGTCGAGTGACGCCTATGACGATCACGTCCGAAAACTGGCCTCGGAGGGCAAGTCCGCTGAAGAAGTCTACGACGCCCTCACCGTCACCGACGTCCAGCTCAGCTGCGACCTCTTCCTGCCCGCCTACGAGCGCACAAACACCGCCGACGGCTATGGATCGCTCGAAGTCTCCCCGGAGATCGCCTACGACGGCGAGGCCACCGCCCGCGACGCTATCCGCCTCTTCGAGGCGCTCGGCAAACCCAACGCAATGATCAAGATCCCCGGAACCCAGGAAGGGCTCGCCGCCATCGAGGACTGCCTCGCCGCAGGCGTGAACATCAACATCACCCTCCTCTTCGGGGTCGAGAACTACGAGAAAGTGGCGCTGGCCTACATCGGGGCCCTCGAGCGCCGCGTGCAGGCCGGCGAGTCCATCGACCGGATAGCGTCCGTCGCGAGCTTCTTCGTCAGCCGAGTGGACACATTGATCGACAAGCGGCTCGAGGCGGCGAACCGCATGGACCTCTCCGGCAAGGCCGGCGTGGCGAACGCGAAGATCGCCTACGCGAAGTTCAAGGAGATCTTCTCCGGCGAGCGCTGGCAAGCCCTCGCCGCTAAAGGCGCCCGCGTTCAACGGCCACTGTGGGCCAGCACCAGCACCAAGAACCCAACGTACCGCGACGTGATCTACGTCGAGGAACTCATCGGCCCCGACACGATCAACACGATGCCACAGGTTACGCTCGACGCCTTCAAGGACCACGGCGTCGTGAAAAACACGCTGGATGAGGACGTCGATGCCGCGTTCGCGCACGTCGAGGCACTCCGGGAGGCGGGCGTCGAACTTCGCCAGGTGACCGACGAGCTGCAAACACAGGGCGTGAAGGCTTTCTCGGAGTCCTTCCATACCGCTTTCGAGACAGTGAGGACCAAGCTCGGCTCTGTGGCTGCAGCCGCCGGCAGCTGAATGTCTGCTCTGGATATCCTCCGTACCGAAGACTTCCTTGAGCGGCTTCGCCGCAAGGACCCGACGCTCTGGTCTGCTGATCCCAAAGACGCGAAGAAGATCGTCAGCCGCCTCGGCTGGGTGACGATACACAAGAGCATCGTCGCCAACCTCTCTGAGATCATGGAACTTGCTGCCTGGGTGCGCGAGGTGCACTTCCGGCGCGCTGTCCTCCTTGGGATGGGCGGCAGCTCGCTTGCCCCTGAGGTCTTCCAGGCAACCTTCGGCGCCGCGGAGGGCCATCCAGAATTGACCGTGCTCGATACAACCGATCCGTTCGCGATCGCCCGGCTGGAAAGCCGGATCGACGTCGAGACCACCGTGTTCATCGTCTCAAGCAAATCAGGTACGACGATCGAGACATCGTCGCTCCAGCGATACTTCGAGGAGCGCACACGAGATGTCACAGGCGACACAGGCTCGCTCGACAACTTCGTCGCCATCACCGACCCCGACACCCACTTGCATCACTACGCCCGCGACGAGAGCTACCACAAGGTTTTCCTCAACCCGCCGGACATCGGCGGCCGTTTCTCTGCCCTGTCGTTCTTCGGGCTCGTCCCGGCTGCCGTGATCGGCGTTGACGTAGGCCGCATCGTCGACGAGGCGGACACCCTCGACTGGGAGGAAGCGCTGGCCCTGGGCGCGCAACTCGCCGATCTCGCTGAGGCTGGCAGGGATAAGCTCACCTTCTTGCCCGGCGAGACTCTCCGGAACTTCGGAGCCTGGGCCGAGCAACTGGTGGCCGAAAGCACGGGCAAGGACGGCAACGGCATCGTCCCGATCGACCGCGAAACACCGGGGTCGGTCGATTCTTACGGAGACGACCGCGCCTTCATCCTGGCTTCCGGTCCAGCAGAAGACCAAGAAGTGCAAGACGCGCTCCGGGAGGCCGCGCATCCGGTTCTCGAGATCGATGTTGACGACAGGAACCAGCTCGGCCGCGAATTTCTCCGCTGGGAGATCGCCACGACAGTCGCGGGCCACGCCATAGGCATCTACCCCTTCGACGAACCGAACGTTGAGGAGAGCAAGGATAATACGCGCCACGTGCTCGAGGAATACGTGCGGTCCGGCTCGATCCCCGATGGCACCCCCGCCCGAAGCGAGCCCGAATTCGCGCTGTTCGCACCCGATCCAGCGGCCCTGCGCAGCGGTTCGATCGCCGAGGCCGTGGCGTCCCACCTCGGCCGCGGCGCGCCCGGCCCTTACGCCGCCATCCTTGCCTTCATCGCGCCCGGCGAGGAGCACGACCGGTTGCTCGACCAACTCCGCACCGCCGTTCGTGATGCGACCCGAATGGCCGTGACCGCGGCGTATGGACCGCGCTATCTCCACTCCGCTGGACAACTGCACAAGGGCGGCCCCTCAAACGCCATCTTCCTCCAGATCACCACCGAGGACGCGACGGACGAAGACATCCCTGGCGAGTCCGGCTTCGGCTTTGGCGCCCTCAAGGCGGCCCAGGCCCTGGGTGACTACCAGGCCCTCACCCGCCGCGGGTTGGACGTCCTGCGCGTCCACCTCCGCGGCGAGACCACGGCATCTCTGCGAAAATTGGTGGGAGACGTAGAGGCCATCCTCCGCGAGCGGAAGGGAGCGTAACCGATGCAGATCGGGATGATCGGACTGGGCCGCATGGGCGCCAACATGACGCTGCGCCTGCGCCGCGGCGGCCACGATGTCGTCGTTTACGACCCAAACACGGAGGCTGCCAAACCCCTCGTTGCGGAGGGAGCAACCTCCACCGATTCACTGGAATCCCTTGTCGCCGCCCTCAACGTTCCACGCCACGTCTGGATCATGGTCCCCTCGGGCGCTCCCGTCACTACCACGATCGAATCGCTGTCCACGTTGCTCAGCGCCGGTGACTGCGTGATCGACGGCGGAAACTCGCTCTACAAGGACTCCGTCGCCCGCGCCGAATCCCTGAAGTCGAATGGGGTCCACTTCCTCGACTGCGGCACCAGCGGCGGTGTCTGGGGCCTCGACAACGGCTACTGCCTGATGATTGGCGGCGAGCAAGAGGCCTTCGAACGAATGGAGCCCATTTTCAAGACATTGGCGCCCACGGACGGCTACGCGCACATGGGGCCGTCGGGCTCCGGCCACTACGTGAAGATGATCCACAACGGCATCGAGTACGGGATGCTTGAGGCCTACGCCGAGGGCTTCGAGATCCTCGATGCCTCGCCGTACGATCTCGACCTGGAACGCATATCCGCACTCTGGAACCAGGGTAGCGTTGTCCGCTCCTGGCTACTCGAACTCGCGCAGCTTGCCCTGGCCGAGGACCCGGGCCTCAAGCACATCGCGGGCTACGTCGAGGACTCCGGAGAAGGGCGCTGGACCGTCGCCGAGGCGATCGAGCGCGATGTGCCCGCCACGGTCCTCACGTACGCGTTGTTCGCCCGGTTCCGCTCCCGCCAGCAAGAATCCTTCGGCGCGAAGCTCATCGCCGCACTCAGGAACCAGTTCGGCGGCCACGGCGTAACAAAGGCGAAATAGCGATGGCACAGGCCGAACTGCTCACCTCGACACCCGGCGAACGCGAGATGGAGCCTTGCTCCATGGTCATCTTCGGCGCCTCCGGCGACCTCTCCCGCCGCATGCTCCTCCCCGCCCTCTACAACCTCGCCCTCGACCGCCACCTCCCACCCCGCTTCACCGTCACTGGCTTCGCGCGTACCGAGTGGAGTGACGAAGAGTTTCGCGAGGAAGCACGTCGGTCCGTCCAGGAACACTCGCGCCGGCCCATCGATCCGGCGGTCTGGGACTCCTTCGCCTCGAACCTGCACTACATCAGCGGCGACTACGCGGATACAGCCGCCTATGCGCGCCTGAACGACAAGCTTGCCGCCGTCCAGGCGGGGCACGGCGCCGGGCCCAACTGCATCTTCTACCTCGCCCTGCCCCCGGAGGCCTTCGACGACGTCATCAGCGGTGTCGCCATGGGTCCCTACGGGCGCTCACAGAACGACAGTGGCGGCTGGTCCCGCGTCATCGTCGAGAAGCCCTTCGGCACCGATCTCGAATCCGCCGAGGAATTAAACAGCCTCATCCACAAAGCTTTCCGGGAAAACGACGTCTACCGCATAGACCACTACCTGGGCAAAGAGACCGTCCAGAACATCCTCGTCTTCCGCTTCGCCAACTCCCTCCTCGAGCCCGTCTGGAACCGCCGCTACATCGACCATGTCCAGATCACCGTCGCCGAGAGCCTCGGCGTCGGCGACCGCGGCGGTTACTACGACACCTCCGGCGCCCTCAAGGACATGGTGCAGAACCACCTGATGCAGCTCCTCTCCCTCATCACGATGGAGCCGCCGATCGCCTACAACGGCCGCTCCGTGCGCGACGAGAAGGTCAAGGTGCTGCAGGCCGTCCGCCCCATCTCCCCCCGGGCCGTCCGCAAAACGACCGTTCGCGGCCAGTACAGCGGCGGCTGGGTCGCCGCCGAAGAAGTCCCGGCCTACCGTTCTGGCCCCATCGTCCCGCCAACCTCCTCGACCGAGACCTTCGTTGCCCTGAAGCTGCTCGTGGACAGCTGGCGCTGGGCGGAGGTCCCCTTCTACCTCCGAACGGGCAAGCGACTCCCCAAGCGGGCGACGGAGATTGCGATCACCTTCAAGAGGATGCCCCACCTCCTCTTCGCCGACGCCATCGACGTCCCGTATCTCGAGCCCAACGTCCTCTCCATCCGCATCCAGCCCAACGAGGGGATGAACCTCAAGTTCCTGACCAAGGCCCCCGGCTCCCCCCTGCGCATTCGTCCTGCCAACATGGACTTCCTCTACGGCGCCTCCTTCCTCGCACAGGCCCCATCCGCGTACGAAACGCTCCTCCTGGACGCCTTCCGTGGCGATACGACACTTTTCGCAAGGGCGGACGAGGTAGCCGCAGCCTGGTCCATCGTCGAACCGATCATGGAAGGATGGGCCAGCATGCCCCCGCCCAAGTTTCCGAACTACGAGGCCGGATCTTGGGGTCCTCGCGAGGCCGATGAGCTGATCGAGCGCGATGGCGGCCGCCAGTGGCGGAGGCTCTAGCGCAGTGCAGGACGTCTCTGTCACCTGGTCCGGTCACACGCTCGACATTGGCGAGATCGAAGCCGAGCTCGACCGCCTCCGCTATCTCGCAGCCGGCGAACCCGACGGCGACCAGGGATTCGCAGCCCGGGCCAGCGTCCTCAACATGGTCGTTTACGCGGAGCACGAAGACCGCGCCGACCACGCCACCCGCGTCATCGAAGACATGGCCGAAAATCACCCCTCGCGCGTCGTCATCCTGATCGCCAACCCAAGCGACGAAGACTCGCACCTCGAAGCCGACCTCGCGGCCCACTGCCACCCCAACCTTGTGGCCGGGCACCGAGTTTGCTGCGAGGAGATCCGCCTCAGTGTCTCCGGCCGAGCCGCGCGCCACCTCCACAGCGTCGCTATCCCCTTGCTCGTCCCGGACCTCCCCGTCTACGTCTGGTGGACGGAGAAGCTGCCCGACGACGAGCACACCCTGCACGGTCTGCTCGAAACCGCGGACCGGCTGATCATCGACTCCGACCGATTCGCGGACGGGCCAGCCGGGCTCGTTCGCCTGGCCCGCCTGGCCGCCACCGAGCCCGCGGCCGGAATCGGCGACCTGAACTGGCGGCGAATGGCGCCGATGCGCGAGCTCCTCCAGCGCGAGCGCCGCGTCGAGGATGTCCGGCATCACCTCCAGTCCGTCGAGAGTGTTGAGGTGCGCTACGCGAGTGATCGCGGCGCCAAGGACTCCGCACAAACCCTCCTCTTCCTGTCCTGGCTGGCCGGCGAGCTGGGATGGAACCTTGGATCCGCTCTAGGTCACGGCCGGGAGCGGATCGAACTTCACGGAAGGGACCAGCGAGTCGCCGTTTACCCCGTGCCCGTCGACTATCCCGCCGTCGATCCCGGGACCATCGTCTCTATTAAGATCGCCTGCCGCAGCGAGCTAACTGAGGCGTTGATCACGATCAGCCGCACCGGCGACCCCTCTCACGTCACCGTCCGCACGGAACACCAGGGCGAAGCCGCCGAGACCAGCGTGCGCATCCCGCCACCCCACCCGCACGAGCTGCTGATGGACGAACTTGAGGCCGCAGCGCACGACCCCGAGTACCGGCGCGTACTCAACGGCGTCCAGCCCCTGGAGCGCGCCACGCACGCGTGGGGCTAGCGTCTCAACCCTAACGCGCGTCCCGCTCATGTGAGGGAACTCGAACCATGAGCGGAGCACGGGCGCCGCTCGTCCGGCCTGCTACAATCCGCGTGTAAAGTCCATGCAAGCCACTTCGTCTGCCATTGACCAGGAACGCATCGTCGCCGCGGTCCGCGAGCTGATCGCCGCCATCGGCGAGGACCCGTCACGCGAGGGCCTCCTTGAGACTCCCGAGCGCATAGGCCGCATGTACGCCGAGCTCTTCTCCGGTCTCGACCAGGACCCGCAGGAGCCCCTCCGCCGCGGCTTCCAGGAGGACCACAAGGAGATGGTGATCCTCCGCGGCATCCCTTTCTACAGCATGTGCGAGCACCACTTCCTCCCATTCCACGGCGAGGCCCACGTCGGCTACGTGCCGGAGGGTCGCATCGTCGGCGTCAGCAAGCTCGCCCGCGTCGTGGACATCCTCGCCCGCCGCCCCCAGATGCAGGAGCGCCTCACCAGCCAGGTCGCCGACGCAATTATGAAGGGGCTCGGCCCGGACGGCGTCGCCGTCGTCATCGAGGCCCAGCACCTCTGCATGACAATGCGCGGTGTCCAGAAGTCCGGCACCACGATGATCACCTCCGCCATCCGCGGCGGCTTCCGGCGCCGCGGCGTCACCCGCAGCGAGTTTCTCTCGCTGGTCCAGGGCAAGTAAGCCGCGTCAGCGGGCGGCACCGTATAATCCGAAGCATATGTGCAACATCTCCGTCATCTCCTACCACACCTCCCCGCTCGCCACCCCCGGGACGCGTGACAGCGGCGGTCTCAACGTGTATGTCCGCGAGCTGAGCCGCGAACTGGTGAAGCGCGGTCACACGATCGATATCTTCACCCGGCGCGCCGACGAGATTGCCCCGGAGGTCAGCGTCCTCGGCGAGAAGACCCGCGTCATCCAGGTAGATGCCGGACCGCCGAGCGCCGACAAGCGCGCGCAGCGCCACCACATGGAGACCTTCCGCCTCGGCGTGATGAACTTCGCCGAGCGCACCGGCGCCCGCTACGACCTCGTGCACAGCCACTACTGGATGTCCGGCTGGACGGGCCGCACCCTCGCCGACTGCTGGGAGGTCCCGCACGTCGTCATGTTCCACACCCTCGCCGGCGCCAAGAACCGCCACCACCTCCAGGAGCGCGAGCCCCGGTACCGCATCGCGGGCGAGCGCACGATCGCCCAGGCCGCCGACCGCATCATTTGCGCGGGCGAAGGCGAGAGCGCCCTCCTCCAGGAGATGTACGGCATCCCCGCCTCGCGCATCAGCCTCATCCCCTGCGGCGTCGATACGGACCAGTTCCGGCCCATGGACCCCGCTGCCGCGAAGACTGAGCTGGGCCTCGACCTCAGCCTTCCCGTCCTCCTCTTCGTCGGCCGGATCGAGCCCCTGAAGGGGATCGACGTCCTCATCCGCGCCGCCGCCCAGCTTGAGGGCCGCTTCCAGCTCCTCGTCGTCGGCGGCGACGCCAAGGACGCCCGCCGGGTGCGGGACCTCCGCCGCCTGGCGAAGGAGATCGGCGTCGCCGGCAAGATCGTCTTCGCGGACGCCGTCCCCCACGAGCAGCTTGCGAATGTCTACAACGCCGCCGACATCTGCGTCGTCCCCTCTTACTACGAGAGCTTCGGCCTCGTCGCCCTCGAGGCCATGGCCTGCGGCGTCCCCGTCGTCGCCTCCCGCATCGGCGGCCTCAAGGAGACTGTGCAGGACGGCCGCACCGGTTACCTCGTCCCCTGGCGCTGCCCGGAGCCCTTCGCCGAGCGCCTCGACCTGCTGCTCACCAACGAGCCCCTCCGCCGCAACCTCGGCCGCGAAGCCCGCGAGGCGGCCGCCCCTTACCACTGGAGCGCCGTCGCCGCGCAGGTAGAGGGCGTATACCACGACCTGGTGTCCGCCAACCGCGGCGAGGCCGTGGGCGCTCACGTGGCGTGAAGAACGCGCCTGGCGAACGTTACAACCTAGCTCACCCGGTTCCCTCCGGAACCCGAACCCTCTTGGGTATCGCAATCATTGGGGCATTCATC
Source organism: Chloroflexota bacterium (assembly GCA_036741795.1). Classification (GTDB taxonomy): domain Bacteria; phylum Chloroflexota; class Dehalococcoidia; order SM23-28-2; family RBG-16-64-32; genus DATKKM01. The sequence goes on from DAINRO010000022.1 coordinate 8,960, forward strand.
GTGGCAGCTACCGCTTGGTCGGCGTATGCGCTGCTTCCTCTGATATTCTTGCTGCCCTATATTGCCTAGGTGAGATGGAAAAATCCATCGGCCGATGTGTATCTCGATCTGACGGACGCGCACCTCATCGTGAGTATGTCAGGGACAACACGAATCCCCTATTCACGCATTGCTGACGTGGAGCGGATCATCCCCGATCCCGCGGATAAACGGAGGGAGCAACTGGCGCTGTCTTGGGGCAAACTCTTCGGGGGAGGCGACTTTACCGCCCATGATTCTCGGATCCGAGTCCATCTACGCGAATGGACTTGGTGCTCACGCTGTACTTCCTCGTGCCGCGCCGATCGATAACCATCTATCTCGCTCAACCGGAAGAATTCGTTGAGGACTTGCGCGTCCGGCTTTCTGAAGCCGCCGCTTAAAGTGCCGCTCCTCGCCCCATCACCCTGCGTTTCATAAACTGTATCTCGTGACCCACGTCGACGCCGAGAAGGACCACCCGAAGACCGCGCTCGTCATCGTCGCCCACCCGGACGACGCCGAGTTCCTCTGCGGCGGCACGGTCGCGAAGTGGGTCGCCGAGGGCTGGGAGGTCCACTACCTCCTCACCACCAGCGGCGACATGGGCAGCAAGGACCCGGAGATGACCCGCGAGAAGCTGGGCAAGGTCCGCGAGAAGGAACAGCGCGGCGCCTGCGACGTCCTCGGCGTCAAAGAGCTTGTCCTCCTCCGCTACCCCGACGGCTTCGTCGAGGACACGGCGGAGATGCGTGGCAAGATCGTCCGCGAGTTGCGCCGCCTCAAGCCCCACACCGTCATTACCTGGAACCCCTTCCGCACCTCGTTCACGCACCGCGACCACCGCCTGACCGGCCAGTCCGCCGTCGACGCCGTCTTCCCCCTCTCCCGCGACCCCCTCGCCTACCCCGAACACGCCAAGGAAGGGCTGGAATCGCACCGCGTCATGGAGCTGCTCCTCGCCGGCGCCGAGAACCCGGACCATTGGATCGAAATCCCCGAGGACGCCTTCAAGACCAAGATCGCCGCCCTCAAGAAGCACAAGTCCCAGATCGGATCCGCGCCGATCAAGGAGCTGCGCAAGCGCCTCAAGGAACGCATGCAGGAAGCGGCCAAGGACCGGGACGGGATGAAAATGGCCGAGTCGTTCCGTCGCATGGCCTGGGGCTGACGCGATGGAATCCCTGAGCGTACTCGCCGTCTACGCGGCACTCGCCCTCACCGGAGTGTCGTCGGCGCTCTACATCGCCCACGCGCTAGGCTTGCGCATCGTCACGAGAAGAATGGCCACGGACGCGGGCCAGGGGCCGACGGTGACCACGCTGGAGCGCGATAGCACCGACTGGTCCGGTTCCGCTGGCCAGGCCGCCACCCTGACGGCCTGGGCGGGACTGGCCGCACTAATCGTCTGGGTAGTCTCCCGCTGGATTGCGGTGGAGCACGCGCCGTGGTCCAACATGTACGAGTTCACCATCGCCTTCGCCGGGGGCATCCTCGCCTTCTACCTGGTCTTCGAGCGAGCCTACGCGGCTGATACGCGCGGCCGTTCTGCCCGCGCACTTGGCGTCGTCGCCCTGCCGGTCGTCTTCGCGATGCTCGTCACCAGCGTCGCCTTCTTCCCGGACGAAGTGCGCCCGCTCGTCCCGGCCCTCCAGAACGCCGACCTCCTCGCCATCCACGTCGCCGCCATGATCCTCGCCTACGCCGCCCTCAGCGTCTCCTTCACCGCCGCCGTCCTCTACCTCGTCCAGGGGATGGATTCCCGCCCCAACGGCCGCGAATCCGAGCGTTTCTTGCGCCTTCCCTCCTCCGCCGCCCTCGACGAAATCGCTTACAAGTCCGTCATGGTCGGCTTCCCGCTGCTCGCCGCCGGCATCGCCCTCGGCGCCTACTGGGCGAACTCCGCCTGGGGACGCTACTGGGGCTGGGACCCCAAGGAGACCAGCGCCCTCCTTACCCTTCTCATTTACGCCGCGTACCTCCACACCCACAGCCTCCGCGGCTGGGCCGGCAAGCGCTCCGCCTGGGTCTTGGTGCTGGGCTTCGGCGCCGTGCTCTTCACGTACTTCGTCGTCAACCTCTGGGTCTCGGGGCTGCATAGCTACGCCGGCGTCTAATCCCGCCCGTCATTCCCGCGGGAGCGGGAATCCATTCCGAAAAGCCGGATTAGCCTACTTAACCACTTATCGCCAGAAAAGGTGAATCTCCAAAACGAACTTCGCCGCCTTGACCGGGCAGAGCGCCTCTCGGGTATAATCCGCCAGCAACCCCGCCACAGCCCGGAAAGGTAGACCCGCCTCATGAATTCCATCGAACTCCTCAAGTCCCAGGTCCAGCTGGCCCACGCCTTCCTCGACGGCACTTGCGCCGACGTCACCCAGGAACAGGCCGACGCTGTGCCGGGAGGCACTGCCCACCCTATCGGCGCCACCTACGCCCACCTCGTGCTGGCAGAAGACTTCATCCTCAGCATGTTCGTCCGGGGCACCCAGCCCCTCGTCCTCGGCGAATTCGCCGGCAAGACCGGCTTCAGCGAGCCCCAGCCTGTCAACGTGTCCGCTGACGAGATGCTGGCCTGGGCCAACCGCGTGAAAGTGGACATGCCGGTCGCCCGGGAGTACGGCAAGGCGGTCCTCGCGAACACCCTGGGCTGGATCGACAGCCTGTCCGAGTCCGACCTCGAGCGCGAAGTAGAGCCGCCGGGCTTCCCGAAGCAGACTGTCGGCCAGTGGATCACCATCGCGGCGATCGCCCACCCCTCCAACCACTGTGGCGAGATCGCCGCCCTCAAGGGGCTGGGCGGCGCGAAGGGCTACCCCTTCTAGTGCTTAGTGCCTAGTGCCTGGTGACTAGTGCTCGCGGCGTCGCCAGTGCGCCGCGTAGGCCGCCAACGCTCGGACCGCTCGCTCGACACTCGGAAACGTCGCCACGCCGGCGTCAGCCAGCCTGTCCCGGACCTCGGACACCATCCTCCAGCGCTCCTCGTCGGGGTAGTCGGAGGGTCCGAGCGCCACGGCGAACGGCTTCCTGGTAGCACTCGCCACCTTGATGAAGCGCTCCGCGATGCGCGGCAGGATATCCGCCGCGCCGGGACGCCCAAACGCCCACGCCTCGTTCATGTTCGCGAGCAACACGTCGATACCGGGGCTCTCGTCGAACCACTCCAGCACCTGCCCGCCGCCGAGCCCGCTTCCGGCGAGGATCGACTGGTCGACCGGGTTCGTCACCCAGCCCGCGAGGTCCGGTGCCCGCTCCGCCACCTTCGACTCAACGTCCGGCGGCAGCGGCGGCACCTCGAGGCCCACTTCTTCGCATAGGTCCGCGGTAAGAACCGAGCGGCCGCCTCCCGCGCCAACCATGCCCAGCCTTAGCCCCGTGCCCGGTCGCATGTACGCGCAGGCGAGCACCATATCGATCATGTCCTCGACCGTATCCACGGCTATGGCGCCAGACTGCTTGAGTGCCGCGGCCCAGACTTCGCCCGATCCGGCCAACGCGGCGGTGTGCGACGCCGCGGAGCGGCTTCCGGCTGCCGTGCGCCCGCCCTTGAGCACGACCACTGGCTTTGCGGCGGCGGCCATCTTCAGCGCCGAGAGGAAGCGGCGTCCGTCGCGCACGCCTTCGACGTATGCACCGATCACCCGCGTCTCGTCGTCAGCGGCCAGGTATTCCAGGAAGTCGCTTTCGTCGAGGTCCACGCCGTTCCCGTAGCTGACTGCCTTCGAGAAGAGAAGACCCCTCGGCGCCCCGAAGTGCGCGATCTCGAACAGCAGGTTCCCGCTCTGTGAAAGAAACCCCACCGGCCCCCGCGCCCGCGGCATATCTCCCCGGAACGAGAGCCCGTGCGCCGGGTTCAGGATCCCCATGCAGTTCGGCCCGATCAGCCTTATCCCTGCCTCGCGCGCGGCGTCGAGCAGCCGCTGCTCCAGCTCAATCCCTTCCGCTTTGCCAGTCTCGCTGAAGCGGCCGGTGAATAGCTGCATCGCCTTCACCTTGCGCTCGGCCGCTTGCGCCACGAGGTCCAGGATGTAGTCCGAGGGGATGCAGGAGATCACGTAGTCGATATCGCCGGGCACTTCCCGCAGAGATGTATACACGGAGAGGCCAAGGATCTCGCCGCCCTTCGGGTTGACGGGATAGACCTGTCCTTTGAACCCGGTCTCGAGGATCGAAGATACGTAGTCGTAGCCGGGCGTATCAGGGTTCGCGGAGGCCCCAATGACGGCGATGGACCGCGGGGAGAAGGCCACACCCAGTTCGGAGATCATACGGGCGACAGCTTACGAAAGCGCGCGGACTGGCGGAAGGTATCCGCTCTTGAGGCCAGCAGGAGTGAGCGGAGCTACTCCTGGTCCCGGAGTATCAGCCCGTAGTCGCCGTCGTTACGGCGGTAGAGCAGCGCCATCTCGTCGCGGTCGGCGTCGTGGAAGAGGTAGAAGTTGTGGCCCAGCATCTCCATCTGTTCGATCGCCTCGGCCTCCGTCATCGGCTTCATCGCGAAGGTCTTCCGGCGCACGACCCGCCCGCCGATGATTTCCGTGTCCGGCGGTAGCGGAGCGGATTCGTCTTCTCCAGATGGGGCGCCCGGCACGCGGTGATCCTTATCGACGCGTCGCTCGCTGCTCATCAGGCGGCGCTCCTTGAACGACTTGGCCTGGCGGTCCAGCACTGCCGCGGCGGCGTCGACTGCGGCGACGATATCGTAGTTCCGCTCCTCGGCGCGCAGGTACGTGCCGTTGGCGCTGATCGTCACCTGCACCACGTACCTTCCCTCGTCCCCTTTCGCTTCCCGCCGCACGTCCACGATGGCGTGGTCAGCCAGTGGAAGGTGCCTCGCCAGTTTCTGAAGGTGCTCGCTGGCGTGGAGGCGGAAATCGTCGCCGATGGTGAGGTGCTGGCCGCGAAAGATGACGTCCAAGGATCCCTCCGTCCGATTTAGCGATGGGGTGTTCGATCCCATTGTATGTTCAGCACTACACCCCCTCAAGTTCATTGCCGGTCACACCTCTTGTGGGGATTACACGGTTCCGTGTAACCTTCGCATATGGCAGAGAGGAAGGCGGCCTATGGGGAAGCGTGGGACAGGGAGCGCGTCCTGGCACTGCGCCAGCATCTCGGCCTCAGTCAGGACGGCCTGGCGCGGGAACTGGGGATGCGGCAGCAAACAGTGAGCGAGTGGGAAACGGGACGGTACGAACCGCGCGGTGGATCGGTGAAGCTGCTGACGATGATCGCCGACAGAGCCGCTTTCAAGTACCGGGCAGGGGACGGCACGTGAGCCCCGCGGTCAGGGAGCGACGCGCTGTCTATTCGCCCACACGGACCCGGCCGCCTGAGAGCGCCCTGTCAGAGATCTGGGAGCGGCAAACGTATGATCGCAAGCGCCTCGTGGATGGGCAGGGCACGCCGGTCCGCGTCATCTACCGGGGCAGGCGTGGCGCCGGTCCGGGGCCGGACTTCCGGGACGCGATCGTCGCCTTCGATGACGGCCCGCGCCAGGGCGACGTTGAACTGCACGTCTTCGCCAGCGATTTCAACCGCCACGGGCACAACGCCGACTCGGCATACAACGGCGTTATCCTGCACGTTGTCTTCTTCGACGATCTCCATTGTGAAACTGAACTCGAGGACGGGAATACGGTGCCGGTAACTGCCCTTGCTCTCCTGAGTCCGGCCGGACAGTCCCGGCGGAAAGGGTTCCGCGAACCGTGTCAAGATGCTGTCCCGCGGCTCGGCGCTGGCGGTGTCGGGGAGGCACTGGACCGGCTGGGTGCGATGCGATTCCGTCAGAAAGCGGCGGCGCTGGCGGTGCGTCTACGGGCCGGAGTCACGCCGGAACAACTGCTGTGGGAGGGGTTGCTGGAGGCGCTCGGCTACGGCGCGGACCGTGCCGCTATGACCGAGTTGGCGCGGGCCGTAACGTGGCCGACAGCCTACGTCCGGGCACGAGACGGCGGGGCGCCGGGCGTGGAGCGGGCGCTTGTCCGGGCATGGAGGGGCGTCCGGCCCAATCCACTCTTCCAGGCCGGTGTGCGTCCCGGAAACAGGGCGGAGCGCCGCCTCCAGGGTGCGGCTGTACTCGCCGAGCGCTTCGCCCGGTCCGGCGGAATCGGCGCGGCGTTGCTTGGCACGTTAGAGGATGATGCCTCCGCTGACTCGCTGGTTTCGGTGCTTACCGTCCCTAAGCTCGTCGGGCGGGGGCGCGCCGTCGAGATCTCAGGAAACGCCGTCCTTCCGCTCGCGGCCGGGCTCTGCCCGGAGCCTCGAGAACACGCTCGCTTCGAGGCTGCTTATGCCTCTCTGCCGCTACCTGCGCGCTATGGCGCGGTAAGGCATCTTCATGCCGCCACCGGAAGGGACGTGCCCCTCGGCATGCGGCGTCAGCAGGGGATGCTTTACCTCCTCCGTCAGTACTGCAGCCAGGGTGGCTGCGGCAAGTGTCCCTTGTCCTGACCGGACGCTCGGACTAGCCGATCTTCAGGCCGGGATCGATATCGAGATCAAGGGTCGCGAGTCCGCCAGCCTGGAATCGCTGGTAGCCGCAGGCCGCAATCATCACGCCGTTGTCCGTGCAGAGGTGGGGAGGAGGGACAAGAACCGGCACCTGCGCACGCTCCGCTAGCTCGGCGCGCAACCGCGAGTTCGCGGCGACGCCGCCGGAGAGCACAACCTGGCGCGCCCCCGTGTCCTGCGCCGCTCGCGTAGCCTTGGTGACAAGCGAATCCACGACCGACTCCTGGAACGCCGCCGCCAGTTCGGCCGCATCCGGCGCCTCCCCCTCTTCGCCCCTGACGATCCGTTGGACCTTCGTCTTGAGGCCGCTAAAGCTGAAATCGTACTCGCCGTCCAGGCGAGCCCGCGGTAACTTCGGCGACGATTTTCCCGCCGTCGTGGCGAGCTTGTCGATCGCCGGACCGCCGGGGAATCCCAACCCCAGGAGCCGTGCCACCTTGTCGAAGGCCTCTCCCGCTGCGTCGTCCACGGTCTGGCCCAACCGTTTGTATCGCCCATACCCTTCGACCAGGACGACATCGCTGTGGCCGCCCGAGACAATCAGCGCCAGCGCCGGGAACTCGGGCCGGTTTGGCCCGCCGTCCCCGTCGAGCCAGGCGGCGTAGATGTGCCCCTCCAGGTGGTTCACGGGTACCAGCGGCAGACCCGTGGCGTAACCCAACGCCTTCGCGAAGTTCAACCCCGTCAGGAGCGCTCCCGCGAGGCCGGGGCCATAAGTTACGGCGATCGCGTCGATCTTCTCGAGTTTCAGCCGAGCCTGGTCCAGCGCCTCGTCCAGCACGGGTACCAGTGCATCTATGTGTTTGCGCGAGGCCAGTTCCGGCACGACACCGCCGTAAGTCGCGTGCAGTTCAACCTGCGAAGCGACGACGTTGCTGAGGATATGTCTCCCGTCTTCGACGATACCGATCGCTGTCTCGTCGCATGACGTCTCGATGCCAAGGACGCGCATTCCGGTCAGCCGGCTTCCGGCGGGTCCGGGATGACGGCGATCAAGAGCGCTGCCCCGTCTGCCACTCCCCGCGCCCGATGGTACAACTCCGTCAGCGCGTCCTCCTCGCTGGCACCGAGGACGGCCGCGAGGTCCTCCTCCGAGAGCACCTCCGCCAGTTCCGGCGAGAGGAGCAGCACCCGGTCGCCGCTCTCGAGAGAGAGGCCGGTGAACTCGGGCCGTGGGTCGTCACTCAGGCCAAGTGAGCGGCCGGCGTCTGGCAAGGTTGGCCGGACCACCTCCACCTGCCCTCCACGCTTCACGGCGGCGTAAGCGGGAGCGACCTGCCCGAGGTAGACCACGTCCTCCCCGGCGGCGATGCAGCTAACACCGGCGGCCACTTTGTGCTCTTTCAGGGAGCGCTTGTTCCAGCCCTGGAGTTCCGCGTGGGCGCCCTGCAGCGCGCGCAGTATCCCACCGGTCAGCGATACTTTCTGCCTGTGATAAGCGGCGCCGATGGCGTCCTTCATCTCCGTGCAGAACTCGGCACTACCGGGCAGCGCGGGCGAGACGAGAACGTAGAGGTCGGAGAGGTCGTCGTCGCTGCCCTTGTGGGGGAAGGCGCCGATCCACGGGGTTTCCTGCTTCACTTCGCCGCGATCGATGGCGAACTGTCCGACCCAGAGCATGCTTTAGATTATGCGCATCCGGCGGCGGAGCAAACAGGGGTTACGGCCGCTGCCCTAGCGGACGGGAACGAGGTCTTCTTCCGCGATGGACGCGGACCGGACGCGGTAAGTGCAAGCGCGCTCGCCCCTCATCAGACTGCGGGTGAGGCGGGTGTCGCTGCCGGTGAGGGTGCGCACGAACTCCACGTGGAGGGCGCACACGGCGCGGTCAACTTCCGCGATCTTGGGGAAGGGACAGGTGTACTCGTCGATGTAGAAATCACCGTCGTCGCCCTCGTGCCAGTCGGCGACACAGCCCTGGTCCTCCATGATCGACGCCGTTTCCTTCACCCGCTCGCGCAGGGTTTTGGCCTGAACGCGCTGGACGTGGGGTGCGGCGAGCTTACGGGCGACGTTCTGAAGGAGCCCGTGAACACGTTCGTTCCCCTCGGACTCACGCAATTCCTCGAGGAGCACCGTGGCCAGGGAATCGTAGGTCTTGGGGAAGAGCCCGTCGGCCTTCTCAGTGAGCGAGTAGACGAGCGTGGGGCGGCCGACGCGGCCCCGTTCCTCACGTGCTTCCACGAGGCCATCTCGCTCCATCACGGTGAGGTGCTGGCGGATACCCGTGGACGTCAACCCGAGCAGGGCACCGAGTTCTTTTACGGTTCCCCTGCCATGGCGCTGCAGGTACTCTAGTATCTGCTGGCGGGTGGACTGCATCTGGATGCTCGTGCCTGCCATGAACGGATTTTAGCACAATAACGAAGCCGTTTCTTTCTTAATTACCATGCCGGAACGCCGTGAAGACCCCATCGAACTGAAGTACGACGCGGACGCCGTCGTCGAGCGCGCCGCCGACCGTTTGAGAGCGGTCCTGCAGGACGCCGTGGCCCGCCTCGACCCCTTTCCGCCCTTTCCCGGCGCCTACTTCTCCTACGGCATCGAGATCGAGGCCCCTGGTTTCGAAGGTCCGCATCGCGGCTGCGTCGTCCTCGGTGAGGACGCGGAGTTCTATGAGCTGGAAATGGGGTCGGAGCTGCCCGCCTTCGAGTACGAGATCGCGGACCCGGTGGCTATACGCAAGGAAGAACTCAAGCCGATCGAACTGCACCCACGGGAATACCTGGTCTACGCCTATAACGCCATCGCCCGCGTAACCGAAATCCTCCTCGAACGGCAGGCAGACGACGAAGCCTGAGAAGTCGGGAGCGCGCATTCGGCTGGCCAAGCTAATGGCGCAGCGAGGGATCGCCTCCAGGCGCAAGGCTGAGGAGATTATCGCCGCCGGCCGCGTGACCGTGAACGGGAACGTCGTGCGCGACGTGATGATCGTCGATCCCGCCAAGGATTCCATCGAGATCGACGGCAAGGCGCTGCCCACCGAGCCGCCGAAGGTCTACTACCTTCTCAACAAGCCGCGCGGATTCATCACCGGGCGGGGCGACCCACGCGGCCGCGAGAGTGTCCTCGACCTGGTGAAGCAGCTCAAGGTCCGGGTCGAACCGGTCGGGCGGCTGGACTACGACACGGAAGGCGCCCTTCTCTTCACGAACGACGGGCAACTGGCCCACGACCTCACACACCCCTCGCGCGAGGTGCCCAAGACGTATCTTGCCGTCGTGGAGGGGCTCCCGAACCGCGCCACTCTGAAGGTCATACGCGCGGGCGTTCCCCTGGACGACGGACCGACTGCCCCGGCGCACGTCCAGACGGTCGGTAGCGAGCGGGGAAACACCCTCCTCGAGATAACAGTCACCGAGGGGCGCAACCGCCTGGTGCGGCGAATGATGAAGCACGTCGGGCATCCTGTCCTCGAGTTGCGCAGACAGCGGTTCGGATCCATCTCCGTTGATGGACTGTCGAAGGGCAAGCTGCGGCCCCTCACCGAAGATGAGGTCACGGACTTGCGCCGGCTGGCGTCGGCGAATTCAAGGAAGTAGGGGCGCGGGAACCTCGGCAGCCCGGTAGTGGTATATATGCCGGAGGTGAACCATGAAGAGGTTGTTCGTATCGATAGCAGTCGCTACCGGCCTACTAGCCCTTGTGGGCGCGGCACAAGCGAAAGGCCCCGTCGAGCTTGAAGTCTCAGGCGGGGCCATTGAAGATCCTGTCAGGATCGAAGGAGAAGTGCAGATCGATGAGTTGTACCCGGCAACCGGGTACAAGAGCGTCTCCGGGGCGATGCTTGAAGGCGAGGAACCCTACGCCGTCGATGTCATCGCAACGGACCCGGAGGCCGGCGCAGAAATTGCGATTTTCCGGCTTGAGTACTATCCGGCCACAGAAACCCATCCGGCAACGTTCAGTGATCCAACGGGCAACTTCGTCTCGAGAGATCAGCCCTGGGAGGTTCCGGCTTCGATCACCGGCCTCCTCGAAGATGCTGGAGCGGTTGCGGCAGCGGGTGAGGTGGTGAGTGAGTCCGGTTCTGCGGATGAGAGCGTACTTGCGCCGTGGATGCTCATTCCGGCCGGCGTCGTCGGATTGACCTTGATCGGCGGATTCGGAGGATACCTGCGGCGGCGTTCGTCCAGCTAGAGCCGCAGAGGAGATAGCCGATTACCGACGAGCAAGCACTCATCGCCGCCGCGAAGCGAGGCGACGCGGGCGCTTTCGCTGAACTCGTACGCGTTCACCAGGAAAGCGCCTTCCGGACGGCGTATCTCGTTCTTGGCGACGCATTCGAAGCCGAGGATGCAGCGCAAGACGCGACCATGCGCGCCTACCGGGCCATCCATTCCTTCCGTGAGGGCGCCGGCTTCCGCCCATGGCTGCTCAAGATCGTTGTTAACCAGGCGCGAACGGCCGGCAAGTCACGGCAGCGGCGCCAGAAGCTTGCCGAACAGGCCTCGCTAACCGAAGCGCCGGCCGTCTACGAGATCGACGAGACGGTGATGAGCCGCGAGCGCGCTGACCTGGTGATCCGGGCACTGGGCAGCCTCGGCGAGCGTGAGCGCACCGCCGTCCATCTCCGCTACTTCATCGGGCTCTCGGAGCGCGAGATGGGGGAATACTTCGGTTGTGCCCAGGGAACGGTGAAATCCCGCCTCCACCGTGCCCTCGAAAAGCTGCGGGGGGTCATCGCCCGCGATTATCCACAGTTGATGAACGAGGTTCTGTCATGACAATGGAAATCGAATGCCTTGAGCAGGATCTGGCCGCCCTGGGTCGCAGCCGCCAGTACCCGCCCACGCCGGACCTGATCGCGGGATTCTGGCGGAGTATCGCCACCACCTCGACGCCGATGGAGCCGCGGAAAATGCGCTTATGGCTGGCCGCCTCGGCCGCCACTGCGGTCGTTGTTGCCCTCATGTTCGCCATCGCCGCGCCCGCACGGGACGCAGCAGCAGACCTTTTCGGCCGAATCGACATTTTCAGCACGGACGAGAACCTGGAAGGTTTGCCGATAGCCGTTGACGGTGAAGTCACAACCATCGAGGCCGCAACCGCCGCCCTGGGAAGGCCGATCGAGCAACCCACTTATCCGATAGGCCTGACGCCCGAGCGCGTGGTCCTGCAGGATTTCGGCTCGGTCAAGGCGGTCGCCCTCGGTTACGATCCGCCCGAAAGGGCCCCCTTCACGCTGTTCGTCACGAACGCCAATGTCGGTAAAGGCGTCGTCGCCGACAGCGGCGTCAGCGCCCAACCCGCCTCCTGGCCCGGCACGACGCAAGCATTCTGGTTCGATGGCCCGCACCGCGTCGAATTCCGTAGCTTCGATGGCAAGGTGATCGAGGAATCGATCCGGCAAACGACCGGGAACACGCTTGTCTGGGAACGCGAGGGCTTCGTTTACCGCCTGGAGGGCGATCTGGAGCAGGACGAGGCCGTTCGCATCGCCCAGTCCCTGGAGTGACAGGCCACTGAAAACCAGCGTAGGGGCGAAGCATGCTTCGCCCCTACGCGCCTGGGTCGTATTTAGCTTGCCTTCAGCACCTTCTCGCGCTCTTCGCCGACGGCTGGTTGGGCCATCGGCCTTCCCAACGCCGCCGCGACCGATGCCACCTTTTGCGACAACTTCGCGAAGTTCTCCGGCGTGAGCGACTGCGCGCCGTCCGACAGAGCGTGGTCCGGGCTCGGGTGAACCTCGATGATGAGCCCGTCGGCGCCTGCGGCAATTGCGGCCAACCCGACTGGTTCTACCAGGTACCACTTGCCCGTGGCGTGGCTGGGGTCACCGATGACCGGCAGGTGTGAGAGCTTCTTTACAAGCGGGATCGCGTTCACGTCGAAGGTGTTCCTGGTGGCTGTCTCGAACGTCCGGATTCCGCGCTCGCAGAGGATGACGTCTCGGTTGCCGTGGGAGAGGACGTACTCGGCGGCCAGGAGCCACTCCTCGACAGTGCCGGAGAGGCCACGCTTCAGTAGCACCGGCCGTCCCACCTTGCCCACTTCGTCCAAAAGGTTGAAGTTCTGCATGTTGCGGGCGCCTATCTGGAGAACATCGGCGTGCCTCGCGACGAGTTCCACGTCGCGGACGTCCATCACCTCGGTTATGACCGGCAGTCCTGTCTCTTCGCGCGCCGCCGCCAGTACGTGGAGTGCCTTCTCACCATGACCGCGGAACGCGTAAGGACTGCTCCGGGGCTTGAAGGCGCCACCACGCAACAGGTGCCCACCTGCTGCCTTTACCGCCTTCGCTGTCTCGATGACTGTTGCCTCGCTGTCCACGGAGCAAGGCCCGCCCATCAGGACGACGCTGCCGTCGCCGATCTTCAGGTTGCCAATTTGCACCACCGTGTTTTGCGGATGCACTTCCCGACTTGCCAGCTTGAACGGCTTGCTGATCCGGACGACGGTGTCGACTCCGTCGATCGTGCCAAGCTCGTCTTGCAGCTCCGGGTAGATGTGACCCAGGACAGCGACAACGTTGCGCTCTTCGCCGTGGATCCTGTGGTCCTTGAAGCCTAGTTCGCGGATCGTTTTCTGGACGTTGAGGACCTGCTCCTCCGTCGCCCCTGTCTTCATTACGACAATCATGTCTCTACCTCTTCATATAAGACTCGCGCGGAGCCCCTTAGTTAGTCCCGTTATCGATGTCGGGGCGGAGCACTTTCGCGCCCCGCAAGTATACGTGCTTGATCTCAGCCAGCTTCCTGTCTGTGTTCACGTGGATAAGTATCCGTACGCACATTGGCAGGCCGCCGGGCTTGTTCATCTCGTGACCGCACATGAGGGCGACGTTCGCTCCGAGGATGTCCCTGGCGACTAGCGCCGGGAACTCGGCGTTGAGGTCCAGCGTGGTGGTGAAAAAGGAGGAGGCAACGTACTCGACGTCGATCTCGTTCGCCTGCAGCATCGCCCTGAGGAGTTCTGCCGTGGCGTCAGTGATCGCTTCGGGAGTGTTCGCTTCTGCGGTGGTTGCCCCCCGGATTCCCCTGACCAGCATACCGGTCGCCTGGACGGCGGTTAGCTGGCCCCAAAGATACCGGCCCGAGAAGCGCCCCAATAGACACGGCCGACGGAGCCCTTCACTTGAAGGACCCGAGCGGCTCTATTTGGCTGCTCCCCGCCGGCCGGTGACCACCTCCGCATAATGCCTTAACCTTGCCTCTCGTTCAGACGGATCTGATTTGGCGATTTCATCGACTATCGCACTCCCGATGACCGCGGCGTCGGCAAACCGGCCCACAGCCTGAAAATGCGTAGGCTGAGATATACCAAATCCTACTGCGAGTGGCAAGTTTGTATGCTTTCGCACACGTTCCACGAACTCCTCGAGCCCGGTCGCCAATTCCTTCCTGGCGCTGGTCACGCCGGTGACGCTAACGCAGTAGATGAACCCTGATGCCCGCTCACAAACGGCCTGTATACGCTCCGCCGTGCTCGTCGGCGCGAGGAGATAAATCACGCTCAATCCCGCGGTCTCGAATGCTTCCTGCAACGCCTCCGATTCTTCGGGCGGCAGGTCCACCGGAATCATGCCGTCTGCACCCACTTCCGCCGCGTCTTGCGCGAACGCTTCGATGCCGTGCGCGAGGACGGGGTTGTAGTACCCCATGAAGACGATCGGGGTCGTATCGTCCGTCTCCCGGATTTGCCGCACTACCTGCAGGCAATCCTCTAGAGTCACTCCTTGCTGGAGCGCAGCGAACGAAGAGGCCTGGATAGTCGGTCCGTCCGCGAGCGGGTCCGAAAAGGGGATGCCCAGCTCGATCACATCAGCTCCCCCGGCGACGAGGGCGTGCACGAGCCCGGGGGTGGAAGCGAGGTCCGGGTATCCGGCCGTCAGGAAGGCGATGAAGCCCGTCCTTCCCTCGGCTTTCAGCCGGCCGAACGCGGCCTCGATGCGGCCGGGGCCCGTTGCCGTCATGCGGCCGCGATGCTGTACGCGACGCTGAAGGTATTGAACACGAGATGTGCAGCAATCGACGGATAGAGCGAGCCCGACCAGTGGTAGCCCCAGGCAAACACGACACCTATGCCGATAATGGATGGCAGCACCGGCAGATACCCGGTGTTTCCGATGTGGGCCAGCGAAAAGAGCGCGGCACTGGCTATCGCCCCCAGCACCCAACCCCAGCGCGGGCGCAGCGCGCCGAATACGAACCCACGGAAGAAAGTCTCCTCGGCAATCGGCGCCAGGAAGATCGAGAGGATCACAAGCGCAATGATCGGGCGCAGATCCTCGTAGGTCTGCTCGGGAAGGTCCGTGTCAGGCTCAACTCCGAGCAGCATGAGTACGGCGCCCCACGCAAACACGACTGCGTAAGCGGCGAAGATCAATCCAATCGTGAACAAGATGCCGCCCCGCTTCGGCTTGCGCCAGCCGAGGGCCGAAAAGTCCAGTCCATACTTCCGGACACTGAACCAGTAGGCGCCACCGATCATCATGAACTGCACCACGAAGTTGGACACCAGCACCAACGCCCAGGCGTTCGGGTCGTCTTCGATCTTGTTGTCGCCCGCGATCGCATCGGCGATCAAGTACATCGGGATGCCCGTGACGATCAGCCCGCCAACCAGAACGCCAATCGCTTTGAAGATGTCTGTGAAGCCCCACGGGACTCCGGACTTGCCTTTCTCTCCTGACAATTCTGCACCGCATGCAGTGCAGAACCGCTGCGAGGACACTACGGTGCTTCCGCAATTGCCGCAGGTAACCGAAGCGACCTCGACGGGCTCAACGTATCCGCGGGCCAGCGCTTCAGCGTGGCGTTCGTCGTAGGCTCGGCGCTGCTCCGGGTCAGCCAGGATGCGGAATGCCGTTTCAATGGCGCGCAAGTCGATAGTTGCGCCATCGCCGTTGCCAGCGGTCTCGGAAAGGCGCGCGTAGGAGGCGTGCACTTCCTGCTCGGAAGCGTCAGGGGGGATCTGGAGGATGCGATACGGGTCGAAGTCGGTTGCCATCCGCGTTCATCGTAGCAGACCCCTTTACGAAGACGCAGTTACATGGAGCCCCCGCCCACCCCCAGATCCTGTTGCCACCGGGTGACGGGCGCGTTGACCACTTTAGCGGCTCGGCGGTACTCTGGATTCAGTCCCGAAGGACTACCCCTCGTGGTGGGCGTAGTGTAGTGGTTAACACGTCAGGTTGTGGCCCTGAAGATCGCGGGTTCAAGTCCCGTCGCTCACCCCATTCAGCAATCTCATAAGGCGGCGCTGTTGCGCCGCCTTCGTTTCGTCCCGGCTAGACGATAAATATGGTCGCCAGGCCGAGAAGGAAGAAGAATCCGGCGACGTCTGTCACCATCGTCAGGAAAATTCCCGATGCGACCGCCGGGTCCAGCTTCGCTGCCCGGAGGCCGATGGGAATCAACGATCCCACGGCGCCTGCGACCACCATGTTCAGGGTCAGCGCGGCGAAGACTACCAGCCCCCAGCTCCAGTCGTCTTGCCAGAACAGCGCCACCAGCCCTACAACAGTGCCGATCACGAGGCCTTTCAGGAGGCCGATCGCGATCTCTTTGGCAAGGACGCGGCGGGCATCGCTCATTTCGATCTCGCCCAGGGCCATACCGCGCACTACGATCGTGATCGTTTGAATGCCCGCGTTGCCCCCCTGGCCGGCGACGATCGGCATGAAGACGGCGAGCGCGGCCGCCTTCTCGATAGTGCCCTCGAAAGCGGCCACCATCGCGGCGGCGGCAAAGGCGGCGATCAGGTTGATCAGGAGCCAGGGGATGCGGCGCTGGGCCGATTCAAGCATCGGGGCATAGACACTTTCCTCCGCCGGCAGACCCGCGATCCTGTACATGTCCTCGGTCGCCTCCTCCTCGATGACCTCGATCGCGTCGTCGGACGTGATCACGCCCTGGAGCACACCCTCTTCGTCTACCACCGGCAGGGACCGCAGCTTGTAGCGCTGCAATAATCGTGCCGCGGCCTCCTGGTCCTCGTCCGGCTTCACAGACACGACGTCAGTGGCCATGATCTCCTCAACGTGGCGCGTCCCGTCCGCAACGATCAACCCGCGTAACGAGACGATCCCCTGCAGGTGGTACTGCCCGTCGAGGACGAACAGGTAGTAGGCTTCCTCTGCCAGTGGCCGCGTTACGCGCAGGAACGTGATCGCCTCGTCCACCGTCATGTCCTTGTGCAGCGCGACGTAGCCGCGGGTCATGATCCCCCCGGCCGTCTCATCCTCGTGTGAGAGTAGCGGCATGATCTCGCCCGCCGTCCGCATCTGGGAGATGACGAGCACCGCTTCCGCAGGTGGCATCTCGCGCAGCACGTCCACCGCCTCGTCGTTCTCCATCTCGTCGAGCACCTTCGCCAGGGTCGCCCTCGGGATCTCGGCTACCACGCCCTCGCGCAACTCCTCGTCCAGATGCTCGAGCAGGTCCGCCGTACCTTCCGCCGAAAGTAGCGCCATCATGGTGCGACGCTCGGTCTCATCGAGCTGCTCGAACAGGTCCGCCTGGTCCGCAGGGTGAGTGGTGCTTAGAAGCTCGCGTGCGGCATCGACGTCGCTCCCGTGGAGGAGTTCCCGAAGGCGTGCGTCAACGGCAGGGGTCTCGTGTTCAGTGGTCATGATGGTTACTCGCGGAACAGGTCGGTCAGCGAAGGCCGCACTTCGCCACGGTTAACCTTAGTCGGGTCAAAGTTGGCCGGTCAAACCCCTGATATACTCGATTTCGGGCCCCGGTAGCTCAATTGGATAGAGCGTCTGACTTCGGATCAGAAGGTTCCGGGTTCGAGTCCTGGCCGGGGCGCCAGATACAAATCATGTCCACTGACCGCCGATTTGGCGGTCTTTCTTTCAAGTGTCAGAGGCTCTCGCGTCAGTCTGCCGTGATTGCTTCTGCCCCGCCTGACAAATCTCAGATACGAATCCGGAGCATCTACGGACAATCAGAAGGGTCTCGCGACATTACTGTGCTCCACTTTGGTTGCTTCATTGGCCGACAGGACCCTGACGTGAGTCAAGCTGGATAGACACTGGGGAACCTTTTCCGCCCTGTATCCGTCCTCTGCCTTACGAGGCCAGTCGCCTCGAAGGAGGGAAAGATGCGAACACTACTCATTTCGGCCACCGTCGTCGCTTCACTCGTGATGGCTGCCATGCTCGCGGTAGGCCCGAGTCCCGGCTCAGCCGACGCCTGTGCAGGGCTCATCGGCTCCAACGGCGCCGTCAACCTCGGCCGCACCACCACCCTCGCCGCCTACCAGGACGGCGTCGAGCACTATGTCACGTCGTTCGAATTCGCGGGCGGGGGCGGTGAGTTCGGGACCCTGATCCCACTCCCCGGCATCCCATCGAACATCGAGCGAGGTGGAGACTGGACCTTGCAGAGGCTTCAGCAGGAAGTGCCTCCAGAGTTCGCCGCCTTCAGTGGAGTGGGTGGATCCAGTACCGCGGCTGAAGACCGCGCCGAGGTAATCCAGGAAGTCCGAATCGACGCTCTCGATCTGACGGTGCTCAAGGGTGGTGCCCCGGATGTTGCTGCCTGGGCAACGGACCACGGCTTCCGACTTTCACCTGACGCTCCTGAGGTCCTGGACTTTTACGCCCGCCGCAGCCCCATCTTCCTCGCCGCCGTCTTCGACGGCCAGGCGGCTGCAGACCGCGGTCAAGCGCTTGGCGATGGAACGCCCGTGCATCTGACAATCCCCACGCCGAACCCATGGGTGCCTCTCCGCATCCTCGGACTGGGCAAGCAGGACGAGGACTTCGTCCAGGCCGATGTGTTCCTCCTCACTGAAAACGAGCCCAACCTGCTTCCGAAGGTCAGCAACGGACTGTTCTTGCAGCACAGCGCTCAAGCCACGGATCTCTTGCTCAGTGACCTCCGGTCCGACAAGGGCATGGAGTGGGTCGCCGATTCCGCCTGGCTCACCAAGCTCGTGGTGAGTAGTCCCACCGTAGACCTCAAATACGACCTTGCCGTGGACGCGACGGGTACGAAACAGCCATCTCGTGTTGCCGCCGGCCTCGAACAACCAATCGGTTTGCCGCAGACCGGGTCAGATTCCGGCGGCTCCAGCGACCCGCTCTCGGTCCTGGGTTGGGTCGCGCTTACCGCCGCCGTGCTCGCGATTGCAACCGTCGTCCTCGCACCCAGGTTTGGACGAGGACGCTAAATGTTGGTCCGGATCGTTCTCCTCCTCGTGGCGGCAGCCGCTCTCGCCCTGTGCGCGAGCGGCTGCGCCGCCCCCGTTGACGCGAAGGAGACCATCAACATCCGCTTCTCGCGTTTCGAGCCGGAGACGATCACAGTGCCAGCCGGAGAACCTGTGACCTTCACGCTAGTAAACGACGACCCGATTGAGCACGAATGGATCGTGGGCACCGCGGAAACGCACGAACGTCACCGCACAGGCACGGAGCCATTCCACGCAGAAATCCCGACGGAGGTTACGATCCCCGCCCTGACCACGCGCACGACCTTCGTTATGTTCAACACAGCGGGTGAATACGAGTTCATCTGCCACTTGCCCGGCCACGAAGCCTACGGCATGAAGGGGACCGTTGTCGTCGAATGATGCAGCGCGTGCGGCGTTTGTCCCTCGCTCACACGTGTCCTAGACTGGTGCGTGATGCCCCGCAGCCTCGTTATCCTGCTTCTGTTCGCGCTCGTCACTGCCTCATTCGCCGCCTGCGGCGATGATGATGACGATGGCGGAGATTCCACGGCTACAGGCGATTCGTCCAGGACTGCCACTCCTACAGCCACAGCTACGGAGGATGAAGAGACGCCAACATCGACTGAACCGGTAACTCCTGTACCCCAGTCCACAGGTGAAACTCCGGCGGCGCCGCCGGTGAGCCCGGGGACCCGGGCCGTCGAACCGCCAGACGCCGATGAGTTCATTTCCCGCTTCCAGGGTCAGCCGGTCGAATTCCGCGATTGTGCCTACAATCCAGCGACCGCACTGGTGAATTGTGGCGGCCTTGGGACGTACGGGATCGAACCGCCGATAACCGGGCAGGACATCACCTGCACTCTCTGGGAGATAAACGCCGCCGCCGTGGCAATCCAGTGCCAGAGTGCCGAGCCACTCGAGACCCGCTACTACGAGATCAGGGCCTAGCCCCCAGGAGTTCCGATGAAGGTACACGAATACCAGGCCAAAGAGTTGCTCGCCCGTTACGGCGTCCCGGTGCCGAAGGGCCGAGTCACGAGCAACGCGGACGAGGCCGCGGCTATCGCTGCCGAGATCGGGGGGCCAGTCGTCGTAAAGGCCCAGATCCACGCCGGTGGCCGCGGAAAAGGCGGCGGCATCAAGCTCGCGGCCAACCCCGACGAAGCGCGCCAGGCAGCGAGCGAGATCATCGGTATGACGCTCGTCACCCACCAGACCGGACCTGCAGGAAAGTTGGTCAAAAACGTCCTGGTCGAGGAACAGCTCGATGTCGACCGCGAGCTGTACGTCAGTGTCGTGATCGACAACTCGATTGGCCTACCAATCGTCATGGCCTCGTCAGAGGGCGGCGTGGAGATCGAGGAAGTCGCGGCGCGTGATCCGGAGGCGATTAAGCGGACGCCCATCGACCCCACGGTCGGTTTCCAGCCGTTCCAGGGACGCGGTCTGGCGATGGAGATCGGGCTCGACGGCGACCTGATGAGGCCGGCGGCGAATCTCGTCGCGGGACTCGCCCGGGCGTTCGACGAACTGGACTGCACGCTCACCGAGGTCAACCCGCTGGTCGTCACGAAGGACGGCCGGGTCTTGGCGGCCGACGCCAAGCTCAACTTCGACGACAACGCCCTCTACCGCCACAAGGACATCGCGGAGATGCGCGACCTGGACGAGGAGGACCCGCTGGAGGTGCAGGCGCAGGACTCGGGCGTGGGCAACTACGTGAAGCTAACCGGCAACATCGGCTGCATCGTGAACGGCGCGGGATTGGCGATGGCGACGATGGACGCGATTAAGCTCGCGGGGGGCGACCCCGCAAACTTCCTCGACATCGGCACGGTCAACGACCCGGAGCGCGTCGTCGCATCGCTCAAGATCATCACCGAGGACCCGGACGCGAAGGCGATTCTGGTCAACATCTTCGGCGG
>DAINRO010000022.1:29644-33167 GCA_036741795.1 Chloroflexota bacterium
ACACGACACCCGCGGCCCTGGCCTGCTCCTGCGTCCAGCGCACCACCGAACAGGTCGTGGCCGACAGTGAAATTGTCTTCGAGGGCAGCATCCAGTCGTTCAGCGGTGCCAACCCTGTCTTCACCGTGCAGCAGTACTACAAGGGTTCAGCTGGAAGCCCGCTAACCGTCAGCGACCCCACCGGGGATTCCGCAAGCTGTAGCTACTTCCCGAACGACGCCACCGGCCGCTACCTCGTCTTCGCTGAAGCCAGCGGCGCCGAGTACGTGACAAGTCTTTGCTCCGGCAACGCCTCGTTCGCCGATCCAGGTACGGCCGCTCTCGTGGCGGAAGTCGAGGCGCTCACGGATCCTGGGTCCCTGCCTGCCACCGGAGGCGAGGACGAGGCTTCCGAAGAAGGCGAGACCGAAGACCTGCCCTGGGTACCGATCCTTATCCTCGCGTTCGCGATACCGGTCGCCGTCCTGCTTATTCCGTCCTTCTTCGGCAAGGGCGGTTCAGGCGGACATTAGCTAGACCGGCGCGCCTGGTGCCGTCTTCGGCCACGGTCGCGCTCGCTCCATCACCAGCGCCAGGTCCAACAGCAGAGCGTCGTCGTGTCGACGCGCGTAGGCCTGCAGGCCGATCGGGAGGCCGTGGGAGTTGAGACCGGCCGGAATCGAGATGGCCGGGTAGCCGGAGATGTTCGCGGGGATGGTCAGCGCGCCGGCGTTGTAGGGGCTGACGGAAACCTCGCCGATCCGGTTCGGCATCGGCCCCTCGGCGTTGAACGGTTCCATCGGACTCGAGGCGCAGAAGACTATATCGACCTTCGAGAACAGATCGGCCATCGCCTCGTTCATCTGGACGCGGAAGCGCTCCACGCCGGCGGCGTGCCAGGCCCGGTACTCGGACGAGAACTTCATCCCGAACGCGATCTCGAACGTAAGGTCCTTTTCGCATTCGGGCCAATGGTCCTTCAGGTCGTTGAACAGCGACGGCAGGCCGGCGCGCGCCCAGGCGAGGCCGTTCTCCGGGAGCTCGACCGGGATATCAACCACGTCGAGCCCTGCCTCCGCAGCCAGCACCTCGGCGGCAACACCGGCTATGCGGGCCACTTCCGGGTCGACGAACGCGTTCCCGAGGTCCGGGGCGATGGCGGCGCGCAACCCGTTTAGCTTGCGGGTGCCCAGCTTCGCCTCCCAGCCATCGACCTTCGGCAGGCTGAACGCGTCTGTCGGGTCGTAACCGGCGGCCACGTCGTACCAGCGGGCGGCGTCGCGGACGCTGCGGGCGACGGTGCCTTTGACGGCGGTCAGCATGCCGTGGGGCAGACGCGGGCCGCGCGGGATGCGCCCGTAGGTCCCCTTCATGCCGACGAGGCCGCAGTAGGACGCCGGGATCCGGATGGACCCGCCGCCGTCGCCGGCCGTCGCGAGGGGAACGAGCCCGCCCGATACCGCCGCCGCCGAGCCACCGGAGGAGCCTCCGGGTGTCCGGTCATGCTTCCAGGGGTTGCGGGTGGTGCCGTGGAGCTTCGTCGAGGTGTAGGCGACGAGACCGAATTCGGAGGTGGCGGCTTTACCCAGGAAGACGGCTCCCGCGGCCCGCAGGCGCGCGACGTTCGTGCAGTCGTTCTCTGCGATCTTGTCTTTGTAGACCAGTGAACCGTGGGTTGTCGGCCAGCCGGCAACGTCCTCCACATCCTTGACGAGCATCGGGACGCCCGCGAAGAGCCCGGGATCCTCGCCACGCGCGATGCGCTCGTCGATGGCCGCGGCATCCCTCCGCGCGCGCTCGGCATCGAGCATCGTAGTGGGGTTGAGGTTCGTCGCTTCGAGCGCCTTAAGGGACGCCTCGGTAGCGTCCGCCGCGCGGATGTCGCCGTTGCGGATCGAGTCGGCGAGGGATGATGCGTCTTCCAGCCAGGGTTCCATGGATGCCTCCTCCTCCGCTCATCCTTTTGAGTTCCATCAGGATGAGCGGGTGCGTCGTGGAGTCTAGCAGGTGCCGCGTCGCCACTGTCCTTGTCGTATCATTTCGTCGATGACCCTGCCGACTGCTCTCGCCGCTGTTGTCGACCTCCAGCGCGCCCACCGTGACCTCCTCCGCGTCGTGGATGCTCTTAGCCCGGAAGATTGGTCGCGGGGCGTGCCTTACGGCGAATGGACCATTAAGGACCTTGTCGCCCACTGCATCGGGGACATGTCTCCCTCCGGCCCCGGCCTCATTGTCGCCGGCGTCCTGACGCCAGCCTTTATCGAAGAGACGGCCGCCGCGGTCTGGGACGCCAGAGCGCTCAACGAAGAGATGGTGGCCAGCCGCCGCCGCTTTACTCCGGAGGACCTGCGCCAACTGCTCTTCGAGGCGCACGACGCACGCATCGAAGCCACTCTACGAATCGACGAGACGCATGCCGAGGTCCTCGCCTTCACTGTGCCGATGGGACCCAACTACGATCTAAGGGTTGAAGATTGGCTGTGGTACGGATACCACGACCGAGCCCACGCTGCCGACATCCGCCGCGCCCTCGAAGCCGACTGGACGCCGCAGTCTCTAACCTTCGCCCCGGAAATCGATGCGAAGATGGGCGCCCTCGTCCGCGCTCACGAAGGCTTGCTGCGTGCAATCTATTCCGTCGCGGATGACGCCTGGAAGGAGCCGTGCGAATCGAACGCGGAGTGGACGTACCACGACATCCTGGCCCACGTCGCATCCAACGAGCGTCGGCGGCGCGCGCGCCTGCTGGCGGCAGTCCTCAAAGGCGAGAACGTCGAGGAACTCGAAGCGATTAAGGACATCGACGGCTGGAACGCCACTAACGTGGACGGGCGTAAGGACTGGACGACTGCTCAGCTCATCGACGAACTAGTCGAGGGGTGGCACCAAATCCGGCTAACGCTGAGCGAGTTTCGCAGTGAGCACCTGGACCGTCAGATCACCCTGGGCGGAGGGCGATTCATGCGCACCGGCGACTTCCTGGACCGCATGTCCGAGCACACGTCTACCCACGCCGCGCAACTGGTACCAGCGAGCCGGGCCCGCCGTTTGTAGGGAGACTGTAAGTCGTGACCGACTACCGCTACCTTGACCTCCGGCGCGAAAGCCACACGCTGGTCTGCACGATCAACAACCCGCCCAGGAACTTCCTGAACCAGGCGACCCTGGCGGAACTGAACAACATGGCCGACGAAGCCATCGCGGACGAGGGCGTCTGCGCGCTGGTCATCACCGGTGGTGTCGACGGCATCTTCATCACACACTACGACGTCGGCGAACTGGTGATCGCGGCGAAGATAGCGCGCGAAAACCCGGCGCTCGGCAGCGGGGAACTCCACGGCCTGCATAAGTTCGTGATCAAGCTGCAGGACTCGGCCGTCGTCACGATCGCTGCGGTCAATGGTGTCGCGATGGGCGGTGGCTGCGAGCTCGCTCTCGGCCTCGATTTCCGAATCAAATCGACGGAGGGTCAGTTCGGGCTGCCCGAGGTGCGCATCGGTCTGCTGCCCGGCGGTGGCGGAACACAGCGGTTCGCGCGGCTGCT
>DAINRO010000022.1:33267-34498 GCA_036741795.1 Chloroflexota bacterium
GAATGACAGTCGAGGCACGGATGCGATAATCGGCCCATGAAACTGTCTGACATCGGCGAGTTCGGGCTAATTAAACGACTCATGCCTCTCGTCGCCGCAGAATCGCCTGATCTCATCGTTGGTCCCGAAGATGACGCCGCCGTCTGGCGGGTGGGAGGCCAGCTGATCATCGCCACGACGGACACGATGGTGGATGGCGTGCACTTCCGGAGCGAGACCGGGGACTGGCGCGACCTCGGGTGGAAGGCGCTTGCCGTGAACGTGAGCGACGTCGCAGCGATGGGCGGAACGCCGACCAACGCGCTGGTTACGCAGTGCTTGCCGCCGGAGCTCGATGTCGCGGCGGTCGACGAGTTGTACGCGGGCCTGATGGAGTGCGCGGGCGAGTATGGCGTGATGGTCGTGGGCGGCGATGTGGTTCGCTCGCAGGTGATCGCTGTAACCGTCGCACTGTTTGGCGCCGGCACGGAGCGCGATGGTCAGCCTGCGCTTCTGCTGAGGAACGGTGCGAAGGCCGGGGACCTGATCGCCGTTACGGGCACACTCGGCGATTCGGCGGGAGGACTGCGCCGAATGGACGACGGAGCTGGTGGCGACGATCCCCTCGTGGGAAGACATCTCAGGCCGACACCGCGAGTGGCGACCGGCCAGGCGGCAGTCGCGGCCGGAGTGCGGTGCGGAATCGACGTTTCGGATGGGTTGCTGCAGGATCTCGGTCACGTGTGCGAAATGTCCGGATTGGGTGCGATCCTACAGGCAGACGCCATCCCGATCAGCGACGAACTCCGCGCGGCGTATCCCGACGAGGCGCTGGGGATGGCGTGCGCTGGCGGCGAGGATTACGAGCTACTGATCGTCGGATCGAAGGACAAGATCGATAGTCTGCCTGTCACTGTTATCGGGGAGATGGTGGATGGAGCTGGCGTGCGGCTGATCGATGACAAGGGCTTCGATCGCGCCGGATGGGACGCCTTCCAATCATGAGTGGCGACATGAACGTGGCGACCGGTTCGCCGGCGCAGACCCGCCAGTTGGGGGAAGAGCTGGGCGCCGCGGCGGAACCGGGCGACGTCGTTCTTCTTTCCGGCGAGCTTGGTGCGGGCAAGACGGTGTTCGTGCAAGGGATCGCGCAGGGGATGGGATACGAGGGGCAGGTCTCCTCGAAGTCGTTCGTCATCATGGGCGAGTACACCGGGCGCGTGAAGCTGTACCACGCGGACCTCTACCGGCT
>DAINRO010000023.1:0-11728 GCA_036741795.1 Chloroflexota bacterium
GGCGCCGACGAGTCCGACGAGATCGGTATCGTCCCCCACAAGGGCGTCCTCCAGCTCCACGCTGAGGCCGCCCTCAACGCCCTTGAAGACGCCGGCATCGACAAGCGCGACGTCGACGGCCTTTTCACCGCCGGTCCCGGCTTCGCCGCCTCCCTCCAGGTCGCCGAGTACCTGGGCATCACGCCCACTTACACCGACTCCACCTCCGTCGGCGGCTCCTCCTTCGTCATCCACGTCGAGCACGCTGCCGCCGCCATCGCCGCCGGCCTCTGCAACGTCGCCCTCATCACCCACGGCGAGAGCGGCGCCTCGGGCGGAAGACGTCCCGGCGCCGGGCGCCCACAGCAGGACCCGTGGTTCCCCTCGGCCCAGTTCGAGGCCCCCTACCACGTCGGCGGCCCCGCCACGACCTACGCCCTCGGCTGCCAGCGCCACATGCACCAGTACGGCACGACCCACGAGCAGCTCGCCGAGATCGCCGTCGCCACCCGCAAGTGGGCCGCCCTGAACCCTAAGGCGATGATGCGCGACCCGATTACGATCGACGACGTCCTCTCCTCGCGCTGGATCTCCTACCCGTTCCATCTCCTCGACTGCTGCCTCGTCACCGACGCCGGCGGCGCGGTCGTCGTCACCTCCCTGGAGCGCGCCCGCGACCTCAAGAAGAAGCCGGTCCGCCTCCTCGGCTCCGGCGAGGCGACGACCCACTTCACGATGGCCAACCAGCCCGACCTCACGACCACCCCCGCCGCCATCTCCGGCCCCCTCGCCATGTCCATGGCCGGCGTCACCCACTCCGACTTCGACGTCGTCGAGGTCTATGACTCTTTCACCTACACCGTCCTCGTCACCCTCGAGGCCCTCGGCTTCTGCGCCCCCGGCGAGGGCGGCGCCTTCGTCTCGGGCCAACGCACCGCCCCGGGCGGCGACTTCCCCCTCAACACCAGCGGCGGCGGCCTGTCGTACACGCACCCGGGCATGTTCGGCATGTTCCTGCTGATAGAGGCAACCCGCCAGCTCCGAGGCGAATGCGGCGACCGCCAGGTCAAAGACGCGAAGCTAGCCCTCGTCAACGGCACCGGCGGCGCCATGTCCTCAACCGGCACCCTCATCCTCGGAACAGAATAGCCTCCAAAGAAAGCCAACCAAAAGAAATCTGTGCAATCTGTGCAATCTGTGGACCGATTCCTCCCAAGAAAATCCGAGACATCTGAGACATCTGTGGTTAACCTCTAGCATGCTCATAGACCTCCACACCCACACCCACCCCCTCTCCCACGACAGCTCCCTGACCCCCGACAACCTCATCGATGCTGCGAAAGCAGCCCGCCTCGACGGCGTCTGCCTCACCGAGCACGACTTTTTCTGGGACCCCGCCGACGCCGAAGCCCTCGGGCGCAAGCACAACTTCCTCGTCATCCGAGGCGTCGAGGTCAACACCGAGTGCGGCCACATCCTCGTCTTTGGCCTCGAACGCTTCGTCTACGGCATGCACCGCTTCGCCACCCTCGCGGCGATGGTCGAGGAGGCCGGCGGAGCGATGGTCGCCGCCCACCCCTACCGCCGCCAGCTCCCCTTCGAGCTCCGCGACTCCGGCGACTGGTCCGAACCCCTCGAGCGGGCAGCCGCGAACCCGGCCTACGCCGCCGTCCACGCCATCGAGACACTCAACGGCCGCGGCACGCCCCGGGACAACAATTTCGCCGCCGAGGTGGCCGCCCTCGCCGGGTTGCCGACGACTGCGGGGAGCGATGCGCACCAGCGGTCTGACGTGGGGGTGTGCGCGACGGAGTTCCACACTCAGATCACGGAGTTGGGCGATCTGATCGATGCCCTTCGTAAAGGGTCGCTCTTCACTCTTCACTCTCTACTCTTATAGACTTCCCATCATGGATTTCATCAACGACAAAATTCCCCGCAACCTCTCCTCCCGCCTCTGGCTCATCACCCTCCCTTCCGCCGTCTTCACCTTCGAGCGCCGCTCCGACGTCCCGAAGCTCCCCGCGACGCCCGCGCGCATCCTCGGCGGCCTCCTCATCATGGCGGGAGTTGGAGTGGGCATCGTCGCCGCGCAAAACCCCGAAACCACCATCTCCTACAACGGCCCTGGCCAGGCCGTCGCCCGCAAGCCCGCCCTCATCGCCGGCCTCGTCACCCTCCTCGGCATCGCCCTGCTCCTCCGCTCCACCATGCTCGCCCTCTACACCATCGCCATCGCCATCGCCGGAGGCACCGATCGGGTAACCCTGGAAGAACCAAGTTCGCACACGCTCACGGGCGACGGGGGTTAGAAGTGAGAAGAGTGAAGTTAGAGGTGTGGGATCGGTGCTGCGTCAGGACCACTTCTAACTTCTAACCTAACTTCGCCATCTCAATTGACACTTATCCACATACCAGTTACATTCGGACGCACCGGAG
This sequence comes from Chloroflexota bacterium, assembly GCA_036741795.1. Taxonomy (GTDB): domain Bacteria; phylum Chloroflexota; class Dehalococcoidia; order SM23-28-2; family RBG-16-64-32; genus DATKKM01. The sequence continues at coordinate 2,419 of DAINRO010000023.1, forward strand.
ATTGGGGGTTGGATTCTCCCGCCCCTGCAACCCCCAATCTTCCTTCCTTTCACCCTTTACTCTTCACCCTTCCACCGGAGGTGGCCTTTGACCCAACAAACATCCGTCATCACCGACGACATGCGCGCCCGCATCGGCGTCGAGTCCGAGCCCGTCGCCTACGAGATCGATAACACCGGCTGCCGCCAGTTCGCCCGCGCCGTCGGCTACACCGACCCTGTCTACTTCGACGAGACGGCCGCAAAGGCGGCGGGTCACCGCGGCATCCCCGCCCCGGTCGGGTTCCTCGGCCACCCCGTCGTCGTCCCCGGCCAGCCCAGCCGCACCCCCGAACCCTTCCGCATGGACATCCCCTACAAGCGAGTCCTCAACGGCGGCACCGACATCGAGTACCTTGCAGACGTCTGTGCCGGCGACAAACTCACCGCCACCACCAAGCTCGCCGACCTCTCCGAGCGCGAAGGCCGCATGGGTCCGATGCTAATCGTCAACACAGAAACAACCTTCAAGAACGACAATGGCGAGACGGTGGCTATTCAGCGCGGGACAGCTATCAGGTATTGATGGAGCCCGAAGGAACTTAACCGATGACAGAATCTCAAGCCCAGACCTACTTCGAAGACGTAACCACCGGCCAGGAAATCCCTAAGGTCGCCCTAACCGCCACCTCCCAGCAGCTCGTCTACTGGGCCGCCGGCTCCGGCGACTACTACCAGATCCACTACGACAAGGACTTCGCCCAGAACACTGGCCTCCCCGAGCGCATCACCCACGGCGCCCTCAAGCACGCCCTCCTCGGGCGCATGCTGGACGAATGGACCGGTCCCGCCGGCCGAGTCGTCCGCGTCAAGTGCGACTACCGGGGCATGGACATGATCGACAAGGACGTCACCTCGCGAGGCGTCATCACCGGCAAGCGCACCGAAAACGGCCGCAACCTCGTAGATCTAGAAGTCTGGACCGAAGACCCCGAAGGACAGAAGACAACCCCCGGCACCGCCACGGTAGAGTTGCCGTCAAAAGGAACGTGACAATGACGATGCATCGGAACTGTTGCCTGTCATCCTGCGGAGCGCATCCCTCTGCAATCGGCGCGAAGCCCTTTCCGCAGGATCTGGGGCGGGGAAACCACTGTGATCGCGCCAGGCCCCTTTCACCATTCACTTCTCACCATTCACCATTCGGCGACGGCCACCATGACCGATCTCCTTAAGGACAAGATCGCCGTCATCACTGGCGCCGGCCGCGGCATCGGCCGCGGCATCGCCCTCCTCATGGCCTCCGAAGGCGCAAAGGTCGTCGTCAACGACCCCGGCGTCGGCCCTGACGGCACCGGCCACGACGACGGCCCGGCCGCCCAGGTGGTCGAGGAGGTGAAGGCCGCGGGCGGCACCGCCACCGCGAACTTCGACACCGTAGCGACCGAGGAGGGTGGCGAGAACATCATCAAGACTGCCCTCGACACCTACGGCCGCATCGACATCCTCGTCAACAACGCGGGCATCCTCCGCGACCGGATGATCTTCAACATGAGCGAGCAGGAGTGGGACGAGGTCATCGCCGTCCACCTTGATGGCCACTTCAACACCATCAAGCCCGCCTCCCAGGTCATGCGCCAGCAGCGCTACGGCCGGATCATCAACTTCAGCTCCGAGTCCGGCCTCTGGGGCAACGCCGGGCAGGCGAACTACGGCGCCGCCAAGTCCGGCATCGCCGGCATCACCCGCGTCGTCGCCCGCGACCTCGGCCGCTACGGCGTCACCTGCAACGCCATCGCCCCCCGCGCCTGGACCCGCCTCGTCGCCACCATCCCCGACAACCGCCCCGGCCGCCCCGAACCCAAGGAAGACGCTCCGCCCCGTCCGAAAATGGATCCCGAAGACATCGCCCCGATGACCGCCTACCTCGCCAGCGACAACGCCTGGAACATCAACGGCCAAATCTTCCACGTCTACGGAGGCATCGTCTCCGTCCTCAACCACCCCCTCCCCTGGCGCACCATCTACAAACCCGGCATGTGGACCCTGGACGAGCTTTCGGCCCAGATCCCAACAATGCTGGAGGGCACGGATAATCCGATGCCCCCGGCGGAACGCATCGAGGGGCCTGCCACGGCCGCTGAGGTGACGGGCTGATGGGCCGGCTTGAAGGACGATCGGCAGTAGTCACCGGAGCAGGCCGAGGCATCGGCCGCGCCGTCGCCTTGCTCCTCGCCGAAGAAGGCGCAAGCGTAGTCGTCAACGACCCGGGAGTCAGCGTCGATGGCACAGGCCAAGACGACGGCCCCGCGGCTCAAGTGGTGGAGGAAATCAAGGCCGCGGGCGGCAACGCCGTCGCTAACACGGACACCGTCGCGACCTCAGCAGGCGGCGAGGCGATGGTCACGCAGTGCGTCGATGCCTTCGGCAAGATCGACATTTTGATCAACGTCGCCGGCATCCTCCGCGACCGCATGATCTTCAACATGTCCCACGAGGAATGGCGCGCCGTCACGGACGTCCACCTCAAGGGCCACTTCAACACAATCAAGCCCGCTTCGATCCTCATGCGTCAGCAGCGCTCCGGCCGCATCGTAAACTTCTCGTCGATCTCGGGCCTCCGGGGCATCTCAGGCCAGACGAACTACGGTGCCGCCAAGGCCGCCATCGCCGGACTAACACGCGTCGTCGGCCGCGACCTCGGCCGCTACGGCGTCACCTGCAACGCCATCGCGCCCGGCGCCGCCACCCGCATGACCGCCACCGTCCCCGACGCCGCCCGCCAGCTCCGCGCCGCCACCCAAACCCAGCAGCAAACAGCGATGTCACGCAGCGTCACCCCCACCCCCGAACACGTCGCCCCGATGACAGTCTGGCTCTGCACCGACGACGCCTGGAACGTCAACGGCAAAATCTTCCACGTCGCCGGCGGCTCAATCTCCCTCGCCCACGAAGAAGACCCCATCCACACGATCGAAAAAACCGGTCAATGGACCGTCCAGGAACTAATCGAACTGGTCCCCAACCAGCTAATGCACGGGATCATCAACCCGGCCCCACCGCCAGCAGACCTCGACGAGGTTCCGGGCCGCCCAGCGCCAGTCTGAGCAGCTAAGCGGCAGTCAGCTGGGCGCAAAGCGCGTCCAGCGTCGTCTTTTCGCTGGCTACGAGTTCGTTCCCCAGTTGCTGAAGCGCTTCGAGATTCTTCGGGCTGGCATCGTCCATCGCATCGCTGGCGCCCTCGAGCCGCGTCTGGAACCGGTAGTAACGCGCGAGCCCATCAACCCCCGGCAGTAGCTGCCGCAACTGGAAATCCACCGTATCGCTGATCCCGTCGAAGACCACGTCAAGGATGGGCCGCGCCCAACTCGCCTCGCCCCATCCCTTCACTTCGTCGTACGACAGCGGATCGGTGTTCTCGCCAGTCCCAAGCGACACCAGCAGCACATCGGTAGCTGTCGGGTCCACATCTCGTACCTCGGCAAAGGCGCACATCGCCGGGTTGATCGCGAACACCCCGCCATCGATCAGCGCCAGGTACGCCGGATCGGCGTTCGAGTCGATCTTCGCCGGCTCGAAGTAAGTGGGCGCGGCCGATGTGGCCCAGGCCGCGTCGCGCATCAAGTAGTTCGCATCCGCCTGGGTCCTGGCGTGACGTGTCTTGAAGAAGTGTGGCTTGCGCGCCCCGATGTCGTACGAGGTGACGATCACGTCCGTCAACGCATCGGCGAGGCGGGAATCGCCGAAGTAAGTGTCGAGCCTGTTCTCGAGAGGACCAGAAGGGTAGCGTTCCTCAAAGAACTGCCAGAAGGGCAGCGTCCGCGGGAAACGCTGTGCGAAGATGACCGGCCCCTCTTTCACGTAGAGGTCGATCCCGCTGGCCGCGGTATACATGGGCTTCCCGTCCGAGCCAGGCCTGGTCAGGCCGAGCGCGATGATCCCGCCGGTAGAAGTACCGGCGATCAGGTCGAACAGTTCGGAGATCGGCTTGCCGGTCTGCTCCTCGATATAGGCGAGGACGGTTGCGGGGATGATGCCCTTAATGCCGCCACCGTCGATCGAGAGGACTTTGACGGCGGTCACGTGGAGTTCAGGCGGTAGCGCTGCCCACGGGCAGACGCGCGTGAACCGGGATGCGGCTCCGTTCCATGAGGACGAAGGTGCGGCCGTCACGCCATGAGACCCCGGATTCCACGAAACCGACGCGCTGGAAGGCGCGCCGCGCTCGGAGGTTCCAGTCGAGGGTGTGGAGGTAAAGGCGGGTGACGTGTCCCGACTCAAGCAGGGCGTTCGTGACCGCTCCGAGGGCGTCCGAACCATAACCCTGGTCCCAGAACTCTCGCTCACCGATGCTGATGCCAATTTCGGCTTCGCGACGGGTCTCGTCGAAGTTGTAGTACATGACGTTGCCGATGTGGCGGCCGGTCTCGTCTTCGATGGCGAATGACCGCCCAGTCATATCGGTGAAGCGGAAGTCGAACGACCAGTTGCGGTGGTAATTCACGAACGGAGCGAGAACGGGGCGGGATGCGTCAAACTCCGCGAGTTCGTCGTCTGACCGCCAGCGGTACTCGTTCTGGGCGTCCGCGATCCCCTTGCGACGAACGACGGTCTTCTTACCGCGAGCGACCACATCGTCCTGGCGGGGGAGGCCAATCATTCGGCTTCGATCATCTCGCGCGCCTTCGCGACGATGTTTCGTTCGTTCCGGAAGGTCAGTGTCTTCATAGCGTCATCGGCGTGTCGCCACTCGACCCTATCATACTCCTGATCGTGTCTGCTGGTGTCTCCCCCAACTGCCTCCATCAGGTAATAGTGCACCCATTTGTGATAGCGAACTCCGCCCGCGGCGAACCAGTACTCAACGACTCCGACCTTGTTGCCGATGCGCACGTCAAGGCCGGTTTCCTCTCGTACCTCGCGCAAAGCGGTTTCCTCCAGCGACTCGCCATCGTCGGGCGTACCTTTGGGTAAACCCCACACGCCGTCGCCATCGCGCCCACAGATGACAACATCCAGCCCCTGCTTGCCGGCACGGACGACGATCCCCCCCGCCGAGACGGCGCGCTCCGTCCGAACGGCGGGCTTTGACTTGCCCTTCTGAGGCGCCCGGTCGCTAGTCACGGAACCGCACCGCCAGAGGGTCTTCTTCAAAGTCGATCGTGGCCAGGGCAGCACTTGCCGCTTCGCGTGTCGCCTCGGATTCGCTGTCGAGCAGGATCATCAACGTATCCCTGGCCTTGTCTCCGCCAATTTCCCCGAGGGCCGCGATGGCCGCCTCCCGAACCTCCTCGTCTTCGTCGAGGACCAGACGAAGCAGATGCGATACGGCGTCATCATCTCCCAGCACGCCGCACGCCGTCGCTGCCTCGTACCGCAGCTCAGGGTCCTCGTTCTCAAGCTCCCCGTACAGGGTCGGGAGCCATGTGGGGTCGCAGCTCCGGCCCATTGCATGGACAGCGGCGATCCGGAGGCGCATATCGCCATCGTGATAGGCCTCGTTGATTGCGCCCTGTACCCAGGGCTGATTCAGCGGAGAAAGGGCCTCAAGGGCGCGACCCCGTACTTCGGCCACTTCTCTCGGATCGGACACCACCGTTCGGAGTGTCTCTTCCAGCCGCTCAACTTGCCTCTGAGGGAGCTTTCCGAACGCGGCGTTCAGTGCGAACCTGCCCAAGGCTAGAGCCGTCTCGGCGCGGACACGAGCGTTGTCATCGGTCGTGACCATATCCAGGAGGCGCGCCATGAACTCGGGTGAATCGTTCTCCCATAGCCCCCTTACGGCCTCGACTCTCACGGAGTCTTCGGAATCGTCCAGCGCGATGAAGAGAACGGTATCAAAGTCGTACTCGATGTTGTCCTCCGCCAACTGGGTAAGGTCGGAAACGATCGTCTTGCGCCTGTCCAAGAAAATTTGAGGCCACGCATTCGCCACTGTTGGGGCGGCCTCGGTAGTAAGGGCAGAGAGTTGGGCGAGATCCGCTACCTTCAGCGGTTGGGACGGGTCGGAAAGCTCCGACAGGTACTCTTCGAGGGCCATTTCTCGGTCAGGACCCGGCCGACACTGCGAGGTGTTCGATCATGATGGGCGGGGTCTGGATTGTGCCGCCAACCCAGCGAGTTTCCTTGCCGAGCATGGCGATGCAGTTGAGGGACTCGTGGACGTTCCCCGCGACGATGGTGTTCTTTACGCGGCCGACGATTTCGCCGTTCTCGACCTTGTAGCCGAGAAGGACGTTACCGGAGAAATCGCCGCCCATGACATTGCCCTGGCCGGCACCCATCAGCTCCTCGACGATGATTCCGTCCTTCACTGAACGGACCATCTCGTCGAACGTCGACTCGCCGGGCTCGACGATTATGTTGGCCGAGCCAATGGCGGGCTGGGTGGTCAAAGCGCGCTGGGCGCTGCCCGTCGACCGCGCTCCGGCGAGCGCGGCGGTCTGAAGGTCGTAAGTGAAGTTGCTGACTACACCTGCGGCGATCAGCGGTATCTTCCGGCTCGGTACCCCCTCATCGTCAAACGGCCGCGATCCCACGCGCATCGGCAGAGTGGCATCATCCGAGATGGAGACGCGGGAGTCGTATTTAGCTTCCCCGAGGGAGTCGACGAGCGGCGACTGGCCCTGGAAGACGAGGCGGCCGCTGAAGGCCATAATCAATGGGCCGAGAAGCGCTTCCGCGACGCCGAGAGAAGTAAAAATCACGGGCAATTCGGCAGTCTTCGTGTCCGCGTTTTGCTTGCAGCGCTCGAGCTGGAGGATGACGTCACCGGTGATCTCGTCCGTATTGAGAATGGGTGAACAGGAGGCGTCCGCGCCTCCAACGAAAAGCATGTCCGTGCCGCGGATCAGGGTGCCGTGCAGCCAAGCCGACACGGACGAAGCCCGGTGGGTGAAGTAGCCGCCGTTCGAGTTGGCAAGGGCGACTGTGCCTCTGGCCCGCCGGATTGATGCGTCGCACTGCAGCTCAGGCTCTACCTCGCGCACGGTTTCGACGAGCGTCTTGCCTGTCTCGATCATCTGGTCGGTGGTGAGATTCTCGATCGCGGGATCGTAGGTCTTAACGGTTGCGGGTTCGGCGTTTGGTGGGAAGGAGAATTTCGCCTCCGGGCCAAACGGGGCCGTGTCCAGGGCGGCCGCGACCACGTCCTCGACATCCCCGGGGCGGGTACTGGACGCGAAACCGATGCGGCCACCTGCGATAACCCGGACGGCGACGCCGGCGGTTTGGCGAGCGTTCAGCTCCTTCAGGCGATTGGCCTCGAAGCGAACGGGGGTCTCTTCCGTGGATACGTGGTAGACCTCGGCGGATTCGGCGCCGCGCTTCTTTGCTTCTGAGAGGATGTCGTCCAGCAGTTCTTTCACCCTATCGCTCCCCCACAACGCAGTCTTGTATGCGGATATGCGGGCTACCGTTGCTCACTGGCAGGGGCATCTGACCTCCCTTACCGCAGCCGCCGCCCTGGTTGAAGTCGAGGTCTGTTCCGATAGCGTCGATGTTCTTTAGCGTTGTGAATAGGTTCCCCGTGAGCTTCACGGGGCGGACGAGCTCGGCGATCTTGCCGTCCCTGATCATATAGGCTTCGCCGGCCGAGAACGTGAACATCTCCATGCTCGTGGTTCCACCGTACCAATTCTTCGCGTAGACGCCGAGTTTTATGTCACCAATGATCTCCTCGAAGGTAGCGTCGCCCGGTTCGATGTAGGTGTTGGTCATTCGCACGATGGGCGGGAAGCGGTAGTCCATGGCGCGGGCGTTTCCGCTCGGAGGTTCGCCCATGATGCCCGCGGTCTCCCGGGAGTGCAGGCGGCCAACGAGGATGCCATCGCGAATAAGGTCCGTCTTCCGTGCGGGGGTGCCCTCATCGTCGTAGGCGTAGCTGCCACGGAGATCGGGGACAGCGGCGCCATCGACGATGTTCAGGTGCTTCTGGCCGAACTCTGCACCCAGGACCATGATCTCCTTCATCCGGTCGTTCTCGTAGACGAAGTCGGACTCGGAGAGATGCCCAAACGCCTCGTGGCAGAAGACGCCCGCGAGGATGGGATCGAGGACTACCGGATAGACGCCCGGCTCGCAGTAGGGGGCGTTAAGCAGTTCAACGGCACGGCTGGCAAGGAACTCGGCATTCTCAGCCTGTTTCTCGACGTAGGAATAATCGTTCAACGCCCCCAGGCTCATGCTCGCCTGCTGCATATCGCCATTCTTCCGGGCGGTGGCGGCCAGCCGGGAGACGACGTCGATTCGCTCCTGCTCAATATACGCCCCCTCCGAATTGGCGAACGTCACGCTCTTGTGGGCGTCGCTGTAGATGATGTTGGTGCTCGTAACTCCATCCACCGCAAGCATCGTCTCGTTGTAGGAGTCGAGGATCTCCTTCTTACGAGCCAGCGGGATGACCCGTGGATCTTGACGCACCACGGGAGCAACTGATGCGACGACGGGCTCGACCGGGGCCAGGTTGCTCCTGCCGGCGCCGACGTGGCGCGCCTGAGACACTGCTGCCTCCGCCATGGGCCGCATCTGCGCCGGGTCGTTGAAGCTGGCAAACCCCCATCCCCCGTTGACGAGGGCGCGAACGCATCCGCCAAAGTTGGTTACGCGGCCGATCTCCTCCAGTTCCTTCCCCCGGTAGACGATGCGGTTCGAGCGGGTATCGTCCAGTCGGATTTCGATGTAGTCCGTGTTGTGGCCCTGGACAGCGGCCTCGATGAGGTCGCGCCCGGGCTTGCTATCGGTCATGTGGTAGTCCTTGCACTATGTGGTTCGGGTGGCACCTCAAGCGAATCTCCAATCCGGGGCTCGGTTCCCATCATGAGGCGTCGGATGTTCGGCAGATGGGTTATGAGTACCAGCGCGGTGGCGAAGAGTCCGAAGACCACCTTGGTAAAGATGAACTCGTCGACACCCAGCAGCCACAAGATAAGAAATACCAGAGTGCCCAGCGGGACCGTGATGATCGAGGCCACAGACATGTAGCGCAGGCCAATGAGGATGAAGATACCGACGGCCACGAGGCCAACGAAAACCGGCAACGCCATCGCAGCGAATACGCCAAATGTGGTTGCCACTCCGCGCCCACCCTGGAAGCCAATATAGATGGGAAAGTCGTGTCCGATGACGGCGGCGATACCCGCGGCGACCTGCGCGTCGTAGCTGTCGAAGATTAGCCAGGCGCCCATCGCCGGGATGTAGCCCTTCAATGAGTCGGCGATCATCACGGCCACGAACGGGCCTCGCCCGAGTACCCGAAGCACATTGGTAGCGCCGGTAGAGCCGCTGCCATGGTCGCGGATGTCGATGCCCTTCATGGCGCGGGCGAGGAGGTA
>DAINRO010000023.1:11828-31523 GCA_036741795.1 Chloroflexota bacterium
TCGACGTTGAGGCCGGTCTTGGCGGAGATGAAGGCGAACGGCGCCCAGGGCACGAATTTGACCCGCGAGAGAATGCGCCGGGCGTAGCGCTGGCGGTTCTCCTCGCTGTCCTCGATCAGGTCCCATTTGTTGAGCGCAAGGATGAGTCCCTTGTACGAGTCCAGGACGAGGCCGGCGATGTGAAGGTCTTGCTGGATCAAGCCGTCCTCGGCATCGATCATGACGATGGCGACCTCGCAACGCTCAACGGCCTCCTGGGCGCGCATGACGCTGTATTTCTCGATCCCTTTCTCGACCTTCCCCGGTCGCCGGATACCAGCCGTATCGACGAGAACGAGTTCTTTCTCGCCATGGGTGAACGGCGTATCGACAGCGTCTCTTGTGGTGCCAGGCACTTCGCTTTCGATAACGCGGCTCTCACCGAGGATCTTGTTCACGAGGGACGACTTGCCCACGTTGGGCCTGCCGATGATGGCGATGCGCAGAGTTTCGGCATCCTCGTGCTCCGCAATCGATGGGAGGATATCGAGCAGCTTGTCGTTGACCTCGCGGACGCCCAGGCCATGGTGGGCGCTAACGGGCATCGGATCACCCAACCCCAGCGCAAAGAACTCAACCGCAAGTTCCTCGCGTTCGGGGTTATCGCCCTTGTTCGCGATCAACAGGATGGGTTTGTCCGTGCGCCGCAGGAGTTCGGCGATCTCCTCGTCCACAGGCGTAACCCCTGTCGTTGTATCGACAACGAAGAGGATCGCATCAGCTTCGGTCATGGCGACGTCGATCTGCTCGCGGATCAGGGCGGGGTAGCCAACCGTCGCATCAGGTTCGAGGCCGCCCGTGTCGATCAGCCGGTATTGCCGGTCCTTCCACTCAATGGTGGCGTAGAGGCGGTCGCGGGTTGTTCCAGGAATATCCTCGACGATGGCCTGCCGCTTGCGGGCGAGGCGATTGAACAACGTCGATTTCCCAACGTTGGGCCGGCCGACGATGGCGACGGTCGGCAGTTGAAGGGAAGGGGCTTCACCTGCCGGCTCCCCCTGGGCTGAGCCGGACACCAGGTCTATTCCTGCCCCAGCGTGACTTCGATCTCAGCCGGAGTGACGGACTGCCCAGTTACACCCTCGGGGGTGCGCACCTGGACCGGTACTCGATGGACTCCCGGCTCTTTACCGGCGAGATCCACGAAAACGGCGACGTCACCCGCACTGAGTGACCGCAGGGTGGGCAGTTCGCCTGCGACCACCACGGTGGCCGAAGGGAGCGCACCAACGATCGATAGCCCGTCTCCGATACCGCTTGCCGATATTGGCGTGGCAAACTCCGCGGTGCCTACAGCCGGCTCGATTCTCACGGTTACGGTTACGGATCCACCTCCGGTGACTTCAACGCCCGATGGCAGGTCCAGAGAGACGGTCCGCACCACGTCTTCGGTCTCGTCGGCGACGTCCACTGGTTCGGTCGGCACCGAGATCGTGCCCTGGACAAAGGCTTCGTCGCCGCGGATGGTCACAGTCTGCGGCGAGACTGAGACGGATACCACATTGTAGCCATCCGCGGGAGTGCCGGTAAGTTCGGGACTTACGACGACACTCCGAGAGAACTTCTGCTCTTCAATCTCGATAACCACTTCAGTGGCGGACGGTTCGAGGTTGACTCCCTGAACGAGGTTTCCCTGGGCATCCTTCGGGGCGAGGCGGACGGCCTGCTCCACCGTCTCCGTCCGACCGGTGACGTCGATCGTGCCGGTAACGCGCGTGACCTGGTCTACTTTTTCCTGCGGACCGGTCACGAAAACCTCCGGGTCTTCCGCCTCCGGCACTCCCAGGGAGAATCCATTCGGTGGATCGCCTTCCACCTCAATGACGGTGGGAACTAGCTTGCCCGTGAGTTGCGCGAGCCTTACCTCGATGCGCTCCGGAAGGACGCTCTCGATCCGGAGGCCGCCACGGCTCGTGAGGGCGCGGACGGTGACCGGCAGTTCGTACTCGCCGACAGTCAGGCCGTCGAGGTCCACTGTGGCCTCGAAGTCCGCCTCTGTGAGGCTGTCGAACACCTCGTCCTCCACTTTGACACGGACACGCACGGGCTGGAGGGGATCGGCGAGGGCGACATCGGGCGGCACGTTGACCGGCTGGACTTCGATGTCAACGGGGAGCACGCGTTCGCGGGTCGGGTTCTCGGCGTCGGTGACAATGATCCACGTACCGAAGGCGAGCACGACTGAGGCGGCAGCGAGACCGCGGTTGTCAGACAACGACTTAAAAGCGGTCCCGAGTGCCGACGCGAGCAGCGCCGCAGTCTCCTGGAGCCCCCTGATGATGGAATCCATGGGTTAGCGGGTGAACTTCGGCAACTTGCTGCTGACTGTGCGGTCCATATCGAGCTGTGGAAGTAGGAGGCTGCGCAGGATACCGCGCATCCTCGGCCCGTCGAGGGCAGATATCATGCGCCCGTTGGCGGCGATCGAGATCTCGCCCGTCTCTTCGGATACGACAACCGAAACCGCGTCGGTGCGCTCGGTTATACCGAGCGCCGCCCGGTGACGCGTGCCGTGGAAGCCGTCTGTCGGATTGGAGAGCGGTTCCGCCTGGTCGGACAGTGGGAGGGTGACTCCGGCAGCGATGACGCGATCCCCACGCACGACGACTGCGCCGTCGTGCAGCGCGGAGTTTGGGTAAAAGATGCTGAGAAGGATCTTGTCGGAGCACACGGCGTCAATCTTCTCACCGGCATCGATGTATTCCTCAAGGCCGGTCTCCCGTTCGACGACGACGATCGCGCCGATGTGCCGCTCGCTCATGTATACGCAGGCGTCGGCAATCGAATCGACAATGCCTTCGTAGAGTGCCCGTCCGGGCCAGGGCCAACGCCCCGTGCGGCCGACGCGCTCAAGGAAGCGCCGGATCTCGGCCTGGAAGATGATGGGTATGGCGAGGAGCAAGGCCGGAAGCGAGTTGCGCATGAGCCAGCTAACGACGTTTAGGTCGAGGGCCTCGGTGAGTAGCACGGCTCCGACGACGACGATGATGATGCCCCGCAGGAGTGACATCGCGGTCGTTCCTTTGAGAAGAAGCAGGGCAAGATAGATGATGGCCGCGATGCTCAGAATTTCGATGACGCTCTTCAGTTCGAAACTGCGGAGCGATTCGGTGATCGTGTCCCAGATGCCCATCAGGCTTCATCCTCGAACACGTAGGCGATGACGGCCTTCTGCGCGTGAAGCCGGTTCTCGGCCTGGTCGAACACGACGGATTGTGGGCCGTCGATCACTTCCGCCGCGACCTCTTCGCCGCGGTGTGCCGGCAGGTCATGCATGAAGATTGCGTCGGGCTTGGCTCGCGCCATCATGTTTGCGTCGACGGTGAAGCCGGCGAAGGCTTCGCGACGCTGCGAGGCCTCGCCTTCTTGGCCCATGCTCGCCCAGACGTCGGTGTAGACGACGTCGGCGCCATCGGCCGCTTCGAGGGGATCGCCTGTTGTCTTGACATCACCGGCGATCGCACGCGTTTCAGGGGTCAGTTCGTAGCCTTCGGGCGATGCCACGCGGACATCCATCCCCATGATCGACCCGGCGATCGCCAGGGAGTTGGCAACGTTATTGCCGTCACCGATGAAGGCGACAGAGACGCCTTTTAGCCGGCCCATTCGCTCGCGAATCGTCAGCAGGTCAGCCAGGGCCTGGCAAGGGTGCTCCGTCTCCGAAAGGGCATTGATCACGGGGACGCTGGAATACTGAGCTAATTCTTCGACGGTGCTGTGGTCGAAGGTGCGGGCGGCAATGGCATCGACGTAGCGGCTTAGAACGCGGGCGACATCCGGCGCAGTCTCCCTTTCCCCGAGCCCGACTTCAGGCGGAGAAAGGTAGATGCAGTCTCCGGCCAACTGACGCATCGCCACATGAAAAGAAACGCGGGTACGTAATGAAGGTTTCTCGAAGACAAGGGCGAGCGTCTTTCCCGCGACTTGCGGGGCGGCAGCACCTTCCTTGAGGGCCATCGCCGAGTCCAGAATCCGCTCCAACACCTGCGGCGAGAGGTCTGAAATCGACAGCAGGTGACGGATCGGCAAGGCTAGCTCCGGGCGAGTGAAGTATACCACCGGCGGCGTGTTTGAGGAGTATCATTTCCGCGAAAGCGAGGGTGCGATATGACACGGCCAATAGTTCATTTCGAGATACGCGGGCGAGACCCCGCGCGACTGCGTGAGTTCTACACAGAACTATTTGGATGGAAGATCGATGCGAGCAACGCCATGGGGTACGGGTTCATCGAAGGGGGCGAGGGCGGCCCGGCGGTCATAAATGGCGGAATCCTTGGAGGAGACCAGCCCAGGATGGTCATCTACGTGCAGGTGGCGGATCTTGGGGAGACCCTGGCGAAAGCTGAGGCCCTGGGCGGACGGCGGGTGATGGAACGGATCGACATTCCGGATCGCCCATCGATCGCGCAGGCGGCCGATCCGGAGGGCAACATCATCGGACTGGTGCAGCAGTAGGGAGACGCGGACTCTGTGCTCAAGGAACGCCAGGTTGAGCGCAACTGCTTGAGTTAAATCTTGAGTTAGTGTTACTATGACACTAACTGAATAACCGTGAAGAGCGTGGTAGGGGGACTGGCCCGATTACCCACGGCCAACCGAAGGAACGGTGGCAAAGGCAGCCCGAAAGGGAACGACGAGGTCGCAGCGAGGCGACAAACTGGAAAGTAAGTGCTCGCGCGGCCTCCCTGACCGGGGGGCCTTTCTTTTTAGGGCCGGAGAAAGGAGCGAGATGAATGGAACAGGTGACTAACGCCACTCACGAAGGAAAGCATGACCTGCTGCCCGAGGATGGCCCGGCCGAAGACCTCTATTGGCAGGTGGTGCCCATCTGGTCTGGAGAATCCCACGATGACCTGGCCAAGCGACTCGGAGAGGAGTACGGCTGTGGCTACGCGCTAGGGTTCGAGGAGGGGATTGTCATGGCAATGCTCCGGCCGGAGTGGGCGCAAGGGTTCTATTGCAGGCTAAGAGAGCATTACCTGACCACGCACACGCCAGAAGATCTGCAATCGTGGGAACGGAATGCCGACGAGACGACACGAACTATCCCGATACATCGCCTCTCACCAGAGTAATCCGTCCATCCGCCGCATGGCCTTGGCGCGCGCCCTCCGCTGCCTCTACAAAAGCAAAGGAGTCCATGTGAAAGCAGCGCCAGGTCGTGCGCTTCAGGGGAGAAGGTCGTGCTTCAGGGTGCCGATGAAGGGGAGGTTCCGGAAGCGTTCGTGGAAGTCCAGACCGTATCCCACGACGAATTCGTCCTGAATCTCGAATCCAACGTAGTCGATCGGAACGTTGACGAGGCGCCGCGCCTCCTTGTTGAGGAGGGTGCACACCTTTACGGAAGCTGGCTTCTTGGTCTGCAGGTACTCGATGACGTGGTTGAGGGTCATCCCCGTGTCCACTATGTCCTCCACGAGAAGGACGTCGCGGCCCTTAATGTTCAGTTCGAGGTCCTTGAGGATGCGCACGGCGGCATGTCCGTTGCCCTCGTACGACGAGACGGACATAAAGTCGATTGAAGTGGGCAGGGAAATCTGACGCATGAGGTCTGAAGCGAAGCACATTACGCCCTTCAGCACGCCGACCAGAACCGGCTCTTTGTCGGCATAGTCCTCGCTGATCTTCTCACCCAGCTCCACGACACGCTCCTGCAACTTGACCGCCGGAATAAGAACGCGGTCGATATCCGGAACCTGGCTGGGTGAGATGGCGCCGTATCCGTACTTGGTGAGGAGGCGGAGGTAGTCCCGCTTCTTCAGCATGATAATGTTGGTGTCGGGGTACAGCTCCTGGAGTTGGCGCATCTTGCGGTTCTTCTCTGCGGTGAGGCCTGACTTGAGCGTGGTCAGTTCGACGAAGAGGTCGAGGTCGGGCAGGTAGAAGTCCGGCGTGAAGGCTTCGTTTACGTGACCGCGCTCCCAGCGCAGAGGGAAAGACCGAGGTTCGTATTGCCAGGCGATTCCGTAAAAGTCGAGGATGCGGGCGAATTCGTACTCGGCGTTGTGGGCGAAGGGCGCCGGGACATCGGTCGGGGCACCAGTGACGGGGATGCGGGGCCGCCGTGGTGCGACTGTTGGCTTTGCATCGTCGTAGGCGGCCGAAGGTTGTGGCGTAATCTTCTTGCGCGACGCAGCCTGACTGCGGGATCGAGTACGAGGTGCCGGGAGGGTGTCGACGGTTAGATCGCCGGAGTTTCCGGGGGAGGAGCGTCGCCTGGTGGCTGGCCTTGCCGGCTGCGGCGGTGGGTTGATGGCGCCTGAATCAGCCTGGGGCGGAGCGCCCTCGGCTTCGTGCTGTGGCGGCGCGTCTGCTCGCGGCCTGGATCTGCGCCGCGAAGCAGTCTGAATGGGTGCCATCTGGGGCCATTCTATCGCCCGTACCTGTCAAATGCTATGGCCTCTATCCATTTCTTTTCCACATTTGTGGATTGTTGCCTGAGTCGTCACCTACCCTCTAGGATTTCTAACACCATGCCCTACGCAACGATCGACGGCGCCGAACTCTATTACGAGGTCCACGGCAAGGGATTCCCACTGGTCTTCGCTCATGGCGCGGGAGGCAATCACCTGAGCTGGTGGCAGCAGGTGCCGGCGTTCCAGAAGGAGTTTACCTGCATCACGTTCGACCACCGCGGCTGGGGGTTGTCGACAGATCCGGATGATCTTGGCCCGGCTGCGTTCGCCGCGGACCTTGGCAGGCTGCTCGACTACCTGGAGTTGGACCAGGCGTTCCTTGTTGGCCAATCAATGGGCGGTTTCACCTGCTTGAACTTCCTGATGGCGCAGCCTGAGCGGGTCAAGGGGTTGGTGATGACGAATACCTTTGCCGGCATGCGCCGCGAAGTGTGGTTGGCGTCTGGCGAGGCGGAACGGAAGGACGCTCATGAGACGTGGGAGCGGAGGCGCACGACGGGCGTGAAACGGGCGCTGGCGCGTGACTTCTCGTCAAACCGGGTAGCCGAGACCTTCCTCTACAAGCAGATAAGGCTGATCAACGAGAACGGTCCGAACCGGCTCCAGGCGGACGGCCAGGTAATGCGGTTGCGAGCGCTGGAACGCGCCCCCGATACAAGCGCGAGCAAGGAAGCCCTGGCGGCAATCGGGACTCCCGTTTTGTTCGTCGGTGGTGAGCACGATGAAGTGATGCCGGTGCCCTTGATGCGCGTCGCAGCGGCGCTGATACCTGGCGCCCGGATCGAGGTTGTACCGAATACGGCCCATTCCGTCCACTTCGAGGCGCCCGAGGAGTTCAACCGTATCGTGGGTGACTTCATTCGTGCCCTGTAACACAGCGTAAGCGAGTTATGTTCTAGGAATTGGGAGGAGTGCGCCTGTTTCCACCAGGCACGGCGCACGAGGGACCATATGGCTGACACTAATTTTGGCGATTTCTCGGGCGAGACCCTGCAGGGCAAGCAGGCGCCGTGGAATGTCGAACGACTCCTGGACCAGGACAAGATTCGCACGGTCCATTTCGGGATCGGCGCTATCGGCGCGCGCACCGTCAAGGCCTGCCTGACAAACCCGGAGATCGAGGTGGTCGGCGCGATCGACGCTCATCCGTCGAAGACAGGCCGCGACCTCGGCGAAGTCACAGGAGTTGGCCATTCACTCGGCATCCCCATCCAGTACGACGCAGACAGGCTTCTCAGAGAGGTCTACGCCGACGTCATCGTCCACTGCACCGGTTCGTCGCTCACCGAAATCTACCCCCAGTTGATGTCAATCATTTCCGCGGAGAAAAGCGTCGTCTCAACGTGCGAGGAGCTCTCCTTCCCCTGGGCCCGATACCCAGACATCGCACAAAAGCTCGACCAGAAGGCCAAGGAGAGTGGCGTCCGCATCCTGGGAACTGGGATCAACCCCGGCTTCGTCATGGACACGCTGCCGCTGGTGATGCTCAACGCGGTCCACACCCTTCGGGCGATAAAGGTGGAACGAGTCGTCGACCTTGCGCAACGCCGCATCCAGTTACAGCGGAAGGCCGGCGTCGGCCTTAGCGCCCAGGGCTTCAAACAGGGGGTCGCCGACGGAGCGGTCGGGCATGTCGGACTTCGCGAATCGCTGATGCTGATCGCGGACACGCTTTACTGGCGGCTGGAGGATGTAACCGAGACGATCGAACCGGTGCTGGCCCGCGAGCGGGTGAAGTCCGACGTCTTCAGCATCGACAAGAACTATTCCATCGGACTCAAGCAGTCCGTTCGCGGCATCAGCAACGGCAAGGAAGTGATCAGGCTGGACCTGGAGATGAGCCTTGGCGCGCGCGACCCTCGGGACAGCATCATCATCGACGGTGATCCGCCCGTCCGGGTGAACATCCCCGGAGGCATCCAGGGCGACGAGGCGACGGCAGCGGTGGTCGCCAACTGCGTGCCCGCGGTGGCGCGAAGTCGAATGACGGGCCTCCTGAGCATGCGCGACCTCCCGATGCTCCCCTACTACCGCCCCCGCTCCGGATAGCGAGTTCGGCCACGCCACCTCCGCTGCTAGAATGCAGCCGTGACCATCGTTGACGACTACATCCGCCTACACCCGGCGTCCGCCAAGCTCTACGAGGAGTCCGCGCGCGTCTTCCCTTCCGGCGTCACCCACGACATTCGTTATGTCACCCCCTTCCCGATCTTCGTCGAGCGCGCCTCGGGCAGCCGAAAGTGGGACGCGGACGGGAACGAGATCATCGACTATGTGATGGGGCACGGCGCCCTGTTCATGGGGCACGCCCATCCCACGATCACTCAGGCGATCGTGGAGCAGGCGCCTCTGGGCACCCACTACGGGTCCAACCACAGGGGAGAGATCGAGTGGGGTAGCCTCGTCAAGGACCTCGTCCCCAGCGCCGAGGAAATCCGCTTCACCAGCTCCGGCACCGAGGCGACCCTGATGGCTCTGCGCCTCGCCCGCGCCTACGCCGGCCGCGACAAGGTCCTGAAGTTTGATCACCACTTCCACGGCTGGCACGACTACGTAGCCGGCGGCCGCGCACCGGAAGCCGAAGGGCCAACCTCGCCGGGAGTGCCCGCTGCCACGACATCGAACACGGTCAGCGTGCCGCAGGGCGATATCCAGGCCGTCGAGGAGCGACTCGAGCAGGGGGACGTCGCGGCGGTGATACTGGAGCCCACGGGCGCGTCGTGGGGCAAGTTGCCTCTGCCGCGTCAGTTCCTGGCCGACCTCCGGGTCGCGTGCACCCACAACAACACGGTCCTGATCTTCGACGAGGTGGTGACCGGCTTCCGGGTCTCCCCCGGGGGAACGCAGGCCCGCTTCGGCGTCATCCCCGACCTCACTACCCTGGCCAAGATCCTCGCCGGCGGCATGCCGGGCGGCGCGGTCTGCGGCAAGAAGGAAGTCGTGTCACTGATCGAGTTCAGGGACGGAGACTGGAACGCACGCAACCGTATACAGCACCCGGGCACGTTCAACGCCAACCCCGTGTCCGCCGCCGCTGGCTCGGAGATGCTGCGGCTGGTCAGGTCCGGCGAGCATCACACCTACGCGGATGGGCTCAACGCAAGATTGGTCAAGGGCATGAACCGGGCAATCGGGGATGCAGGCATTCCGGGCGCCGTCTACGGCCTCGCGTCGTACTTTCACATCACGCTGGGCAAGGAGGTCCCTCAGCCAACCGGTGGCGTGGAATGGCCCGTCTCAACACCGCCTCCAGGCATGACTGCGCCCGTGCAGGCTGGGCTCAAGCGAGCGATGCTGAACCACGGCATTGACCTCATGGGCGGAGCAGGCGGATTCGTCTCGGGCGTTCACACGGCCGACGACATCGACCAAACGATTGCAGGTCTTGGCTCCGCCATTCGCGCTATGCAGACAGACGAAGTCCTCTGACCGATCGACCGTCGACAGATGGCGCTCGCCCGGACCTGGAGAGCGGGCAACTACGCAAGACCCTCGGCTTTTGGCAGGTCACTGTCAGTGGCGTTGGGATCGTCATCGGAGCGGGTATCTACGTACTGATTGGCCCGGCAACCGCTGAGGCCGGAGCGGCGGTGTGGATAGCGTTTATCGTTGCTGCGGCACTCGCGGCGCTGACCGGACTCAGTTATGCGGAACTTGCCGGAATGTTCCCGTCCGCCGGTGCCGAGTACGCTTTCGCTCGCAACGCTTTCAATGAACTGTCAGCTTTCCTGATCGGGTGGCTCATGGTATCTGCCAACGTGATTGCGGCGGCGGCCGTGGCAATCGGCTTTTCGCACTACGCGCGGCATTTCGTCGACCTCGATCAACAGGTCATCTCCTCGGTATTGATCGTTGTGCTTACCGGAATCATTGCGGGCGGCATCCAGAGATCCATATGGCTATCCGTGGGACTGGTGGTGCTCCAGGTAGGCGGACTACTACTCGTGATTATCGCGGGTGCGCCACACCTCGGTGACGTCTCGCTCGTGGAAGGGGCAACTGTCTCCGGGGTCATGGGGGCCGCGGCCCTCGTGTTCTTCGCTTTCATCGGGTTTGACGAAATCGTCACTCTTTCCGAGGAAACCCGTGATGCATCGCGAACGATTCCCCGCGCGTTGCTTACTGCACTCGCAATCTCAACAACGCTATACGTCCTCGTAGCGATTGCCTCGGTAAGCGTCATTGGTGCGGAAGCGATTTCGGAATCCGACACGCCGCTTGCGCTCGTCATCGGTCACAATTGGGGGGATAATGCGGAGGACATAGTCGCGTTTATCGCGCTGGCATCGACGTTCAACACATCGCTGCTAATCCTGACCGCCGCCTCTCGGCTCCTCTATGGAATGTCCCGTGGAGGCTCACTTCCGCGTGCGCTGTCGATTGTGACACCCGTAACGCGCGCCCCCGCAGTCGCCGCAGTTCTTTCAGGAACCGCCGCCGTCGCGTTCACGCTCGTCGGTGACCTCAGTCGGGTTGCCGCGGTCACAGACTTCGCGGTCTATGCCATCTTTATCGCGGTGAACGCCGCGCTAATCACGCTGCGCTATCGCATGCCCCAGGCTACCCGCACGTTCTCGACACCGATGTCGTTAGGCCGAACCCCGGTGCTCCCCGTCCTGGGTGGCATCATGGCCGGAGTCATGATGACTCAACTTGAATGGCAGGCGTGGGTCATCGGCGGAGCGGTTCTAGTGGTCGGACTCATGATCTGGGTAGCCATCCCGATGGACGCGACCGACAGCGCGTGAGCCAGCTGCGCTACGGCCCGGCTAGCTCCTCGCTCGCCGCCTTCATTCCGTCCAGCACGGCCTGCCGCTCGGCACCCTGCATCGGTACGGGCTGGGCGTAGTTCTCGATGAGCGTCGGCGTGTACTCCACGCCGATAAGGACGTCGTCGTAGAAGGTGTACTTGCCGATTACGCCGACGCGCGTTTCGTAGCTCCACATTTGGTCGAAGATGAAGTTGCCGTGGGCGTAGGCGATGTACCCGTCCTTGTGGACCTCGACGGCCTGCACCCAGTGCGGGTGGTTGCCGATGACCAGGTCGGCGCCGGAGTCGACCATCAGGTGGGCCAGTTCGACCGGGTTGTCCAGCGCGACGCCGCCCGCGCTCTGCGGCAGGGAGACGTACTCCGCACCCCAGTGGACGCCGACCGCAAGGACGTCAACCTGAGGGCGCAGCGCCTTAATCTGAGCAGCCATCCCGTCCCGGTCCACGACCTCGCCGACCGCTCCCACTCCGAGGAAACCGAACTTAAGGCCGCGCACGTCGACGATGGCCGCCGTATCTCGGTCCGCCCACTTGATCGCGCCCGCTTCGAGGTGGCGCACCGTTTCGTCGATGCCCGGCTTGCCGTAGTTGCCGATGTGGTTGTTCTCCAGCGTTGCCACGTCCACGCCCGCCTCCTGCAACGCGGCGACGAAGCCGGGACGCCCGCAGAACGTGAAGCCGTCGACATGCACCGGGCAGTGCTCAACCAGCGGCGCCTCCAGGTTGATTACGGTGATGTCCGCGGCAGCGGTGATGTCCGATGTGGCGCGGACCGGGTAGAGGAAGTCGTCGCCCAGATTGCGGATCGTGAAGTCGGTGTACCGGGCAGGGATAACGTCGCCGGTGGCGATGACCGTGCGGAGTCGCGCCGGGTCGAGGTTGTACTGCGTTAAGTCACGCGGGGCGAAGACGTCGCCGATCGCAAGCGGCCGTATGGCAAACGGCGTCGGCGAGGGCGACGGAGTCGCAGTGCGGACGCGCGTCGGCGTCGGCGTCGCCGAGTCCTGCTCCTCTGTGGGCGCTGAGGCTTCCTCGGCGCAGGCGGCGATAGCGAGGAGGCAAGCCGCCACGATCACGGTGCGAGCCGTCCTCATTGCAGCGCCAGTATATACTCGCGCACAGTATGGATTTTCGCTTCTTGCCCGATGAAGAGGCGTTCCGCGCCGAGGTGCGCGGCTTCCTGTTGGACGCGCTGCCCGACAACTGGGGTGACGGCTCCGCCACCGCGCACTTCGGCGAGGGCGAGGACGACCGCTGGGAGTTCCTGCGCTCGTTCCAAAGGCGGCTGGCGGAGAAGGGGTGGCTCACCCTCGGCTGGCCGAAGGAGCACGGTGGGCAGGCGGCGGGGGTGATGCAGCAGGTGATCTACAACGAGGAGATGGCCTGGCATCGCGCTCCCACCCAAATCGGCGTCGGGCCGGACCGTGTCGGGCCTACGATCATCCTCTACGGCACGGAGGAGCAGAGGGCGAAGCACCTCCCGGGCATCGCCAACGCGGAGACCGTCTGGTGCCAGGGGTTCAGCGAGCCGTCGTCCGGCTCTGACCTCGCCTCACTCGAAACCCGCGCCGAGATCGACGGGGACTTCTTCGTCGTGAACGGCCAGAAGATCTGGACTTCGCTGGCGCATAAGGCGGATTGGTGCATCCTCCTCGCGCGCACCGATGCCGAGGCGCCGAAGCACAAGGGGATCAGTTACCTGCTGGCGGACATGTCGCTGCCGGGAATCACCGTCCAGCCCCTGATCGACATCACGGGCCGGCACGCATTCAACCAGATCTTCTTCGACAACGTGCGCATTCCCCGGGATTGCCTTGTTGGCGAGATGAACTCCGGCTGGTACGTCGCGGCTGCGACGCTGGACTTCGAGCGCTCCGGGATCAACCGGGTTGTTGCGGGAGCACGCGTGTACGAGGAGATCGTTGGATACGCGCGATCGGTGGCATCCGGAGTGCGCCCGTCAGTCCGCGCGAAGCTCGCGGAACTTGGGATCGAACTGAACCTCGGCCGCTTGCTCGCTTATCGGGTGGCATCGATGCAGGCGCGCGGGCAGGTGCCGAACGCCGAAGCGTCGATGTCCAAGATGTATGGTTCGGAGCTGCAGCAGCGGCTTGCGGACGCCGGGCTGCAGATGCTGGGACTTGGCGGACAGGTGCAATCCGGACGGTGGGCGCCGCTGGCGGGTCGGCTCGAAGGTTATTACCGCCATACCGCCGGACTCACGATCGCGGCGGGGACAAGCGAGATCCAGCGCAACATCATAGCCGGCCGCGGGCTTGGCCTGCCCCGCGGCTAGTGCTCGACTGCACATCCGCCGCCGCACTGCGCGCCACTGTCTCACCACCGCCCCGCTGGCCCACCCACATCAAGGTCATCCTCCTGTCGCTCGTCGGCGGGTTCCTTGGGATTCTCGGTTCGTTCGTGGGGGAGTTACAGGCGGGAGGCTTCCTGCTGATCGTCTTCATCGGAGCCCCGATCATCGAGGAGGCGCTCAAACCGATTGGCGTCTACCTCGCGCTCGTCCGCTGGCCGCGGGCGCTCACCAACCGCCTATACCGCGCGCTCCTCTGCGCTGGAGCGGGAGCGGTGTTCGGGCTGATAGAGAGCGCCATCTATGTCTTCGTCTACGCCCCGGACCACCCGGACTGGTACCCGGCATTCCGCTTTACGGTGCCGGTCTTCCTGCACGCGCTGGCAAGTTTCGTTGTCGGTCTTGGCCTCGACTGGCGCATGCCCGAATGGGTGAACCACGGCACGAAGCTCCCGAAACGCGCCCGCAACTTCTACTTCGCCGGTGTTACGATGCACGCTACCTACAACACGTTGGCCGTCGTCCTGACATTTGCCGGCGTATTTGACTTCTAGGAGGTCGCCGTGGAGTTCGAGACTGTCCGGAAACATTGCCCTCTCTGCGACGGAGAGGTGGAAATGCCGACCGACTTGATGGCCGGCATGGCAGCAGTGCCACGCATGCTCGCGCGGTCTTTCAAGGAGCCGCGCCAGATGGATGACGAGGGCTGGACTCCCCACGAGATCGCGGCGCACATGGCGGATGTCGAGGTGATGCTGGCCTGGCGCATAAGGTCCGTGCTGGCGGAGGACTCGCCGACGTTGCAGCCGATGGACGAAGAACTCTGGGGCACGACCCTCTATTACCGGGAGCGCGAGCTGGCGACATCGCTGTCGACGTTCGCAGCGAACCGCCAGGCGAACCTTGAGCTACTCCGCTTCGCGGGCGAGACGGGGTTAGACCGGCCGTTCAACCACCCGCAGTTCGGGGACCGGCCGCTGCGGATAATGGTCGAGCACATCGCCGATCACGACATCGAGCACTTGAAACAGATCCGCGGGGAGTGATCATGAGTTTAGGTGTTAGGTGACGCTGCGGAATTCTTCGCTCAGGATGGCCCAGACCTTGTCGCCATCCTGACAGGCGATCTGCGACATGGTTTCGGTGGCGCGGAACGACCAGGCGGCAAGGTAATTCGCACCCGCCTCTTTCGCGACCTTTACTCCCATCCTGAGTTCGTCCTCGCGGCCGGCAGGGATGCGGAACGCCTGGAGCCAGAGTTGGAGTTCGCGGTCATGCTTGCGGCAGGCGTCGGCAGCTAGTTCGCTATAGGTCCGCATGAACGCTTCGGGATCGACTCCGAAGAGGTACCAGTAAGGATCGGTGCCGAAGATGTCGAGATCCGGGATGGCGGCGCAGCGTTCGAAGTCACCGATGCCGATGTGGAGGAGGGCGTCAACGGCCCCACTCGCGGTGCCCCCGACGGACGCCTCGACGACGGACTTCAAGCGCTGCGCGGGCTCGGGAAAGCCATGCGAATCAAGATCGGTTGGCACGGGACAAAGGGCGTTGCGTAAGCCTTTCTCGTGACCGTAGCGGGTCATTTCCGCTAACAGGCCGAGTAGCGAGTCCTCGCGGAACTGTTTGACATCCGGCGTGAACTCCTGGGGCAGGGCATGGCCGAAGCGGTCCTTGTACAACCCAGAGCAGGTCTCGCAGTAACACGCCCATGCTGGGGAGAGGTCCCTGACGAATAGTCCTGTGTAGAAGTGGGGCTCGTCCCACATGATTGCGTCGCCACCGCAGGCCGCAGCCGCGTCGACCCAGTGGCGGAGGAAATCGCATGTCGCCGGGTGATTGGGGCAAGCGTGGCCGACGGTGCGGCCATCGGAGAGCACCTGCCGGGCTTCCGGGTGCTCCAGCGGGAAACGGGTGAACGTCTCGCCGGAGAAGATCCCGGCGAGGCCCCAGGTGTCGTACCAGACCTCCATCTCAAGCTCGTGCGTCGCAGTGGCGATGGTGGCCATGGTTTCGCGATAGTAGGCGAGGTCGGTTTCCGTATAGCAGTGGACGACGTAGGAGCAGCCGATGTCCGCCATTTCCCGCAGGTCATGGCGGACGTGGCGGATGTCCCGGGAGGAGAAGTAGCTGACGCCGGTCTTCACTTGCCCCAGCCCTCGTAGGGTTCGTGACGGCCTTCTTCGGTGACCCATGTATCTCTTTGTTCGCAGCAGAGGCCTTCCGAATCGAACCGGAGCATTGAAGTACCGACGATGGTGGTGACCTTGTCCCCGGTTTCTTTGAGGACGGCCCAGTACTCCACGGCAGCCCGGTCGCGATCGATGATTGGCTCGCCAAACCAGCATTCAGCTGATTCCTGGGTTTCGAAGGACCATGCCGCGTATTCCCTGGCTCCATCGCGACCGATGTGCGGGTCACGGAACGGGAGTGAGCGGAAAGCGGCATCGGCGGAGTAGAGCCGGGCCACGCCGTCAGGGTCGGCCGCGGGCCACGACTGCGACCAACCTTCGATCCAGGCACGCACAGCGGCTTCAGTATCCATATACGGAAGGTTACTACGGCGTCGTCGCCGGGGCCCGACGTTGGTATGATCAGGCCCGTCATGTCTGAGCGACCGGTTCCACAGGGCGACCCGATCTTCTACTTCTTCCGGGACGTCATGCTCACGGGCGGAGACGCGACGCGGATCTACTTGATCCGGCACGCCCAGTCCGAGGGAAACACCGGCGAGGACATGGCGACGGGAGACCCGGACCTGACCGAGGTCGGGCGGGAGCAGGCGCGGCGACTCGGGTTGCGGATGAAAGGCCAGAAGCTGGACGTGATCTACGCGAGCCCGCTGCGGAGGACGCAGGAGACGGCCGGACAGATCGCGGACGTGACGGGGCTTGAAGTGCTGCCGAAGCACGACCTTGTGGAGGTAACGCTGGGACAGGCAGATCACGACATCCGGCTGCTCCCGCCGGAACAGCAGGCAGAGGTGGCTCGGCGGATCGATGAGGACGGCACCTGGGACGCGTTCCCGGGGAGCGAGGGCAGCGGCGCCGCGAGGACGCGGATCGGAAGGGTGATGGACGAGATCATCGCCGCGCACCCGGCGCAGCGAGTTGCTGTAGTGTGCCACGCGGCTGTGATCCAGACCTACATCTCGATGGTGCTGGGTCTGGAGCGCGACTTCATCTTCTACCCGTTCAACGCGAGCATCGCCTCGATCCGAGCGAAGGGGAAGCGGCGGGTGATCTGGCGGCTTAACGACGTGGCGCACCTGGCCGATATGCCAGCTGGCTTTGCGGGGATAAGTTAGGCTCGGGTTTCCGCTTCAGGACGAGCGGCAAACGCGACGATCAATACCCAAATTGGAAACAGCACGAACGGCATCGTCATGGGCGACAGCAGGAGCACGGCCGCGACGATGAATCCCAGCAGAGAAACGATGCCTGGCAATGTCCCTCCAGACCGCCCGACGAAGGACGTAAGCGCCACGAACGCTGCGGCTGTCCACCCTCCCGCCACGAGCAGCAGCACATAGCCGAACTGCGGCAGCACTACGACTGTGCTCCCTTCGAAAGGGGTCTCGGTTTCGTCGAAGAGATCGGCGAACCCCCGGCTGAAGTCCACCGTGACGAGCGCCGCTGCCGCGGCAATGACGAATGTCGCGAGAAGCAGCGACAGACGTTCGGCGTATCCGGCAATGGCCGACTCGCGATCCGGATCAAGCCTGTTAAGCAGGAGGTTGCCGAACGCCACGAACGCAAGGGCGCCGACCAAGAGCGCACTTCCGCCTATGAGTCCACGAGCCCTGTTTGAGGAGTCGTCGTAGTAGTCAATAAAGACGTAGTCCGGGTCTCCGAAGGCACCTAGCAACTCGCCGAGCAGTGCAATCCCGATGAGAATGAGGGCGGCGCTCGTAACGCCGACCGCGCGCAGGGCGGCAGCCGAGGTCATTCAGCCCCTTTGCGCTCGTACTTCGCGGCCTTCTCTTCGTCAATTTCGATGCCGAGGCCCGGGCCGTCCGGAGTTTTTACGTAGCCCTCGGCGTCGATGGTGATTGGCTCTTTGAAGAGGAAGTCGCGGCGTTCCGGGACCCAGTTTGGTGGGTCGTAGGGAAACTCGATGTAGGGGACAACGCGGCTGGCCGCGGCGCAATGAAGATTGGCAATCATGCCGATGCCGTTGGTCCAGGTGTGCGGGCTGAAGATCTTGCCCGCGCCTTCAACCATGGCGGCGATCTTACGGGTGGCGGCTATGCCACCAATCATCGTGGCATCCGGCTGGTAGATGTCGAAGCAGCCTTTCTCCAGGTAAGCCGCGATCTCTTCCGGTCCGCGGTTCAGTTCCCCTCCCGCTAGGCGAAGAGTTGTCAGGTGGCTGCGTAGCTCTGCGAGGCCGTCGTAGTCATAGGCGTCAAGGGGTTCCTCGAGCCAGTACACCCCGAATTCCTCCATCGCTTTCGCGGCGGCGATTGCGGTCTTGAGGTCCCAGCGGTGGCGCTGTTGGTCGGGCGGGATGCGCCAGCCCCAGTTGCCGTCCACCATTATGTCGACTTTGTCGCCGACTGCCTTCCGGACGGCTTCCAGGGTCTTGATGTCGTCGCGCCAGTCTTCGCTATGGAAGCGGATCTTCATGGCGCGGAAGCCAGCGACGATGGTCTCCTGAGCGGCCTCGGCGCGGGCGGCGGTGGGTCTCAGCTCCCCGGTGGAGGCGTAGGCGCGGAGTCGGTTGTGCGCCCCGCCGAGTAGCTTGTACACCGGCTGGCCGGACGCTTTGCCGATGATGTCCCAGAGCGCAATCTCGACCGGCCAGGGACGACCGACGAAGAAGGCCATGGAGCGAAGGTTGTAGTAGTGCTGGTCGATGAGGAACGGGTCCTGACCGACGAGAAAGCGGGCGGCGGCATCCCAGCGCACGGGCACGCCGCCCGAACCGATACCGGTGATCCCTTCGTCCGTGTGAATCTCGACGACGGTGGTGCGCGACTTAACGTGCGGGAAGGGCTCCCAGGTGGGGTGGAACGGCCGCTCAAGGGGCATCTCGAACTGGCGAACGCGGACTTCGGTGATTTTCATGGATGGGTTGCTGCGATGGTAGGGCGGGGAGAAGACAGGAGCAAGGAATCAGAAGTCAGGGGTGGAGGAGTCCAGGAAAAGGCGAGGCCACCTGCACCCCCACAGGTGGCCCATTAGCTCGGGATTGGATCGGGGAACAGATGCCGCATCCGTGTCCCTTGACGCCACACCCCCTTGCTTGCCTGCGGGTAATTATCTACACCCTGCGTAACACGTCAACCGCTGAGATGTATACGGGGCTCACAAGATTCCCAATAACCGTGCGGCAGAGGTCACTCGGCCTCCGCCATCTGCGGAAATCCGCGCTTATCCTCCGGATGCCAGCCGATTCTCGTGCTCCAGTATTCGGCCAACCGGTCCTTCGAGTGGGCCAAAGATGACGCCACTCTCCCGGAGCCGCGCGATGTCATCGGCAGAGAGTCCGGCTAGCTGCTCCAGCACCTCATCCGTGTGCTGCCCGATAGCGGGTGGGGGGCCCTGGATGCCCCCGGGTGTGCGGCTGAGTTTGAGTGGGGTGTCGGTGATCTTGAGTTTGACGCCGGATGGGTGCGAGATTTCCTTGAGCATTTCGCGGGCCTGTACTTGCGGGTGCTCGGCCGCAGACGGGATGTCATTCAGAGGGCCGCAGGGCAGGCCGATGCCATCGAACTCTCGCAGCCAATCCTCGGTCGTCTTCGCCCTCAATGCCTCATTAAGGAGCGGCTCCAGATCGGCATGATGCTGAGTCCGTAAGCCGGGCGTCGTGAATCGGCGATCGTCGATGAGGTCGGGCAATCCGATCGTGACACAAAAGAGCTCCCATTGGTTCTCAACCCCCCAGTAGAGGGCGATCACGATCCAGCCGTCGCTCGTCGGGAACGCCTGGAACGGGGTGGTCGAAGGATGGCGGGTGCCGATGGGTTGCGGGACCTCACCTGTGGCGAAATACCGGGCGAAGGGGTTCTCCAGGATGGCGATCTGGGAGTCCAGCATGCTGACATCCAGGAACTGGCCGCGGCCGCTGCGCTCTCGTTCGTGTAGGGCCGCCAGGGTTCCGATCGCAGTGAACAGGCCGGCGGTGATGTCGCCCTGCGAAATGCCCGGGCGAACCGG
>DAINRO010000024.1:0-30612 GCA_036741795.1 Chloroflexota bacterium
TCACGCGCACTCAGCATGGCAGGGTTGAGCGTGGACGACATTGACTTCTTCGACCTTTACTCCTGCTTCCCGTCCGCAGTGCAATACGGCCTGGACGCCCTGGGACTGCGGACCGATGAGGCACGCGACCTAACGGTCACGGGCGGCCTTCCCTACTTCGGCGGCGCCGGCAACAACTACGTCATGCACTCGGTCGCGGCGGCGGTCGAGCGCCTGCGCGCCAATCCGGGCCAGAAGGCGCTGCTCACCGGGTTGGGCTGGTTTTCGACGAAGCACTCGGCGGGCGTGTACAGCTCGACGCCGCCGAAAGGCGAGTGGAAACGCGCGGACCCGAAGGTGGACCAGGAGGCAGTGGAAGCCATGGCCAGTCCGGAGGTGACGGACTCACCGGAGGGCGCCGCCACGGTGGAGACCTACACGGTAGGC
The DNA here is from genome assembly GCA_036741795.1 of Chloroflexota bacterium. GTDB lineage: Bacteria > Chloroflexota > Dehalococcoidia > SM23-28-2 > RBG-16-64-32 > DATKKM01. The sequence goes on from DAINRO010000024.1 coordinate 427, forward strand.
TTCGGTCGCGAGGGCGGGCCGGAGATCGGGATCGTCATCGGACGCCTCGACTCCGGTGAGCGCTTCATCGCGAACACGCCGACGGACGCCGACCTGCTGTGGTCAATGACGCGTGAGGAGTTCATCGGTACAAAGGGCACGGTGAACACGGACGCGACGACGAAGCAGGCCGTATTCACGCCTGTGTAGCGTCGGCCTCCCCGGCCCGACCAGATTCTGACGCGTCAGAACGACAGTTCGAGCTTCAGCGCCAATCCTCGCGCGGTGGGGAGAAGCACTCTACGACAAGGCATGCTTCGATCGCGCGGGCTTCGTGGGGGACATTGGCCGGGATCATCCAGGCGTCGCCCGGCGCGAAATCGAAGGTCTCATCGCCGATCTCGAACTGGAGTTTGCCCGAGATCAGGGTGCCGGTCTGTTCGTTCTCGTGGGTGTGCATCGTTACCGCAGATCCCGCCTCCAGGTCGACCTCCACGAGGGTGATCTGGTCGCCGTCCGTGAGTATCCGGACGACTACGCCGGGCGCGCGATCAAGGGTCCGTGTCTCGCCTTTGCGTGTGATGGGCATTCATTACCTCCAGTGCTTCAATCACCGGCCAGCGGCACCGGCATCTCGTCGATATCGCCTCGCATCACGCCCTCGATCCTGGCCACCAGCTCGTCGGCCAGGGCCTGGACTTCCTCGGCCACGTCCGCTTCGTCACCTCTTGCGATCGTCGCCGTGGCGAGCAACCGGTCCACCCAAAACTGCACCGCCGTCAGGTGGGTGGTGGATTCCGGTTCAACGAAGTTTAGCGCGAGCGTGTAGCTGAACGCCTGCTCGCCGACATCATCGTTGTCCTCGAACGTGGATGACCCCAGGGTGAATCCACCTACGTCCTGCCCTGTGAATGCCTCGGTGTCGGCCCTTTCCTTCTCAAGCGCCGCCTGGGCCGCCTCGGCCACTTCGTACAACGTCACCGATGTCCCGGTGGCAAACAGGCCCTCGCCGTTCGTCAGCGATTCGAGGGATTGGTCGACAAGGAACAGCAAATACCCCTCATCGAAGCCGGATGAAACGATGTCCGCGGCATCGTCGGCCGGGTCGATCGTGTCGGCAGCGACGTATTCGGGGTCGAGAGGACCGGTGTCCCCGGAAATTGAGAGGTCCTTGCCCTCAGCGCCGAGGTCTTCGGGCGGCAGCACCATAACAGCGAGATCAGTGGAGCCCGCCCCTTCCAGCAGAGCCGCCCAATCAGGTTCGTCATCGGATCCGGAGCAGGCGCTCAAGACAGCAGCGGACATAGCTGAAAAGACGAGAAGTTGGAGGCAGTTCATGGCGGGCAGTTCCGCACAGTGTAATCGGTGCTATAGTAGTCGCGCCAAGACGCAAGCGAAGGAGGCACGACCATGACCACAGAAGCACCAGCCCGACCCCAGGCTGTGACCGGCAAGGACTATCAGCTCTTCATCAACGGCGACTGGACGCCCGGCGACAGCGGCGAGAAGGGCGAGCGCCTGTATCCCGCGAACACCGACGTTACGGTCGCGACGTTCCCGATGGCGAGCGAGGCGGACACCGACAAGGCGATAGAAGCCGCCCGCAAGGCGTTCGACAGCGGCGCCTGGTCCAAGGCTCCCGCCAAGCAACGCGCGGATGTGCTCAAACGAACTGCCGACAAGATCCGCTCCGAGATGAACGACCTCGCGAGGCTGCTTGCCTCGGAGGTAGGCAAGCCACTCAGCGAGGCCTCGATGGAGGTTGCGCTGACGGCCGACGTGTACGAGTACTACGGAGGGCTAGCCCTGAACGTGAAGGGCCAGGCGATATCGAATTATGTCGACGACGCCCTGGGCCTCATCCTGAAAGAGCCTGTCGGAGTCGTCGGCATCATCACGCCCTGGAACTTCCCGATGCTCCTGGCAACGTGGAAGATCGCTCCGGCGTTGGCCGCAGGCTGCACGATGGTCGTAAAGCCGGCCACCTACACGCCCTGCACGACGTACGAACTCGGCCGCATCATCACCGAGGCCGGCGCGCCGAAGGGCGTGATCAACGTCATCACTGGGTCGGGACGGACAGTCGGCGACCGGATCGCCGCGTCCCCACTGGTGGACAAGGTCGCGTTCACGGGCTCGACCGAGGTCGGGCAGCAGGTCATGCGCGCGGCGGCGGGAAACGTAAAGAAGATCTCGCTCGAACTCGGCGGCAAGTCCCCGAACATCATCTTCGCGGACGCTCCCATGCAGGGCGCAGTGATCGGCTCGCTCTTCGGGATCTACCTGAACGCCGGGCAGGTCTGCCAGGCGGGAAGCCGCGTCCTCGTGCAGGAGGAGATCCACGACCAGTTCGTGAGCCAGTTCAGCGGCTTCGTGGGCACCGTCAAGGTGGGCGACCCGATGGACCCGACGACTCGGATGGGCCCGGTGGTCAGCGACTCGCAATTGAGCACAGTGGAGCACTACGTGAACGCCGGCAACGACGAGAACGCGAAGTTGATCACCGGCGGAAACCGCGTGACCGGCGAAGAGTTCGACAAGGGGTTCTTCTACCAGCCGACGATCTTCGACAACGTGGACAACAAGATGAAGATCGCCCAGGAGGAGATCTTCGGGCCGGTCCTCTCCGTGATCCCGTTCAAGACGCCAGAGGAAGCGCTGGAGATCGCCAACGACACGATGTACGGCCTCGCTGCCGCGGTCTGGACGAAGGACATCGACCGGGCGCTGAAGTTCGCGAAGGGGATCAAGGCCGGGACGGTCTGGATCAACTCGTACCACACGGCCGGAGCGCTGGGTGTCCCCGTGATGCCCTTCGGCGGCTACAAGCAGTCCGGTATTGGCCGCGAGCTTGGTTTGGAGGGGATGGACGGCTTCCTGGAGACCAAGAGCGTCAGCATCAAGCTGAACTAGGGAGCAAGAGAACTCCAGAACAGCCCCGGTGGCGACGCCGGGGCTGTTTCGCGCTCGCGAAGAGCCGACCGAGAATCCGATCTCTTCTCCACAAAGCCTATTACGTCATGGTGGCGGGCCTATCGGCGGCGCAACTACGCTTGCGGTCAGTGACGACGCTCAGCCTGCCAGACCGGCTTAAGCCCGCAGCGCTGCGGGACTTCGTCGCCTCTATTCCCACGGAGCATCGCACCTTCCTGCTGCGGGCCGTCGTCCTGGCGGCAGCCGTTCGCTTCGCGCTGATCATCGCCGGCTACCTCACCGCGTACATCATCATCGGCCGCGACGGCGTCCACTTTGACCAGGCCATCCTGGAGACGTTCAAACGGTGGGACGCCAATCACTACGAACTCATCTCCGAGCACGGCTACCCGGTGGGGGAGTCGTACGAGGAGGTCATCGTCTTCCTGCCGCTGTTCCCGTACACAGTTAAGGTCGTCGCCTGGGTCCTCGGCAGCTGGTTTGTCAGCGCTCTCCTGGTCTCAGCGGTGGCTTCGGTGGCGGCCGGGTACTTCCTGCAGGGCATCGTCTGGAAAGACACCGCCGACGAGGCCCAGGCCGGGCGTAGCCTCTGGTACTTCTTCCTCTTCCCGACGGCGTACTTCCTCGCGATGCCGTACACGGAAGCGTTGTATATGGCGCTACTGCTGGGCTCGTTCTGGGCGGCGAGGAGAGGCAACTGGCTATTAGCAGGGATCCTGGGTGGTTTCTCGACGGCTGCGCGCCTGCAGGGAATTATCCTCTTCCCGGCGCTGATCATTGAGGCGCTGCACCAGGGCGGGTGGCGGAGACCAGACAAGGAAACTGCGTTCCTGTTCCTGGTTCCCGCAGGGTTGCTCTTCTACTTGTTCTTGAACCACGCGCTGCACGACGATCCCCTGGCGTTCGTAGACTTCGAGCGGAACAATTGGAGCCACCAGCGGATATGGCCCTGGCAGATGATCGAGGAGACGTGGTTATGGATCACCGACGTCAGGCCGCACTTCGCAAGGGCGGCGATCTATGAATTCAGGGCCGCGTTCATGATTCTCACCGCAGTGCTGCTCCTGGCGGGGGCGCGCTGGCTCCGCCCCTCGTACCAGTTCTTCGGCTGGGCGACGCTGATCCTGTTTCTATCGGTGTCTTACCAGATCAGTCTGCCCCGCTACGTCCTCACGATCTTCCCGATCTACTTCGTACTGGGCCGGATCACCCGCAACCAGGAGGTGAACCAGGCTCTGATCAGTTTCTCAGCTATCTTGATGGGGGCGTTCTACGTCTTCTACGCCACTCGCTGGGGGTTCTGAGCAACCCCGCCAAAGCCGCGGGCCCCGGACTTCGCGTCCGGGGCCCAACAGGAGGGGTGCAATTGGGGGTGCGGCCCCAATGTCAACTGGATAATATCCTTCTTATGGAAACGATTACTGTGACGCACGTCACACTTTCGTCAATTTCTCTTGCCACCTACTATTGACGTTGCCTATATCGATTGAGGAGCTCCGAGATGCCTGACACACGTACAGAACGCGACTCCATGGGCCCGATGGAAGTCCCCACCGATGCCTACTACGGCGCTTCCACCCAGCGCGCAGTGCTCAACTTCCCGATCAGTGGTCTCCGGTTCTCTCGTGCCTTCATCCGCGCCCTGGGCTTGATCAAGCTTTCCGCGGCGCAGGTCAACGCGGAACTAGGTTTGGTGGACGAGGACACGGTTAAGGCCATTCAAGCTGCGGCGCGAGAAGTCGCCGATGGCAAGCTGGACGAGCACCTCGTCATCGACATCTTCCAGACCGGGTCGGGTACGTCCACGAACATGAACGCCAACGAGGTGATCGCAAACCGGGCCAGTGAGATCCTCGGAGGTGACCGCGGCTCGAAGCTGGTTCATCCGAACGATCACGTCAATTTCGGACAGTCCTCCAACGACGTCATACCGACCGCCATCCACGTTGCGGCCCTGGTTGAGATCGAGAAGCAACTCGTGCCGGCGCTGACGCAGCTTGAGAAAGCGCTACGCGCGAAATCGAAAGAGTTCTGGCCTGTGGTCAAAACGGGCCGAACGCACCTGCAGGATGCCACACCCGTGCGCCTGGGCCAGGAGTTCCTGGGCTACGCCGGACAGGCGGAACGGGGCATACGGCGAGCAAGGAGGGCGCAGGAGGAGCTTTCAGAGGTCGCCCTGGGCGGCACGGCGGTGGGAACGGGTGTCAACACCCACCCAGAGTTCGCCTCTCGTGTCTGCGCCGTCCTGTCGACGGAGCTGGGCGTGACCGTGCGCGAGACTGACAACCACTTCCAGGCGCAGAACACCCTCGACGGCGCCCTGCAAGCCAGCGGCTGCCTGCGAACTATCGGCGTGAGCCTCCAGAAGATCGCCAACGACATCCGCTGGCTGGGATCGGGTCCACGCGCCGGCATCGGCGAGATCGCGCTGCCGGAGGTGCAGCCAGGGAGCAGCATCATGCCGGGCAAGGTGAATCCCGTGATTGCAGAGTCAGTGCTGCAGGCTTCTGCCCAGGTCATAGGCAACGACCTGGCGGTGGCGCAGGCGGCGCAAGGCGGTGTGTTCGAACTGAACATGATGATGCCCGTCGCGGCGCACAACCTGCTGGAGTCCATCGCCCTGCTGTCGGCGAGCGCGAACAACTTCGCCACGCAGTGCGTCGAAGGGATCACCGCAACAGACCAGGGACCGGCCATGGTGGAGCGGGGGCTCATGCTTGGAACGGCCCTGGCGCCGGCCGTGGGCTATGACAAGGCGGCGGAAATCGCCAAAGAAGCTGCGAAGACGGGACGGACAATACGCGAGGTGGCGCGGGAGAAGACTGATCTGTCTGAGGAAGAGCTAGGGACGCTGCTCAACCCGGAAAAGATGACCGAGCCGGGATTGGGCGGAGGGCAGGCGGGCGGCTAACGGCTGCGCGGGTCGAGGGCGTCCCGCAGCCCGTCACCGATGAAGGTGAAGCAGAGCATAATGAGTGCGATGAACGCCGCGGGGATGAGCACCAGCCAGTACTGCGTCTCGATGTAGCGGTTTCCGTCCGCGACTAGCTTGCCCAGGCTTGCGGTGGGAATCGGCACGCTGAGGCCCAGATACCCGAGGGCAGCTTCCGCAAAGATTGCGAGCGGGATGCCGAAGACGAGGGCGACGGTCACGGGGCCGAGGGTGTTCGGCAGCATGTGCGTGAAGACAATGCGCCAATTGGAGGCGCCCATAGCGCGCGCGGCAGTTACGAAGTCACGGTTCTTCAGAGACAGCATCTGGCCTCTGACGAGGCGGGCGATTGTTACCCAACCCACGAACGAGATGGCGATGATCATCTGGATGATGGGATCGCCCAGGATGGGGAGGTCCTGGCCTTGCAATGCGGAGCGAAGGAGGATGATAAACAGCAGGTCAGGGAAGGCGTAAGCGATGTCGGTGATGCGCATCATCACGTTGTCCATCGTGCGGCCACCCATGGCCGCAAGGCCGCCGATAGCGAGACCGACGATGAGAACCACCACGGAAACGCCCAGGGCCACCCTCAGGGACACCCAGAGGCCCTGCAGGGTGCGTGACCAGTTGTCGCGGCCCAGTTGGTCGGTCCCGAACCAGTGGTCCCAGCTGGGGTCCTGCAAACGCTCGAACTCCTGCACACGCGGGTCGTACCGCTGGACGGCGTCGACGTAGTTACCGAGGATCGTGAGGACGATAACAAATGCCATGATGATAAGGCCCATCATCGCCAGCTTGTTACGGGTCAGACGGTGGAATGCATCCGACCAGAGGCCGCGCTGGCGAGGCCCGGCAACACTCGCGGCTTCCTCGAGGGCGGGTATCGCTTCAACGCGCGCCATCGACGCCTATCCGTACCTAATCCGAGGATCGACCACGGCATAGAGCAGGTCTACCACGAGGTTGGCCACGACAACGATAAAGGCGAAGAAGAGGGTGGTGCCCATGATGACGCCATAATCCCGGGCACCGATGGAGCTAACGAAGTAACTCCCGACGCCGTTGATCGCGAAGGTGGTCTCGATGATGAAGGATCCAGTGACAAGCACGGCGAAGATAGGACCAAGCACAGTGAGGATCGGCACCAGCGCGTTCCGGACGGTGTGGCGAATGATGACCCTCCACTCGGACAACCCCTTGGCGCGCGCTGTGCGGACGTAGTCCTGGTTGAGAACGTCCAGCATGCTGGCCCGGGTGATCCGGGCGATGTAGGCAGCCGGCAACATGCCGAGCGACACCATGGGCAAAATCATCTTCTGCGGGTTCCACAACTCCCAGCCGATGACGTCAGTCCAGCCCAATTGCACGGAAAAAACGATAACGAGGAAGGTGGCCAGGATGAAGTTCGGCATCGCGCTGCCGATCGTGGCGAAGAATACACCCAAATAGTCGCCCGGGCGGTTGTGGTTTAGCGCAGCGAGCAAGCCCATTGTGAAGCCAAACACGGTGGCGAAGACGAAGGCCGAGACGCCCAGTTCCAGGGACACGCCGAACCCTTCCTTGATGATCTCCGTTACGGGGCGCTGGCTCTCCATGGAGACGCCCAGGTCGCCTTGAAGCAGGTTCTCCAGGTAAACGACATACTGCTCAAGGAGCGGCTTGTCCAGGCCGTACTTAGCCTCGAGGTTTGCCCGGACAGTTGGCGGCAGCTCGCGTTCCTTATCGAAAGGACCGCCGGGGACGGAGTGCATCAAGAAGAACGTGATGGTCACGATCGCCCAGAGCACTGGCACCGTCCAGAGCACTCGCCGGATTATGTACCCCGTCAAGGTTGCCTCATTATATCAACGGCAGAGGCGCGGGAGTCAGGATGGACTCCCGCGCCAACTACCGATTTACTTCCGGATCTTACTCGGTAACACCCCAGGCTTCCGCCGCCCAGTCGCCGATGTTGTCGGCGTTCTGGGATGAGGAGTTCTCGAACATGCCCACCACGCGCTCGGCCCGGATGCCGTGCGTGTTCTCGTGGTAGTACACGAAGATGCCGCAGACCTCATCGACGATGAGCTGGTTGATTTCCTCGTACTGGGCGATGCGCTCGTCCTCGTCGAGGTTGAACTCAGCGGCGGTGATGAGATCGTCGATCTGCTGGTTGTTGCAGTTGTAGTGGTTCAGGACGCCGTCAATGTCGAACTGGCCCAGGATGTAGTTCTCCGGATCCGGGTAGTCCTGGATCCAGCCACCGGGGAACAGGTCGAACGTCTCCTCGCGGAACCGCGCTGAGCGGTCGGGTCCCTCAAGCACTTCCACCTTGACGTTCATGTCAAGGTTGGTGCGCAGGGCCTCCTGGATGAAGGACCCGGCGCACTCGCTCTCGGTGCCAACACGCGCTATGAGGATGAACTCCCGAGTGAGGTCCTTGCCCTCGACGAGGGCCTGGGCTGCTTCGACGTCGAAGGCGTATTCTTTGGCGCGCCAGTCAGTAGGTTGTCCACCCGCGATGGCCTCCGGGATCCAGGTCGTGGTGTACGTGTGGCCGCCACTAAAGCAGTTGGCGATCAGCGCCTCACGATCGATAGCCTTGCCGATGGCCATGCGGACATCTTTGTCGTCCAGCGGCGGGTGTTCCATCTGCATCTGCAGACCTCGGGTCGAAGCGTCACCACCTGCGGACAAGTACTGGCCCGTAGGTTCGTATTGCGCCTTGACGGCGTCGAGCTGCGTCAGGTCGATCTGCGTGTAGTCCAGCTCGTTGTTCTCGAAAGCGCGCTGAGAGACTGCGAAGTCGTCGATGAAGCGCAGTGTCAGCTTGTCGAGTGTCGGCGCCGCGTCCACAGGGCTGTACTCTTCGCTCCAGTTGGGGTTCGGCTCCAGGGTAGCGCTCGTGCCGGTGACGTACTCCGTCAGCATGTAGGGACCATTGTAAGCCAGGGCTGAGGGGGCGTCCGGGCCTACAGGCCAGGGTTCGCCAGGGAGCTCGATGAGGTGTGTCGGCACGGGGAAGGTCATCCAGAGCGAAAGGATGGTCTGGAATGTCGGCCCCGGGTTCTGGAGCGTGAACTCGATCGTTGTGTCGTCCAGAGCTTCGACGCCAACGGCGTCCAGTTGCTGCTGGAGGTCGGCGTCGGGCGGCAGGTCGTCACCCGTGCCGGCGTCACCGTCAGGACCAGCCAGGGCGCTGTAGTAGTCGTCGCACCCGGCGATGTTGGTGAGGAGGTACTGGTACTCGCCCGCATTGACGGGGTTGCAGGTGCGGAGGATACCCATCTCGAAGTCTTCGGCGGTCAGGTCGTCGCCGTCTGACCAGAGAAGGCCCTTCTTCAGCGTCACAGTGACGGTGAGGCCGTCCTCGGACACAACGGGGTCGCCCTCCGCCATTGCGGGAACCGGCTCGTTCTCCAGGTTGAGGCTATATAGGCCGCGCCAGAGCATGCGGTCAATGGAAATGTCCTGGCCGAAGCTGGAGAAGTGAGGGTCGAGGCTGGCGGGCTCGATGTGCTGGACGGTCATTTCGCCGCCCTCGATTCGCTTGCCAGCACCAGCTGACGGGGTTTCACTACCCCCGTCGCCGTCGCCGTCGCCATCGTCATCGTCGTCGTTACAGGCGGCAAAGGCCGCTAACGCGACGATCGCGAACATGGCGAGCAGTAGCTGTCGCCAGTATTTGAGTGAACTCATAAGCTATCGTCTCCTTCCGGGCCGGTTTCACGACCCGCCTGATTTTGATGCCCGTACTGTAGACCCATTCACAGTCCGAGGCAAGCGTATAGGTTGCATCTATGTTTAACGTCGAAAATTAGCAAATAGTTTACAAATAGACGCTCGTGAGCGCGTGTCGTTTCAATAGCAATTTCGAGCGCTTAACCAGACAGGACGAGCTGATCGTCCTCTTCATACCTGGGAATAGCGATGCTGACGAGGAAAATCACGAGTCCGACGACGACTAGCACGTCGCCGATACTGAAGGCGCGAATCGGGTTCAGCGCGTCCCAAACAATGCGGTCGGAGAGAGGATAGAGGTTGGCGTCCTCCTCTTCGAGTAGCACATCCTTCGTGTCGGGGATCCAGTCGCCTGTTTCCACGCCAGCGGGGATGCCACCGGTGCGCTCAAGGGTCTCAGGCGTGATGGGCATTAGGCCGCCGTTGGCGGCGATGACGAGGAAGTTGAGGATGATGCCGGCCCCCAGCACGGCAATCCAGACGTAGCGGAAGTTAGCTGCGATAAAGAGGAGCAGGAGCACGTACGAAGAAAGCATTAGTACGCGCCGGGGGAGATCGTCGTCCCCGAGCGGTCCGAAGATGGCGAGGGCCTGGAGGCAGACAGCAAGAAGCGCCACTAACCCCAACCGTATGGTTACGGCCGGGAAATAGAGGCGCCTATGGGCACCTTTAGAGCGCCCGCCTTGCATTGGGGCCTGGCTGTTACCGAATGAACGGAGCTACCGCTGCGGCAACAACAGCACCGACGATGAGCAGGGAGACTAGTCGGGCTTTCACGTTGGCGACCCCCCTTCCGTGAATTTATTACCCTATATAGGGCACCTAATATGTAACCCCACGGGAGAAGGATGTCAATAGTTTCGGACAGAATTATCGATGTTTAGGGCCGAATAGGGCGAAATGAGCGGTTATTGTAAAGGAAAAAGCCCCGGAGCACGTCCGGGGTTCGTTGTGAGACGGGGCTAGATTATGTTGACTTAGCCGCTTACTCGCACCAGGCCGCGGCCACTTGCCGGGGGAGATCGCCTGCTGACTCGTAGCGCAGGACGTGGAGATCGCCACCTGCGCAGGCCCCTGCAAGGACTTTGTGACGAGGGGCGGCGGCAGCAACCTGATCGTCAGTCGAATCAAGCGAGCATTCTGCCGCATTCGGGGCGCATGCCTGGACCGCGCTGGTCTCGGCGTCGGCCGCAGGGTTGAGGAGGGAGTTAGAAAAGAGAATCGCGGCGATGATCGCCGCGTTCAGGGAAAGGAATGCCGTTAAGCGCATTCGGTTGTGCAGTAGGGTTAGATGATGAAATTGCGGCCGGTGCCGGGGTCCATCGACCACTTGATCATGTTGCGGGTTTCAGTGCTTCGGCTCCACTTGATCATATTGCGTGCTTGCTTCGTCATCTCGTGTCTTCCTTCCCTCGTTCTACCTTCACCCACAGTGTCGCAACACGCTCTCGCCAAGATCTCGCCGAAACTCGCCAGGCTACGCCCAGACCCCGGTCGCCGGATCCGTTGACCACTTGATCATGTTCCTCGTCTCACCACTCCGGTTCCACTTGATCATGTTGCGCGCCTGCTTCTTCATCTCGTAATTTCCTTCCCTCGTTCTACCTTCACCCACAGTGTCGCAACACGCTCTCGCCAGAATCTCGCCGAAACTCGCCAGGCTACGCCCAGACCCCGGTCGCCGGGTCCGTTGACCACTTGATCATGTTCCTCGTCTCACCACTCCGGTTCCACTTGATCATGTTGCGTGCCTGCTTCTTCATCTCGTGTTTCCTTTGCTCGTTCTACCCTGTGTCAACAGTTTCGCAAGTCCCTCTCGCCGAAATCTCGCCGAAACTCGCCAGATACGGATTCGTACGTAAATCACATATGAAATGGCATAAAAAAGGCGGCCCTGAGGCCGCCTGGAAAGATTCTCGCCGGAGAGTCAGACGCGCAGCTGTCCGGCCTTGATCTCGCGCACGAGGTCATCGAACGACGGGATATCCTCTTCGTCCAGTTCTTCCTTGGACAGGATCTGCACGTACCGGTTGAAGCTGTACTTGGCCGCTTCGGTCTGGCCCGACTGGATGTAGTTCGCCATGAGGCGGTACCACGCAGCCTCGTTGAGATCGTCCACGTCCAGGATCTTCTGGCATATGTCGGCGCTCCGCTTGTACTCGCCGGCCTCGTTGTAGGCGGCAGCCAGGCGCGCGAGCAGACTCATTTGCTGCTCTTCCATCTGCCAACGGAGGTTTTCCGCCCATTCCGAGTAGAAATCAGGAGCGAACTGGCCCTTGTAGAGCGACAGAGCCTTCTCAAGGTGCGGAATGGCGTCTGGTGTGCCCTTCGCCGCGTCCGCCTTACTGAGCGCCTCCTGGTAGTCCTCCACGTCGAACGCGAACCTGACACTCGGATCAAGCACATAGCGCCCGGAATCCTTGGCGATGACGCCCTTGTAGAGTGCGGCGCGCAGCCGGTACATGTTCGAATGGAAGGCGTTGGTGGTCTTCTCTTCCGGAGCGTCGGGCCACATAGCGGTGACGATCTCCTCCTTACGCAGTGGCCTGCGATTGGCGAGGAAGAAGAAGAACATTTCCTTGCTCTTCTCGCTCCGCCATTCAAGGTCGGTGATTTCGTGCCCGCCGGCTTCGACCCGGGTGTTTCCGAAGCCGAAGGCGCGCACAGCGGCTGCGGCGCCGTCTTCGCCTTCCTCCGCGTCCGCTGCGTCTCGTGACCCGGACGCGGCCTTAATCAGCTTCATCACGCGCGAGTAGTACCCATCGGCGGCCTTGTTGGCGGTTGCGTACTGCACGAGCAATGGATTGCGTTGCGCCACAACGACCAGGAAGTGATCGTAGCCAAGCTCCTTGACGACCTCGGCGCAGCTTTCGAGCATGTCCAGCGCCATCTTCTTTTTCTTGAGCGAGAAGTAGACGTCAGCAAGATGGAAATAGGCAGTCGCCAGCTCGCGGTGGGCGCCCTTGTTATTGAAGTATGGCAACGCCTCCTCCAGCTCGTTCACGGCCTCCTTCAGTTCGTCCTGTGCCTGCTTGACGAGCGCGGACGCAACGAGGCTCATCCCCACCTCCAGGTCGCCGCCCGTCTTGTCAGCCTCCGCCCGGGCACGGCTCACCCAGGACTCTGCCTCAGAAGTCTCGCCGGACAACCGATATGAGTCCGCGATTGCGTTCATGAGATAGACACGGATATAGGCGTCCGTCACCGTCCAGGAGTCTTCCAGCGCGGTCGTGTACATTTCGATGGCAGGCCGGTACTCACCAGTGTCCTTCTTGACGTCGGCGATGCAGGCAGTCAGGTAGACCTGCTCCTTGATGTTGTCCATGCCGCGAGCACCATCCAGCCCCTGCTGGAACGTGGACTCCGCCTTCACCAGGTCACCCTGCAAGTAGTAGATCGTCCCGAGGTTGTTGAGTGTCCACACGAGGAAGCGGGCGTTGCCCAACTCCTCCCATAATGTTCTCGCCCGCTCCAGGTAGACGATCGCCTCTCCAAGGCGGCCAGCGAAACCGAGCGAAGGCGCAAGCTCGCCGATCGTGTGGGCGATGTTGTACTTGTCTCCCTGCGCCTCGTAGTAATCGACCACCGCAATCAGTTCCTGGATCGCCTCGTTCAACGCCTCGCAGCGGCTGAGGGTCATCCCCAGCTCCTTCCGCAGTTCCGCTGTAAGTGCAGCAGGGGAATCTTCCGGCAGGAGCGAGCGCGCTTTAAGGAGGACGTCAAGGGCCTCTGAGTAGTCGCCCTTCATTCGAAGGCACATCCCCTTGGCCATCATCGATTCCGCAAGTCCGGCGGGCTCGTCGCGGACCTCGAAGATCTCGGTCGCCTGGGAAATTAGGGCGAGAGCGCGGTCGATCTGGTTCAGGTAGTAGAGGCTGCGGGCGCGCCACAGCAGCAACCGTGGCTGCGCTGCCAGGGCTTCGTCGGGAACTCCGTCCAGCCACTCGGCCATCGAATCGTGGCGTCCTTCCTCGAACATTCGCGGCGCGACCTTCTCAACGATTTCGACGATCCGGTCCCAGGCACCGGCCTGGATGACGTGGTAGAGGGCAGATTCCCACTTGAGCGCCCGTTCACTGATCGCCGCCGCCTTCAGGTTCAAGTCGCGGAACATTTCCGGCTCGGTGAATCGGAGTCGGCTGACGAGGAACGCGCGGAATACGCGCCGGTAACGGTACGTCTCGGGGTGATCACCCACCGTTTCGACCTGGAGGACACTGTGGACGAGTGACTCGAGTGTCTTCGCCGCGTCCTTGATCCCCAGCAGTTCGTTCACTGTGGGCACATCGAGCGTGAGGAGCACCGCGCTGCGGAGAAGGAAGTCCTGGCGGTCTTCGGGCAGGTCTTTGAATTGGTCCTGTTCGATGTATTCGTACAGCGGATCGGTGCTGCGCAGGTATTCGAGGGATCCCGCTGGCTTGCCCTCCTCCAGGCGATCGTTCAGAAGGATCAGCGCCGCAGCCCATCCCTCGGTTGTATCGGCGAGGTGCTGGGCGTCGTCCAACGTCAGTTCCCGGCCAAGACCGTGGAACAACTGCACCACCTCGTCAGTCGTGAAGGCGAGTTCTGACGGGCCGATCCTGTGCACTTGCTGGGCGACTGACAGCGACGCAATTGCGGGTAATGGGACGATGCTACCGGAAAGCACGAAGCGGCAGGCTTCAGGTGCTTTGCTGATCCATTGCTCAACGACACTCGTCACGTCGTCTTGCCCATGGAGGTGCTGTGTATCATCCAGCGCGAATGTCACCTCGCCAGCCGACCGGGAGGCTTCGAGCAATACTTTGACAGCGGCATCCGGTTTGGCCGGGTTGCTCGATGTTCCGGAGTCACTAACGCGGCTAACGAGTTGATTCACGTCCTCGACGCCGTCAAGGTCGACGAAGATAGCCGACCGCCCGCTGGCTGCGGCGAATTCTCGGAGCAAGGTCGTCTTGCCCGACCCGCCGGGCGCGTTAATGACCGTGACTCTGCGGTCTGTTTGGAGCGCCTGGAGCAGGCGTTCGCGGCTGACGACGCCGGTAGCCGTTTCGGGCGCCTGCCTGGCGGATGGTTTTAGCGCCGGCGTGGCCGCTTTGCGGCTGACCTTGCCGGTACCATTCTTTGCCATATGCCCCCGGACGCGGATGCGAGCCCCCTGGCCCACGTAGGCCAGGTGCTGAGAACGCGCATCGCTACGCCAATAGTTGCCCATTGGCGCGCGCCTCAACGTAAAGACGATTTCAGTAGGCGCACGTTACACATTGGTGAATACCGCGGTTATTCGACCGTTGACGCGTTGCCCTCAACTCGGCAGACTTATCAGCGCCATGGCAACCGCCCTCGATCCAGTTGCATTTCGCGACACCATGGGCGCCTTTGCCAGCGGTGTCACGGTCGTGATGACCCGTGAGCGATCGGGCCTGGTCGTTGGGTTCACGGCCAGTTCCTTCTGTTCTCTCTCGCTCGATCCACCTCTGCTGCTGGTCTGCCTGCAGAACGACGCAGACTGCTACGACGCCTTCATGCAGAATCCGGAGTTCGCGGTAAGTATTCTCGCGCATGGCCAGGAGGAGACCGCTCGACGTTTCGCTACGAAGGCAATCGACAAGATGAACGGGACCATCTCATTCGACGGACCGCACACCGGCCTTCCGTTGATCACGGACGCCAGCGCCTGGGCAGAGTGCGTTGTCCAGCAGCGAGTAGAGGGCGGAGACCACACGATACTCGTCGCGGAGGTCATTTCGGCCACGACTAACGATGCTCCGCCGCTTCTTCGTTTCAGCCGGCAGTTCGGGCGATTCGAGGCCGAAGAGCCGATCAAGTGATCAAGCTTGTCTTCTGCCTGCGCCGGCTACCCTCGCTGTCCCTTGCCGAATTCCAGGACTACTGGCTGAATAACCACGCCCCCCTGGTCCGGAGCCACGCCGGAACGCTGAACATCCGCCGCTACGTCCAGACCCACACTACTGCTGATCCCGCTCTCCAGGGCGCTCTTGCCGCATCCCGAGGCGCACCCGATGGGTTCGACGGAGTCGCCGAGTTGTGGTGGGAGAGCCGCGAGGAGATGGCTGCGGGAACGGCCACCCCGGAGGGACGCGAGGCCGCCCGTGCCCTGCTCGAGGACGAGCGCAGGTTTATCGACCATTCCCGCTCGCCGCTCTGGATCAGCGAAGAGCATCCGATCGTGGAGGCCGGCCGTGGAGCTTGACCTGCGCGGGATCATCCCCGCAACAATCACGCCGATGCGCGACGGCGAGGTCGACGAGACTGAACTCCGCCGCTATATCCAATGGCTCCTGGGCTATCCGGGCCTCAAAGCTCTGGCAGTAAACATGGACACCGGCGAGGCCCCGCAACTCCTGCGAGACGAGCGCCGCCGCATCCTGGAGGTCTACGCTGAGGAGGTAGCTGGCAGGCTTCCTGTGCTCGCGGGGATCGGCGCTCCCAATACAGCGGTTGCGTGTGACCTTGCACGCGATGCTCGCGACGCCGGGGCAGCGGGCGTAGTTGTCTTTCCCCACCCCGTGTTCGTTGGAGAGCCGCTGCCGACGGAGGTCCCTTACGCCTATCACAGCGCCATCGCCGCGGCCTGTGGTCTGCCCATGGTCATCTTCCAGCTGCAGGCCGCGCTGGCCGGAGTCATCTTCTCGCGGGAGGCGCTGCTAAAGCTGGCGAGCATCCCCAACGTCATCGCCATCAAGGAGGCTTCCTTCGATGCCGTCCGCTTCGTAGAGACGATCCGGGTTTTGCAGGAAGCGCCCCGGCCGCTGCAGATCCTCACGGGCAACGACAACTTCATCCTGGAGTCGTTCCTGCTCGGCGCGGATGGGGCGCTTATCGGTTTCGGCACAATCGCCATCGCAGAACAGATCGAGATGGTGGAGCGGTTCCGTGGCGGCGATCTGCACGGCGCCCGAGCGATCTACGACCGCGCCGTGCAGCCGCTTGTGTCAACGATCTTCGCACCACCGGTACGCGATTATCGGGTCCGGATGAAAGAGGCGCTGGTGGAGCTCGGCGTGATTTCGCGCGCTGACTGCCGGGAGCCGCTACTTCCACTTGGCGCCGCCGAGCGCGCCGCGGTCAGGGGCGCCGCCCGCAGCGCCCGCCTCCGAATGCCGGCTCCGGCGTGACCCGCTACTTCACGTATAAATCCCTTGATGAACTTCGTGCCGACGTAACATCACGTGGCCTCGATGTCCCACTGACGGACGACCTCGGGCCATTGCTCCAACCCGTCGCGATTGGGCCAAGGACTGTGGGCAACCGGATGGTAGTCCACCCCATGGAAGGATGCGACGGGACTCTCGGCGGAGAGCCAGGGGAACTGACGTTCCGGCGCTGGGAGCGGTTCGGAGCGGGCGGGGCCAAGGTGATCTGGGGCGAAGCGACGGCTGTCGTGCCGGAGGCCCGTGCCAACCCCCGGCAACTTCTGCTCAACGAAACGACGGCACCTGCGATCGGGAAACTGCTGGAGACCGCCCGAAAGGCCCACAACGACCGCTTTGGACGGACGGACGACTTCCTGGTTGGAATCCAACTCACACACTCGGGCCGGTGGAGCTATCCTTCGCCCCTGATCGCGACCCACCTTCCTGCGGTGGAGGCCGTCAAGCACATCGAGCTGGACGCTCCGGTCCTCAATGATGGCTACCTGGAAGCCCTGGAGGAGAAGTACATCGAGGCGGCGATGCTTGCCCGGAATCTTGGATTTGACTTCGTGGACATCAAGCAGTGCCATTCGTACCTGCTCAATGAACTCCTCGCTGGTCACGATCGGAAGGGCACATACGGTGGCGACTTCGAGGGGCGCTCACGCTTCGTGACCAACGTCTTCAGGCGCATCCATGACCGGGCTCCCGACTTGCTCCTCGCGACGCGCCTCAATGTCTACGACGGACCGCCATACTCAGGGGATGCAGGGCAGCTGGGAGTCCCGGCGGTTTCCGGTTCATCACAATGGGGGGCGGCAGGCCTCGATGAACCTCTGCGCCTCGTTGCCCACCTGCGCGATCTCGGCCTGTCGCTCCTCAACGTCTCGATGGGCAGCCCCTACTACAACCCGCATATCAGCCGCCCGTTCGAACGCGCACCCGTCGACGGCTATGTCCCGCCGGAGCATCCCCTTGAGGGCGTTGAGCGCCACCTGCAGCTGTCCGCGCAGGTGCAGACGGCGAACCCCGACCTGGCGGTGATTGGGACGGGATACAGTTGGCTCAGACACTATGCGGCGAACGCCGGCGCCGCTGCCGTCGCGGAGGCCCGCGTATCGATGATGGGACTGGGCCGCGGCGCGCTGGCCTACCCAGACTTCGCGGCGGACATCGCGGAGCATGGGGCGATGGTGGACCGTAAGTCGTGCATCGGGATCAGCTATTGCACCGCGCTGATGCGGGCCAAGAACAACGAAATGGGACAGTTCCCGGCGGGCTGCGCGCCCCGCGATCCGTACTACGCAGAGCAGTTCAAGGTGGCGACAGGGCGGTAGTGGACGCCAGGGCGGGCGCGCCAATCTGATTGCACGCTTGCTTCGTTGTCTGTTAATGTAAGGGTAACTATTACTTACTATTTCCCAGTTCCGACGTTCACTCGTAACTTTTCAACCCCCGAAAGGACCGTTTTCCTTGCCCTCGTTCTCTGACTATACCCTGCGCCGCTCCAGCCTCGATGCCCTCCGGCGCATGGACATTCACACACCAACTCCCATCCAGGCGGAATCGATTCCCCACCTCCTCGAAGGACGCGACGTCATCGCCCAGGCCCAAACCGGCTCCGGCAAGACGCTCGCCTTCGCCCTCCCGATCATGGATCACACGGATCCGGGCCAGAAGAACACCCAGGCCCTGATCCTGGTACCGACGCGCGAGCTTGCCCGCCAGGTGGCATCCGTCTTCGAAGCCCTTAGCAAGAACTCCGGCGTGCGTGTAACACTTCTCTACGGCGGCGTCGGCTACGAGCCGCAGGAGCGAGCGCTCCGCAACGGTGCCCAGGTTGTCATCGGGACGCCGGGCCGTGTATTGGACCACCTCAAGCGGCGTAACCTCCGCCTTGATGGCCTTCGGGTGATGATCCTCGATGAAGCTGACGAGATGCTAGACCGCGGTTTCGCCCCGGACGTGGAGCGCATCCTCGCGATGACGCCGCGCAGCCGGCAGACCGCCCTCTTCTCCGCCACAGCTCCTGACTGGGTTCACCGAATCGCCGGCAAGTACCTGAACAACCCGGAGACGATATCCACTCAGACGATCGCTGAGGAAGCACCGGACATCGAGCACGTCGTCATGGAGGCGTTCCGGGAGGACAAATTCCAGGTACTCGTGAAGCTGCTCAAGGACCCGGTCGACGGCACAACCGTCGTTTTCGGTCGCACCAAGCATGGAGTCCGCAACCTCGGCAGCAAGCTGCAGGCACAGGGATTTCGCGTTTCAGTCCTCCAGGGAAACCTGGGCCAGAACCAGCGGGACCAGCAAATCGAGCGCTTCCGCTCCGGCAAGACCGAGATCCTCGTCGCCACTAACGTGGCCGCCCGCGGCCTGGACATCCTTCACATCGCGCGGGTCATTAACTACGACATGCCCGACACCATGGAGCTATTCACCCACCGCGTCGGCCGAACGGGCAGAATGGGCCGATCTGGGCAGGCGATTACGCTTATGACCGCAACGGACCTATCCAAATTGCGGGAAATCGAGCGCGGCCTCGGGCGCACGCTCCCACGGATCGACAGCATGGGCGACTCTGTTCGTGCCGGGTCCACCAACGGCACTAACGGCCACGCGCCGGCAGGAGTCGCGACGGCCCCGAATGGCGCGACGGCCCCGGCGGGAGCAAAGCCGTTCAAGTCCGTTCGTCCGAAGAGCAGCGGCCGCAAGTGGTCGCGCCGCCGCGTGCGCGCCTAAACCCGCCACCTATACGGGCGAATCCCAATCGCCCAATCGTGACACTTCCCCATTGACGGCGTAGCCTCGCGCGCCGGATCGTGGCCACTAACGCTTACGAAACGCCCTGTCTGGCGTTACAATTAGCGAAACGCGCAAGCGCTTTAGCAATATGGTCACGATCCTTCACACGGCCGATGTCCACCTGGACCGCGCCTACGCCGGCGTGGGCATGACCTCTACCATCGCCGCCGCTCGTCGCCAGGAACTGCGTGAAGCGTTCCGGCGCTTCGTCGATCTCGCCCTCGAACTCCGCGCCGACGCCATCACCATCGGCGGCGACCTCTACGAACACGAGCGCTCAACTCTCGACACCGGCAACTTCCTCCGCGCCCAGTTCGAGCGAATCGCCCCGACCCCTGTCCTCATCGCGCCCGGCAACCACGACCCCTATGTGCCTGACTCGCTGTACCGCCGGGTAAATTGGCCAGGCAATGTTACGATTTTCAGCGAGCCTCGCCTGCGACCGACCAAACTCACTGGAGACGTCACCATTTGGGGAGCGGGCCATAACGCCCCCGATCTCCGCAACAACCTGGTTGAAGGCTTCCGTGTGCCGCCGGAGGGTCAACACATCCTCCTCTTCCATGGCTCTGACATCTCATCCGTCCCCGAAGGCAAGCCCGCACACTGCCCGTTCCGTCCCGAAGACATAGACCTTACGGGCGCGGCCTTCGCCCTCCTCGGCCACTATCACGGCTCCCGGTCGCGCGACCGCTTCGCCTACCCGGGATCGCCCGAAGCGCTCGATTTCTCCGAGGCCGGCGCCCACGGCATCCTTCGCCTCGACGTCGATGGTTCAATGGTCTCCGCCCAGCTCATCGAGAACGGTACCGTCCGCTACGTCACCCACCGCCTCGACGTCGCCGGCATCGACTCCTCCGACGGTCTCCGCTCAGCCATCCTCTCGCACGCCGATACCAGGGTGATCACCCGCCTCATCCTCGAAGGCGACCTCGCCCCTGAGGTCGAGCTTGATGTCGCAGCCCTCTACGACGCTTGCGCCGAGGGCTTCCAGTTCCTCGACCTCGTAAACCGCACCCGGCCCGCCTGGAACCTAGACGAGCTTGCCGAGGAGTCCACCACCAAGGGCGCCTTCGTCCGCCTGATGCGCGTGAAGATCGCCGCCCTCCCGCCTGACGACGCCGAGACGGCTGAGCTGGCGCTTACCCTCGGCCTACAGGCCTTCGAGCGCAAGGAGGTGACGATCGGATGAGAATCTCCTCGGTGCACCTCCCCGCCTTCGGCCGCCTCTCGGACTTTTCACGGGAGCTTTCTCCCGGCCTCAACGTCTTCTTCGGCCACAACGAGGCCGGCAAGTCCACCCTCCAGCAGGGAATCTGCGCCCTCCTCTACGGCTTCTACGATGGCGACCGCGCCCGCCAGGACGAGACCGCGCGGCATCAGCGCTTTCGCCCCTGGAACCTGGGCCACTACCGCGGCTCGCTCCAGTACACACTCGACGACGGCCGCGAGTTCGAGGTGCGCAGGGACTTTTCCAGCCCAGATGTCGCCACCCAGCTCATCGACTCTGTCCTCGGCATCGATGTCTCGCCCCAGTTTGGACGGGCACGGCACGGAAATGTCCCCTTCGCCCGCAAGCACCTCGGCATGTCGCGCGCCGTCTTCCGCTCCTGCGCCTTTATCTCGCAGGGCGAAATCTTCGAGATGGGCAAGGCCGCCTCGCCCTCCGAAATCGGTGACGCCATCGCCGCCCTCGCCGACTCCGCCCGCCGCGACGTTTCCGCCGCCCGGGCCATCGACCGCCTGGATGCCTCGCTCAGCAAGGTCGGCTCAGACCGCGCCCGCACCGCCAGGTTGCCCGTCGCCCGCGAAAGGCTCGCCGAAACACGCCATGAACTGGAAGTGACAGACGAACTGCGCCGGGAAATCGCCACCAAGGCCGCGCAGCTGGACGAACTCCAGCAGAAGAGCACCGCGATGGCACAGAGGGAGACCGAGCTGCGGTACCTACTGCACAGGTGCGCCCTCGACTCCATCGCCCAGAGGCTCGCCGCGATAGACCGGGCCGCTGGCAAGCTGCGGGACGCAGAGCAGAGATATGCGGGCCTGAAAAAAGGGCCGTTCATCGAACCAGCCCTCCGGGACCAGGTTGTCTCGCTTACGGGCGCCCTCGCCCGTTGCCGCCAATCCGTCGCCGACAGCGTCGTGGCAAGAGACGACGCAGCCGGGGCCATCACGACGATGGCAAGGCTCGAATTCGACGCGCTCCGCTCGTCCTCGGCCGTGATGACGGACGAGGAGCGTCGCACCCTCGAGGCAATCGCCTACCAGCAACGGCCCCGCCGCGGACTTATCGCAGCCATCCGCCGCTTTTTCCGCAACGCCCTGGCCGCCCTCGGCAGACTGATCGCCCGCCGATCCGCCCCTGCCGCTGAGCCGTTAACCCCTGCCGTAACCCAAACGGAGGCTCTCGAACTCCTCGATAACCACCGGCGCTATCTCGCCTTGGGGCCGCTCGCCGAACGGCTCGAGTCTGCCGAGCGCCGCCTCGAGGCCGAGGAGGATGCACTCGCCGGAACCGAAGCGCGCCTCATCGCCGTGATCAGATCATCGGGTATCGAATCGGCGACTTCGGACCATGCCCTCGAAGCCTTTGAGGCGGCCTGGAAGACCGCCGAGGATTGTCGCGCCGCGCAGTCTGCCCATGAGGCAGCGAGACGGGAGCATGAACTCCTGCTCCAGGGAACGTCAGAAGATCGATTGAGCGCGCTTCTCCAGCAGCACGGTGATGCCGCTGCCGCACTCGAGAGCCAACAGCCTGGCCTCGCGGACCGCCAGGCGCGAAACGACCGCGAAGGTCTGGAAAGGGACCTCACGAAGGCGCAGGAAGAAGCTCACGCCGCGGCGCTCCTGACCGGCACTCTTGCCGAAGAAGTCCGCGTCCGGTTGGAACGCACCCGTCCGCGCGCCGAGCTGGAGGAGGAGATCGCGGCCTACTCAGGCCAGGTCGCGGACCTCCAAAAAACGCGTGCCGCGCTCACCATGGCGAAGTCTACCATCGAAGACGCGATGATCCAGGTCTACCGCGACTTTGCACCGGCCGTGAATAGCTTCCTCAGTGACGGGATCGGGCTCGCGACGGACGGCCGCTACACCCGCGTACAGGTCGATCCTTCCACCCTGCGTGTATCACTTCTCGTTCCAGAGACCGGGATGGTTGTCACCGACCCCCCTGTAAGCCACGGGACTCGGACCCTGATCTACGTTCTGATGCGCATCGGCCTCGCCCAGCACATGAGCGCGATCGGCGAAAGTGTCCCACTCATCCTCGACGATCCGTTCGTCGATCTCGATTCACGACGGCTCCCGAGGGTTCTGGACTTCTTGCTGGGGCTGAGTGAGCGGATGCAGATCCTGTTATTCACCAAGGACGAGAAGGTCCTGGAGTGGTTCGCACAAGCCCAGCGCGGCAGTGAATGCCGAACGCACGAAATAGACCCGCTAATCCCTGCGCGGATGTAACGTCTTTACCCATAAGGCCGTCCAGATTCACAGGTGGGTTAGTCCCCCACTGGGTGGTACTTATGGAAATCACAACGATCGTTAACAAGACCGCGACGGGCACGAGGACTGCCTGCGTGCTCGCAGACCCTCAGACCTGGCCCTCGCTTCTCAATGATGCACTTGAGGCTTTGGACTTCAGCGTCTTCGGCTGTCATGACATCAATACCCTGTTCGAGACATGTCGGGATAGCGACGCCGGCCTGATCGTGATCGCGCAAGCGGACCCCGCTGGCGCCGTCCGGGCCTGCCGTGTCACCGACAACATCGCGCAGGTTCCGATCATGGTGGTGATGCCGCGCGAAGCCGACTTGATCCCGGTGCTCGACGCCGGCGCCGACGACGCCGTCGTGGCACGCGCCGAACCTGCCGTCTTCATTGCGAGGGTCCGGGCGCTTCTTCGCCGCACTCAGCCTGCGTCCGCTGCGAACAACACCATTGCCATCCGCGAACTCACGATCAACCTCGAGCGGTACCACGTGTACCTCCAGGGAGAACTGATCAACCTCACCCCGACCGAATTCCGCATCCTCGCCGTGCTCGCCAAGCAGGCCGGACGGGTCGTCGACCCCCGCGCCCTCCTGGCCTCCGTGCACCAGCACGAGTACAGCGAGAAGGACGCGCAGAACCTGGTCAAGGTCCACATCGCGAACCTGCGCCGCAAGCTCTGCGACGATTCCCAGTCCGACAACCCGTACATCCTGTGTGTACGCGGGTTTGGGTACATGCTGGAACGCCGTGGACGGGCCCGCGAGGACGACCCGTTGGCCCCGCTGATCGAGACTGCGTAGTCCCGGCTGTAGCTCACCGATTCCCACGGCTTCGTTGGCACGCATGACTCTTTACCGCATCTAAACCTGCCCTGAACCCGTCCTCAACCGCCGGAGTGTCACAATCGCGAAATCCTCTGTTAGGGTTGCTCTCAACAGCGAATTTCAGGAGGGCAGCCGAGATGGGGATTAGCGGAACCAAAGAGCGCCAGCAACCGAGGGTGACAGCGCGCAAGGACTTCCAGCAGAGCCGATTCGAGGCGTACTTCCCGAGGGTCTTCGCCTACGCGCTATGTGCAGCAGGCGACGAGGACACTGCAAGGGCCATCACGATCAACGCCTTTTCCGAAGCCTTCCTGCTTCCCGACATGCGCGAGGACGAGTTCGAGATGGAGATCTTCCGGATAGCGCGACAGGTCGCCCGGTCATCGAGCCGCGCGCCGGTCCGCCAGTCCGACGGCCTCACCGGCCGGGAGCGAGACGTTATTTCCCTTGTCTTCGACGCGCAGCTTCACCGCGACCAGGTGGGCTCGCTGCTGTCACTGCGGCCCGAGACGGTGCTGGGCATCATGCTCAAGGGTTTGCGCAAGCTCCAGGACCCGCTCCCGGCAAGCGCCGCTCCGCCGGTGGTCCCGGAGATGTTCCGGGCTTCCGCCTAGTAGGTCGAGACGTTGAGGTCGTGGATGCGGCCTTCCACCAGGTAAACCACCGCTTCGCAGATGTTTGTGACACGGTCGGCGACCCGTTCCAGGTTGTGAGCTACCCAGATGAGATACGTGGCGCGTTGGATGGTCTTTGGATCGCTGATCATGAAAGTCAGCAGTTCACGGTAAACCTGCTCGTACAACGCATCCACTTCGTCATCCATGTCGATGACTCGCCTTGCCTTATCCGTGTCCCTCGTCCGGTAGGCGTCGAGCGCCCCCTCCAGCATGCGGATGGCTATTTCTGACATGCGTGGGATGTCTATATAAGGCTTGAGCGGCGGCTCATCGGAGAGCATCAGTGCAATCTTGGCGATCCCCTCCGCGTGGTCGCCCATGCGCTCCAGGTCCACTGTTATGTGCAGGACAGAGATGATCGTCCGGAGGTCGCTGGCGAGAGGCGCCTGCAGGGAGATCAACTCGACACATTTCTCCTCCGCGTCGTACCGCTTCTGGTTGATGTCAATGTCATGCTCGATAATCCGCTGCGCAAGCGCGACGTTACGCGTCTTCAGAGCCTCGATGCTCTGGAGGACAGCCGTTTCCACCATGCTGGCCATCACAAGCATGTCTTCCTGGATCTCGTTCAGTTGTCGCTCGAAAGCCGCTCTCGTCATTTCCCCTCCACCTATCCGAACCGGCCAGTGATGTAGTCCTCGGTGCGCTTGTCCCGCGGGTTCGTAAACAACTCGTTGGTCGGGCCATATTCGATAAGCTGGCCGTTAACGCCGTGTTCCTGGGCCAGGAGGAACGCGGTGTTATCGGAAACACGGGCAGCCTGCTGCATGTTGTGGGTGACGATGATGATCGTGTACTCCTTCGTAAGCTCTCGGATCAGGTCCTCGATCTTAAGCGTGGCGATTGGGTCCAGCGCGGAGCACGGCTCGTCCATCAAGATGACGTCAGGCTGGACGGCGAGGGCGCGGGCAATGCACAACCGTTGCTGCTGACCGCCTGAAAGAGCGAGGCCGGACTTGGAAAGGTCGTTCTTGACCTCCTCCCAAAGAGCAGCCTGCCGCAACGCGCGTTCGGCGATTTCGTCGGGGGTTCCCTTGATCCGGTTCACCTTCGCGCCAAACGTGACGTTGTCCCTGATCGACTTGGGGAACGGGTTTGGCTTCTGGAAGACCATCCCGATTCGACGACGGACTTCTACGGGGTCAACCTTCTTCGCGTAGATGTCCGTCCCGTGGTAATTGATCTCCCCTTCTATCCGCGCTCCGGGGATCAGGTCGTTCATCCGGTTCAAGCAGCGGAGGAGCGTACTCTTGCCGCATCCGGAGGGACCAATGAGCGCGGTGACCTTGCGGACCGGGATCTGCATGTTGATGCCGCTGATGGCGTGCTTATTCCCGTACCAGACACCGACATCACTCAGCTCGAAGACGGCCTCTCCATCCGGAACCCTGATCGCTCCGAGTTCGGAGCCCGGCGTCGGATCGGCAAGGCTGGCAAGCGGTGCCGCAGCAGCCTGCAGGCGATCTTCGGTCTCTCTCAGCTCGGCTTCCTTCATTGGCGTCAATTGTCGCATCGCTGGCCCCCCTTGACCAATCACGACGGGCGGAACCGTTCCCGAATCACGGCTGCGAAGATGTTCAGCACCATGACGCCCACCATGAGCACGATGATCGCCGCGGCTGCGTTTTGCCGGAACGCCTCGCGAGGGTCGATCGTCCAACCGTAGATCTGGATCGGCAGGATCGTGAACGCGTCTGTCAGGCTTTGCACCGGAGTAAGGAAGCTGGGTGAGAACTGCAGGAACGTGAAGCCGCCGATCATGATGATCGCGGCGGTCTCTCCCGCCGCCCGGGAAAGCGCCAGGATGATGCCGGTCATTATTCCGGGCATGGCGCTCGGCAAGACGTTGTGGCGCACGGCCTGCCACCGCGTCGCTCCGAGGGCAAGCGCGCCGTCGCGCTGGCTCGGAGGCACTTGCCGGATCGCCTCCTGCGAAGCGATTACCGTCATCGGAATAATCATCAGGGCCAGGGTGAGGCTACCCGCAAGAATCACCGGTCCGAGGCTGTAGAATCGCACAAACACGGCCAGACCGAGGATGCCGTAGATGATGCTGGGCACACCGGCGAGGTTGGAAAGATTCAGTTTCACGAACGAGAGGAATCCGTTGCGCGGAGCAAATTCTTCAATCCAGATAGCTGTGCCCACAGCGATGGGAACGGCGAGGATCATGGTGACACCGACCACCCAGATAGTGCCGAGGAGCGCCGGGCGAATACCCGCCTGTTCGGGGAATCGGGACGGATAGTTCACAAGGAAGTCCCAGTCCAGTCGCTCGAGACCCTCCCTGAGCGTAATGAACATGAGCAAGGCGAGGACTGCCAGGCCGCAAAGGGTGGCGCCGAGGAACAGGTACCTGGAAGCTCTCGATAGCCACTGGCGTCGCGCGACGGCGCCCTCCGCCCGCAAACGCATTGACGAGGAAACAGCCACTATTCGTACTCCTCGCGATAGCGGCGGACGAACCAATAGGCACCCACGTTAATAGCGAACGTGATGACAAATAGCATGCTGCCAACGGCGAACAGCGCCTGGTAGTCCACGGTCCCACGTGCCGCATCGCCCAATCCCACTTGCAGCATGAAGCCGGTCATCGTCTGGACACCTTCGAACGGATTCAGCGTCAAGTTGGGCGTCGACCCGGCGGCGATCGCCACGATCATCGTTTCGCCGACTACCCGCGCGATCGCCAGGAGAATGGCCGCGATGATGCCAGATAGCGCCGCGGGGACGACGACCCGGGTGGCGACCTCAAGGCGGGTCGCCCCCAGGCCGTACGCAGCCTCCCGGAGGTCGCGGGGTACATTGGACATGGCATCTTCGGAGATCGAGGCGATCGTCGGTAGGATCATCACGGCGAGCATGATGCTTGCCGCCATGGCGTTAAAGATCGGGACGTTCTCCTTGCCGAGCAGCGGTTGAAGGACATCCTGTGTGATGAACGTGAGGGCGAAGTAGGCGTACACGACCGTCGGCACGCCGGCCAGCGCCTCCAGGACTGGCTTCACAAGCTTGCGGGTACGGTTGTGCGCGTACTCGCTCAGGTAGATCGCAGTCGCGAGTCCGAGTGGGACCGCAAACAGCAGGGCCCAAAACGTTGTGTTGAGCGTGCCAGCGACCAGCTCCCAGATGCCGAACGAAACCGGCTCGAAGAGAGGTTGCCACTCGGTTTCGAGAAAGAAGTCCTGTAACGGCACGACTTCAAAGAATGTGATCGTCTCGCGAACGAGGACAAGGATGATGACTGCGGTGGTTATTAGCGAAACAGCCGCACAGAGGAGCAAGAGCCCCATGATTGCCGTCTCCGTAGGACGGCCGAACGTACGCTTATCGAGGGCCCCATCGGCGAGTGTTCGGGAATCGCTGGCCAGGTTCATCGACGTCCTGCCGCCCTATCAGAGGTTCCCAGGTTGACCATCCCGCGCAAGTATAGAGGGCGGCCACGATAGAAATGACCGCCCTCTATAGCCTGCATGTTGATTACGGCAGGTACGGGTCCAGCTTCGCGAGCTGCTCATCCAGGAGATCCTGAGGCAAGGGCACGTACTTGACCTCCGGGACGATTGTCTCGCTGTTGATCAGGTAGAACTCGGCGAATCCTAGGGCAGGGCTGCTCGTGTCCTCTAGGAGGGTGGTGGATGTATAGATAAAGAGTGGCCGGCTCAGAGGAGCATACGTTCCGTCGAGAGCGGTATCGAACGACGGTTCAACGCAACCCTCACCATTATCGATCTGAACTGCCTTTAGAGCGGACCCAGCCCCCTGGTAGTAAGCAAAGCCGAAATAGCCGATGGCATTGGGGTCGTTCTCGATCCCAACAGCCAGCACGTTGTCATCCTCCGACGGTGTGCCATCTCCGGTGTGTGTCGCGGTCTCTTCCACTCCCTCGATGATCTCCTCGACGAAGTAGTCGAACGTGCCGGAATCAGTGCCCGGGAAGAACCGGACGATTGGCTCATCGGGGAACGAAGGATCGACCTCGTTCCAGTTGGAGACGCCACCCTCCTTGAAGATAGCGTGCAGCTGATCAACCGTCAGACATTCCACGAAGTCATTCTCCGGGTTCACCATCACGGTGAGCGCGTCGATGGCCACCTGCAGCTCCACGATGTCACCCTCGGCGATACCACCGTCTGCGCAGAGCACTATCTCATCCTCGTCGATCGGTCGCGAGGCGTTCGCCACCTCGATCTCCCCGGCGCAGAACTTCTCGAAGCCGCCGCCGGTTCCAGAGAACGCCACGTCCACGCGGGCTGGTGATATGCCGCCGAACTCCTCGGCCATGGCAGCCGTGATCGGGTAGACGGTCGACGAGCCGTCGCTGGCGAGAGAGCCACTCAGGCCTTCGAGGTCGACCGAGCCCGTGACAATTTCGGTCTTGCCACCACCGCCTCCATCTCCGCCGTCGTCACCCGTATCGTCGTCGTCATCGCTGCAGGCCACAAAGGCCAGCGCAAGCGCCAGCAATCCCACCAGCATCGATAGACGGATCAACCGCGTGTTCAGAACGTGCATGCGTTGTTCTCCTTCTTAGCTGTAATCTGTCGGCTTCAGCGTAGGTAGGCGGTATGGTGTGCGTCGTTTAACGGCCTGTTAACAGCGTTTAACTCCAAGTAAAACCACGTGAATTAGTTTCTTCGCTCCTTCCTCGTTGAGTGCATAGACGTTCACCGCTGGATGCGGTAAAACCAATCTTGCGGCCCCGCGAGGGCAAGACCCTCAGGCACCACGAAGGAGAACTCCATGGGAAACAAGGTTTACGTCATCGGCGTCGGCATGACCAAGTTCGAGAAGCCTGGCTCAAAGGCCTGGGACTACCCGGACATGGCGAAGGAAGCAGGCGAGAACGCCCTCAAGGACGCCGGCATCCCCTACAACGAGGTTGAGCAGGCAGTCGTCGGCTACGTCTACGGCGAGTCCACCTGCGGTCAGCGCGCTGTCTACCAGCTCGGCCTCACCGGCATCCCCGTTTACAACGTTAACAACAACTGCTCGACCGGCTCCACGGCCCTCTTCATGGGCAAGCAGCTCATCGAGGGCGGCCTCTCCGACTGCGTCCTGGCCCTGGGCTTCGAGAAGATGCAGAAGGGCTCCCTCGGCGCCACCTTCACCGACCGCATCAACCCGATGGACCAGCACGTCAACGCCATGGTCCAGCTCCGTGGCTTCGAGCCTCACCCGCCCGCGGCTCAGCTCTTCGGAAACGCCGGCCGCGAGCACATGGAGAAGTACGGCTCCACGCCCCTTCACTTCGCCAAGATCGGCTACAAGAACCACAAGCACTCCGTGAACAACCCCTACTCCCAGTTCCAGGACGAATACACGCTCGACCAGATCCTCGAAGCGCCGATGGTCCACGACCCACTGACCAAGCTCCAGTGCTGCCCCACCTCCGACGGCTCAGGCGCCGCCGTCCTCGCGAGCGAGGCCTTCGTCAAGAAGCACAACCTGCAGGACCAGGCGATCGAGATCCTCGCCCAGGAGATGGTCACGGACATGCAGGACACCTTCGACAGCAAGTCCTCCATCAAGCTCATCGGCAGCGAGATGTCCCGCGTCGCCGCCCAGCGCGTCTACGAGAAGACGGGGATCGGGCCCGAGCAGGTCGACGTCGTCGAGCTGCACGACTGCTTCTCCGCGAACGAGATGGTCACGTACGAGGCGCTCGGCCTCGCCCC
>DAINRO010000025.1:0-29599 GCA_036741795.1 Chloroflexota bacterium
GCGATGGTCGAGGAGCGTATGAAGCACTCCGACGGCACAGAGTTCGACCAACAATGGGAGTCCGGCGCAGTCTGCATCGGCACCCCGGAGCGCGTCCGCAACGCGGTCCAGAAGTACGCCGACGCCGGCTGCGACCAGTTGATCCTCATGGTCCAGGCGGGCCGCATCTCCCACGAGAGCTGCATGCAAACCATCCGCCTCTTCGGCGAGGAGATCATCCCAGCGTTCAAGTAGGCGCGTAACAACGACAACTTCACCCCCAAGTCCCACCCCCTGGGCAAAGCGGCGGGCCGACCCTTCGGCCCGCCGCCCGCATTCTTGCGGGGCCACACTGGCACCCAGAAGGACCAGCGTGGCTAGTCTTCGTACTCTTCGAGCGCGTCGATCTGCTCGTCGGTGATGTCCACACGGACGATGCCTCCGAAGACCTCGGACACGTAGTCGATAGGCAGGATGATCTTGTCGCCCAGAACCTCGCCGCGGCGGACGACGATAGCCTCGATCTCCTCGTCCTGTTCGTCCGCGAGCACATGCTCGACCTCGCCGATTTGCTCGTGGGGGTCGTTGCGCCAGACGGGAGCGTCGTTGAAAAGGTGGCGCTCGAACTCGGCGCGGCGAAAGGCTTCCCGGTGCACGGGGACTCCGCCGATTGACGCGAACGACTGAGCGAGGGCAATGGCCACGTCGATGACTCCACGCCGTTCCTTATCGGAAGCCTCTGGAGGTGGCGGCGGCGAGTAGTCGGCGAAGGACGGCATGTCCCGGAACTTCTCGCGGGTGATGTTGAGGACAACGCGATCATCCCGGGCGTCGGCCACATCCTCCACCGGAACGGCGATGAGATCGGGTGAGCCGAAGCCGGGCGCCGGGAAGTGAGGTCCGGCGTTGACGACGACGCGGGTGATGGTTTCGTCCCGCCCGTCGAGGAGGACAGTGTGGAGCTTGCCGACTTCGTACCCGTCGGTGCTGAGCACTTCGGCGCCGTGCCGGAGGTTATCGAGCATCGCCATGTCAGGCATTGTGGTTATTCCCCCTTGTAGGCTGGCGCGCGCTTTTCGGCGAAGGCGCGCGGACCCTCACGGGCGTCAGCGGACGAGAATATCTTTCCGGTGAGTTGTGATTCGAGGCGAAGCCCGTCTTCGAGAGTCATCTCTCGGCCCTGCATCGCGGCTTGCTTGATTGCGCGGACCGCGAGGGGGCCACAGTCGAGTATTTTGCCTGCGACTTCTTCCGCGGTGGCAATAAGTTCGCCCGAAGGCACGACCCGAGAGACGAGGCCGAATCGCAGGGCGGTCTCCGCATCGAAGCGGTCGCCGGTGAGGAGGAGTTCCATGGCGAAAGCGAGGGGGACGGCACGGGGAAGGCGCTGGGTGCCGCCCGCGCCAGGGATGATGGCGCGTTTTGGTTCCGGGAGGCCGAAAGTCGCATGGTCGGCGGCGATCCGGATGTCACAGCAAAGCGCGATCTCGAGGCCGCCGGCAAGGCAATAGCCGTTGATCGCGGCGATGATCGGCTTCCAGCACTCGAAGCCGCGGGTGATGCCGCCAAAGGGCACATTCATCGGTACTCCATCGCCGCCGCCTGACAGGGCCTTCGACATCGCGACGAGGTCGGCACCAGCAGAGAAGGCCTGTTCTCCTGACCCGGTCAGGATCGCCACCCACAGTTCATCATCCGCCTTGTAGTCATCAAACACCTGCTTGAGTTCAGCGCTGGTGGCTGGGTCGATTGCATTGCGGCGATCAGGGCGATTGATGGTTACATAGGCGAGATGCCCCTTTTTTTCGTACAGAACGTTTTTGTACTCCGCCATGCTTCCTCCTTTGGGCGCTGAACTGGCACGCCAAGTATATCGGCGGCCAGCTCCTCTGGCGAAAACGGAGGCCTCGAAACGGGGTCTTGCATTGCCTGTAATGGGTCAACCGCAGATGCGGTTATAGACACTGGAGGAGGTGCGGATCTCAGCAACCATCAGTTGCGGGGCTGATGGTGGTCCCATCCAGGGACCGGGGTGCGTGCCCACCTCCTCCGCATTTGCCGGAATAGCTAGTTCGATAGGGAGGAAACGTGGACTGGCGCTACCGTATGCTGCGGCGCATAGCGGTCACGGGGCTTTACGTGACCCTGTTCGCGTACGCGGTCTTGATCGGTATTTCCGGCCGAATATAGCTCTCAACGGGGGTGCGTGATGAGGAGGCCCTTCGTACGAAGGGCCTCTCGCCCTTTCAGCACGGACGATTAGCCCAGATATCGAGGCGAGTGTAGTCGGCCACGAATGGCGCTCCCTGGCGTTCGATAATCTCGGCGACGACGTCGCTGAGAAAGGGCTGCCCAAGATCGTCCGGGAGAACCTCCACCTGCTGTTGGAGTATCACGGTGCGTAAGTAGAGCGACGCATCGTCGGGATTGTCGAAAGGGACCGGCGAATCGAACAGGTTGCCTTTGACGTCAGTCCAGCCACATTCGTTCATGGATTCCGTCACCTCGCCTGGTGTGCGATATTTCCGCGGGTCCATCGGCTTCGCAATGAACTGGCTGTAGGGGTCGCGGGCTTCCACGGCGCGAGTGGCTTCCATCAAATGGTCTATGTTCCCGGCGCCGCCGCACTGGGCGCGGAATCTTCCGCCGGGTTTGGCGGCACGGAACAGGCAAGTGAA
This sequence comes from Chloroflexota bacterium, assembly GCA_036741795.1. GTDB lineage: Bacteria > Chloroflexota > Dehalococcoidia > SM23-28-2 > RBG-16-64-32 > DATKKM01. The sequence goes on from DAINRO010000025.1 coordinate 2,658, forward strand.
GAGCGCTTCGTCGTCTGGAATCCAGTGGAGCACGGCGTTGGAAAACACGACATCCACCTGCTCCGGTAAGGAAAAGTCCGTGAGGCTCGCCAGGATCGGAGTGACGTTCTGAATGCCACGTTCCTGAACAGCTGAAGACAGTTGCTCAATCATCTGAGGGGAATTGTCGACGGCGTAGATCTTTCCGTTGGGGAGTCGTTCCAGGAGATCGAACGTGACGGAGCCTGAGCCACAGCCTGCATCCAGCACTGTCTCGTCGCCTGCGAGGGCCAGGTCCTGGATAAGCTGTTGCGCCCACCGGCGCATTGGTGTGCCGATCCGCTCGTAAACTTCGGCGTCCCAGTAGGTGCGGGTCACTCGGCCCGCCCCTCCTTCTCGAGCCGCGCTGCCCGCTGAGCGACAAGCCGGGCATAGAGGAGGAGGTCGCCATCGCTGTAGGAGACCTGCCCGAGCTCCGAGCCCTTGCGGATAGCACGCATCGTTGCCTTCGTCAGGGCCACGGGAAGGGCGGGCTGCGCGACGATCTTCCTCGCGATTTCTGTCGCCCTTGCGGCTGCGTCTCCATCGTCAACCAGGTGCGTCACGAGGCCGTATTCGTGTGCCCTTTCTGCGTTGAATCGCTCGCACGTCACGGTGAGTTCGAGCGCGCGGGAGTGGCCCATCTCGCGAGCCAGGCGCGGGAGGGCGTTCCAGCCGAGCGGTAGCCCGAGTTCGACTTCCGGGATCGAGAACCAGGCCGATCGCTGCGCCACCCGAATGTCGCAACACGCCGCAAGCACAAGGCCGCCACCAATGGCGTAGCCATGGACGGCGGCGATGGTGACCTGGTTCAGGCCATCAATCGCGTCCGAGGTTCGGCCACCAACGCCCGAAATGTCACGGACCGCTAGTTCGTTGGCGGAGCCCGGGATTCGCCATTCGCTTGTGTCGGCACCGGACGAGAAGCAGTCGCCGTTGCCTGAGAACACGATCACGCGGGAATCAAAGTCAGCGTTCAGAGCCTGGCACAGGGACTGCAGTTCGTCGTGCATACGGCGGTTGATGGCGTTCTTCTTCTCCGGGCGGTTGAAGCGAACAAAGACAATGCCACCGTCCTGTTGGACATCAAGGGTTTCGAACGAAGAGGGAATCGGCATGAGAGCAGCATAGCGGAGGCGCCGGATGGCAACCAGCGCGTGCCTGTATGATTGTCGTAACCGCGGCTATGACCTCCAGAACATCCTCATCCCGCCAGCCTGGAGCCAGCATTTCACGCCCAGTCGATACTCAGTCAGTCAGCCCCGTAATTATCGAGGGCGTCAGACCCCGCGTTGATGAGGGCCGGTATCCCGCCAACGGGACGGTGGGCGAACCAGTCGTGGTTGAGGCAGATATTTACTCGCACGGCCACGATGAGCTGGCGGTGGACCTGCTTTACAAGCGTGAAGAGGAGTCCACCTGGCAGGTGGCTCCCATGGAACTGGCGGACTTCGAGGGGGACCACTGGCGTGGCGAATTCCCGGCCGAGGAGCGTGGAACCTATGTTTTTACGCTGCAGGCATGGGTCGATCATTTCGCGACGTGGAAGCGCAATTTCGCCCTGAAAGCTAAGGCGGGTCAGGCATCGAAACTCGATCTGGACATCGGCGCTGGCCTCCTGGAAACGGCATCAAGAAATTCCAAGGGAGAAGCAGCACGACGTCTCAGCCTCGCCGCACAAGAAATGAAAGCTGTTCAAAAGGTCGATACTTTCAAGGTTGCCCGTGATGTCGCCAAGATAGCGCGCCGGCACAGGGACGCTCAGGCCGTCGCGAAGTACGAGCAAAACCTAAGAGTGCTGGTTGAGCGGAAACGGGCGGCATTCAGCACGTGGTACGAGATGTTTCCTCGGTCAGCATCGCCTGACCCAGACCGGCCCGGAACCTTCGCTGACGTGGAGGCGCGGCTGCCTTATGTGCGAGGCATGGGTTTCGACGTGCTGTACTTACCGCCTATTCATCCCATCGGCGCGGCGTTCCGGAAGGGAGTAAACAACAGCCTCACGGCGGTTCCCGGCGATCCCGGAAGCCCCTGGGCAATTGGGTCGAAAGCGGGCGGGCATAAGGCGATCAACCGTGACCTGGGGACGCTGGCCGACTTCCGCCACCTGGTGAAGGCCGCCCGGGAGATGGACCTCGAAGTTGCGCTTGATATCGCCTTTCAGTGTTCCCCGGACCATCCCTACGTTAGGGAGCATCCCGAGTGGTTCAAGATGCGCCCTGATGGAAGCATCCAATACGCCGAGAACCCTCCGAAAAAGTACCAGGATGTCTATCCGTTCGACTGGGACACGCCTGACTGGCAGGCGATGTGGGAAGAACTCAAGAGCGTCTTCCTCTACTGGGTAGATCAGGGGGTGAAGATTTTCCGCGTCGACAACCCCCACACGAAGCCGTTCGCTTTCTGGGAATGGTGCATCCACGAAGTGCGCAGCGTGGACCCCGACGTCATTTTCCTCGCCGAAGCGTTTACCCGATTGAGAGTTATGTATCGCTTATCCCAGGTTGGGTTCACCCAGTCGTACTCCTACTTTCCGTGGAAGATCAATAAGGCTGAACTCACTGAATACTTTAGCGAGGTATCGACGCCTCCGGTCGTTGATTTCTTCCGGGCCAGCAACTGGCCGAACACGCCAGATATTCTCACCCGACAGATGCGGGCCGGCCTCCGTTCGACATTCATCTTGCGGCTGGTGCTAGCAGCGACGCTCTCCCCGAACTATGGGATTTACGGCCCGACCTACGAGCTAACGGAGCACCTGGCACTGGAGGAAGGCAGCGACGAATACCTCAACTCGGAGAAGTACGAGATCCGCCACTGGGACGTCGACCGGACGGATAGCCTTCGTGGCTTGATCACGGCGCTCAACCGCGCACGGCATGATAACCCAGCACTTCAGTCAAGCACGGGACTGCGCTTCCACGAAATCGCCAATCCGAAGCTGATCGCGTACTCGAGGACAAGCCCGGACGGAAGTAACGTCGTTCTTGGTGTTGTGAACCTCGATCCTAAGAGCGCCCAGTCCGGGTATCTGAAGATCGTGCCTTCAGAACTCGGTCTGAAGCGCGCGAGGCAAGAATTCGACGTGTGCGATCTCCTCTCGGGAGAGACCAGCACGTGGCGTGGGCCGGCACAGAAGGTCAGGCTCGACCCGGCGGAGAGCCCAGCCATGTTGCTAAGGGTGTCACTCCCTTCCTCTTCGAGGGGAACCGCCTAGTGGCCGTTCAAGAGCAGCACCGGAGTGATGCACAGAGGGTGGAGGATGATGCGCTCTGGTACAAGGACGCGATCATCTACCAGGTACACGTCCGTTCGTTCCATGACAGTAACGGCGACGGCGTGGGCGATTTTGCGGGGTTGACCGAAAAGCTGGACTACCTCCAGGACCTCGGGGTGACGGCGGTTTGGCTTCTTCCCTTCTACCCGTCGCCGGGGCGCGACGATGGCTACGATATCGCCGACTACACTGGCGTGAACCCGGCCTTTGGCTCGATGAAGGACTTCCAGTCGTTCCTGAAGCAGGCGCGCCGGCGGGGTCTCAGGGTGATCACCGAGCTGGTGCTGAACCACACCTCGGACGATCACAGGTGGTTTCAGACGGCGCGAAGGTCACCGGAGGGCAGCCCTGAGCGTGACTTCTATGTTTGGAGTGACTCCCCGGACAAATATCGATCGGCGCGGATCATTTTCGGGGACTTCGAATCGTCCAACTGGGCGTGGGACTCTGTCGCGCACTCGTACTACTGGCACCGCTTCTACTCCCATCAGCCCGACCTCAACTTCGAGAATCCCGCGGTGCGAGCCGAGTTGCTGGATGTGGTTGATTTCTGGCTGAAGGCCGGGGTGGATGGCTTGCGGCTCGACGCCGTACCCTACCTCTTCGAGCGCGAGGGCACGAGTTCCGAAAACCTGCCGGAGACGCACGAATTCCTGCGGGAGCTAAGGCGCCATGTTGACGAAAGGTTTTCGGACCGAATGCTGCTGGCCGAAGCAAACCAGTGGCCAGACGACGCGGCTTCATATTTCGGCGACGGCGACGAATGCCATATGAACTTTAATTTCCCTCTGATGCCTCGCCTGTTCATGTCGGTCCATATGGAGGACCGCTTCCCCATAATCGACATCCTCTCGCAGACACCGCCTATACCTGAAGGCTGCCAATGGGCCACGTTCCTCCGGAACCATGATGAGTTGACCCTTGAAATGGTCACCGATGAGGACCGGGACTACATGTACCGGCACTACGCGCAGGACACTCAGGCACGCATCAACCTGGGGATACGCAGGCGGCTCGCGCCACTGCTCGCCAACAACCGGCGGCGGATGGAGCTAATGAACGGTCTCCTCTTCTCCTTGCCGGGGACGCCGGTGCTTTATTACGGCGACGAAATCGGCATGGGCGACAACATCTACCTGGGAGACCGCAACGGAGTGCGGACGCCGATGCAATGGAGCGCAGACCGGAACGCGGGCTTCTCGAGGGGCAATCCGCAACGGCTCTACATGCCGGTCATTGTCGATCCGGAGTACCACTACGAAACGGTCAATGTCGAAGCGCAGCAGAACAACTCCCACTCGCTTCTCTGGTGGATGAAACGGCTAATCGCGCTGAGGAAACGCTACAAGGCATTTAGCCGCGGCGCCATCAAGTTCCTGTATCCGGAAAACCGGAAGGTGCTGGCCTTCACGAGGCAATACGGCGACGAAATCATTCTTGTTGTCGCCAACATGTCAAGGTTCGCGCAGTACGTTGAACTGGACCTTGCGGAGTTCAAGGGCGATACACCGATCGAGTTATTTGGCCGCAACGAGTTTCCCCGGATCGGAGACCTGCCTTACTTCATCACGCTCGGGCCACACGCGTTCTATTGGTTCGAGCTGCGGAGCGAGAACAACAACAATGCCGAAGCCGAGGTGCGCTCGCTGAGCGTGAGCGGCGAATGGGATCAGTTGCTAACGGGACACATGAAGCCACTGTTCGAATCCGTGCTGCCATCGTTTCTGCGGCGACAGCGGTGGTTTGGAGGTAAGGCCCGAAGTATGCAGTCCTGCCGAATCGTGGATTCGTTCCGGATTCCCACAGAAGGGAAGCTGGACGCCCATCTCACGGTCCTGAGGATCGACTACATCGAGGGTGAGCCAGAATCCTACATCGTGCCTATCGCCTTCGCTTCGGGAGGCAACCTCAACCGTATTCTGCGCGAGCATCCCAATTCGTTCATCGTGTCTGTGGAGAGTGCTGGCTTCGGCCAGTCGGGCACTGTGTATGAAGCAACCGCAGACAACGACTTCCTGATGGCCATCATGGACCTCATCTGGCGCCGAAAAAAGTTGCGCGGACAATCCGGCTCCCTCCTCGCTATGCCCACGGACGAACTACGCGGACTCCGCGGCGGGGCGGGCGGAATTGAGCCCTGGATCGTTCGGGCCGAACAGTCAAACACATCGATCGCCTATGGCGAGAAACTGATCCTTAAGCTTGTGCGCCGCCCGGACCCCGGAACCAACCCGGACCTCGAAATTGGCCAATTCCTCAACCGCCACGCGCCGGAGGTAAGCACTCCGAGAATCGCCGGGTACATGGAATGGCAACAGGGTCGCTCCGAGGCATCTACGGTCGCGGTGCTACAGGAATATGTGAAAAACGAGGGAGACGCATGGGACCTGACCACCGACTCCCTGACAACGTATTTCGAGGAGGTAATGTCGGCGGTAGGGACGAAACTGACGCCGGCTCCCATCCCGAGCGGGCCGATTACGAGCCTTGTTGGCCAGGAGCCAGACGAACCCCCGGAGAGTCTTATGAACTATCGGAGGTCGGCGGAACTCCTGGGGCAACGTACGGGTGAACTACATGTTGCCCTGTCCTCGAAGGTGGACGAGGCTGCGTTTCGCCCGGAGCCCATGTCGCCTTTCTATCAGCGGTCGATGTACCAGGGCATGCGGGGAACAATGTCGCGGATCATACCCTCGTTGCGGCGACAGTTGTCCTCATTGGACAGTGACACTAGAGAGGTTGCGCAACAGGTGATTTCCCGCGAAGAGGAGTTAGTTGGTCGGTTCCGTGCGCTGGTCGACCAGCCCATGACCGGCTCACGGATTCGCGTTCATGGTGATTATCACCTCGGGCAAGTGCTGTTTACCGGCAAGGACTTCGTGATCATTGACTTCGAAGGAGAGCCGCTGCGCCCGTTGAGCGAGCGGCGCTTGAAGCGCTCTCCCCTGCGGGATGTCGCGGGGCTCATTCGGTCGCTGCACTACGCCTCGTCGTTCACGTTGCTTAATCTGCTCAAGGGTGGATTGGTGCGCCGGTCGCAAGCACCGGCCCTGACGACCTGGGGGAACTACTGGTTCAAGTGGTCGAGCGCTGCCTTCCTGCGAGGATATCTGCAAGAGGCGAGCAGTGTGCCGATTTTGCCTGAGCACCCGGACCAGTTCGAGACTCTGCTTCAAGCGTTCCTTCTCGAGAAGGCCGTTTACGAGATTGAATACGAACTGAATAACCGCCCTGAATGGGCCCGAATACCACTCCTGGGATTGCTCGACCTCCTCGGCTCTTCGTCGGCCTAAGACCCTCCTGGGCTGGATAACAACCGGGCAGCGGTGTAACGCGCACGATGCGTGGTCAATCTTAGATTGTGAACATCTCAGAGGTACTTGCCCTCGGAGGGGCTACGCGCGCATGAAAATTCTGGTAGTTGACGACGAGCCGGATATCGTTGAAGTAGTTAATCTCTGTTTCACCCTACGCTGGCCAGAAGCGGAGGTAACCGCCGCGTCATCCGCGGAAGAGGCGTATCGGCTAATCGAGCAAGACCGCCCCGATCTGATCCTCCTCGATATCAACCTTCCCGGCGCGGATGGCTTCTCTCTCTGCAAGGAGATTCGCGGCGACTACGATGTGCCGATCGTCATGCTGAGCGCTCGCGATTCGGAGGTGGACAAGGTCCGCGGATTGGAAATGGGTGCCGACGACTACATCACGAAGCCGTTCAGTCACCTCGAATTGCTGGCCCGTGTCAGGGCCGTCGTGCGCCGCTACCAGGTAAAGGCGCCGGAGGAGAACGAGACGTTCGAGTCCGGGAACCTGCACATTGACTACGCCAGCCGCACGGTGACGGTCGCGGGCGATCCCGTCAGACTGACACCGACCGAGTACTCACTTTTGTTCCACCTCAGCCGGAACGCCGGACGAGTACTTCCGCACGGTACGCTGCTCTCCAAGGTCTGGGGGCGGGAGTACACCGATGAGGTCGACTACCTGAAGGTCTACGTGCGGCGGCTTCGGCAGAAACTCGAGGGCGACCCGGAAACCATCGGCCGAATCGTCAGCGAGCGAGGTGTTGGCTACAAGTTCGTGGCAGCCTAGACATTTATGCGGCCAATTCAACTTCGTATCCCCAAGCTTTTCACAAGATATGGGCCGTTTTCCACAAATTCTCGAGTGCGCATACTTGCGTAAACAGTAATGCTAATCCTTGACAACTACGTAAATTCTTCATCATAATCAGAGTGTCCCAACAGGGCCGCAACTGTTGGGCGTTTTCAGCGCTTCTCGGGTCTCATCGCCGCACCCCCGCGAGCTTTCGACTCGAGAGCGCTTTTCTTTTGTCCTGTAACTGGCGCCATTCTGTCCCATCTTGATTAGCGGGAGTATCACGGGGCAGATGGAAGACCTTCAGCTCGATCCGATCCGGCAGGTGCGCATTGCCAAATTGTGGGCGTTCGCCGGGATCGCATGGGCGATCGCCTTCCCGTTACTCATCTACGCCCTTACCCTCAATCCTTCCCGCCTGGAGATCGTGTTCGTTTTGATTCCGGCCGCAGGGATATCCTTCGGAGCGGTCGAATTGGCGGCGCGCTGGCAAGCGCGCACACACCGCCGCTATGCGTATCCGCACCGGTTGGGTTACGCAGTGGCCGCGATCCACGATTTCAAGGAAGCGTGTACCGTGACCGTAGACTCCCTGGGTGAGTGGCTGGACCTGAAGGCTGTCATTATCGGGGTATTGAGCGAGGATGATCGAGAGGTGGAGCCGGTCGCTGCATACGGGCTGGAGAAGGCGTGGCTCCTTAACGCTGTCCCCATATCTGCCGCGTCATGTGGGCTGGGAGAGACTGGAGCACGTCATCCGGTTCGGCGTTCGTCTGAGGACGATCCATGGTTGCACTCACTGCCGAAGATGGACGTGGTCACGGTTCCTCTCCCCAGCAGGGAGCAAACCCTGGGCGTGCTCCTTCTTGCAGCTGACCGGCGCAACCCACAACTCGGTGACACGAGGCTCCTCGCGGCCCTGGCAATGGTGCTCGGCCTGGCACTGGATAACTGCCGCTTATACGAGGGTCAGCGCGCCAATGCACTTCATTACGAAGGGCTACACCGGATGAAGAGCGACTTCTTGAACACCGTATCGCACGAGCTTCGGACACCGCTGACGTCGATCACCCTGGCGGCTGAGATGCTCCTGGAAGAGGAGGCCCCGGAAGACGCGACTGAAGCAAAGGGACGTTTGCTCAGGAACATAGTAAAAGGTGCGGCGCGCATGCGAAGCCTCGTGGAGGACCTGGTCTCGACATCCCGCCAGGATGATTTCCTCCCCAGACTGGAACCCGAGACTACGGTCTTACGGGACGTGATTTCCGGCGCTGTTCAGATTGTTCAGCCTCTTCTATCGGCCAAGGCTCAGACCCTTGAAGTGGCAGAGGACGATCCTGATCTCCTGGTCCGCATCGATCGCTTGAGATTTGAACAGGTCTTGATCAACTTATTCTCCAACGCGCAGCGGTACAGTCCGCCGGGTGGGCATATCCTCGTCCACAGTGGCTCGTCCGGAAATGAGGTCATGATCACCGTCACGGACTCTGGGCCGGGCGTGGGCCCGGAGGACGCGGATCAGATCTTCGAGCCTTTCTTTCGTGGCGACCGCTCTGGCCTGGGCTTAGGCCTGGCGATAGCGAAGTCGATCGTTGAACTCCACCGCGGGAGGATCTGGGTTGAGCCGGCGCCCGGGTATGGCAGCCGGTTTTGCGTTGCAGTTCCAGCGCCTCAACGCGCAGCGCAAGTCATCTCGTCGACACGCGTCGACTACACACAGAAGGAATCGCGGGAGGGCGCCGCTCCACATTAGCGCTGGCCCGACGGCGGCTGTACTGCTCCGCCCCTGCGTATACTCGGATCGTGCGCCTTGACAGCCTGCTAATAACCGACTACCGGAACTTCACGCGCATCGAACTCGCCCTGTCTCCTGGGGCCATGATCCTCGTTGGCGATAACGCCCAGGGCAAGAGCAATTTACTAGAAGCCATTTACCTCCTGGCGACCATGCGCGCTGTCCATGCCCAAACAGAGGGACAGGTCATTCGGGTAGAGGCACTCCATGACGTATTGCCGGCCGCGCGGGTCGTCGGGGAGGTAACGACGTCGGAGGGCCCGCTGAAGATCGAGGTTACGGTCATGAGCCGGTCGGGCCCCGGTCGCCCAGCGACCAAGACGGTGAAGGTCAACGGCGCGCCCAAACGCGTCACGCATGCCATTGGGCGGCTTACGGCGGTCCTCTTCACCGCCGACGACATGGAGATGGTCATGGGCGGCCCCTCGCTCAGGCGCCGCTATCTCGACGTGACCCTGAGCCAGGTCGATCCCCGGTATGCCGCGTCTCGATCCCGGTTCGAGCGCGTGATGAGCCAGAGGAACGCTCTCCTTAAACGGATACGTGAGGGCAGTGCAAAGGCCGACGAACTGGTCTACTGGGACGACGAACTGTCGCTTCACGGGGCGATCGTGATGCAATCACGACGCGACGCTGTGGGCCGCCTGGCAAGATTGGCGGCTGAGTTCCACGCACGACTGGCACCGGGCGAAGAATTGGAAGTGAATTATGCCCCAAGTCTGGAAATGGCGAGCACTGGTCCCGGTGACGCCGCGGATTCTTTGCAGCCCGCCTATAGCGACCGCCTTAGACTCACTCACCAGCGGGACATTGCCGCTGGCATGACTCTAACAGGCCCCCATCGTGACGACGTGCGCTTTGGCTTGAATGGGTTCTCAGCATCTGGATTCGCGTCGCGGGCCCAACAGCGCACAATTGCGCTATCCCTCCGGCTGGCGGAAACAAAGTTCCTCGCAGTGCAGAGGGGGGAGCCGCCAATCCTGCTCCTCGATGACATCCTTTCGGAGATGGACGCGTCGCGACGCGTCACGGTGATGTCGTCAATTGCTGGAGCGGAACAGGTGATTGTGACAGGAACAGACATGGAGGCCTTCCCTGAGTCGTTCCGATCGACGGCTAAGCTGTTCGCGGTCGAGAGAGGTTCAGTCCGGTCGCTGACTGGCGAGCGGGCTCCGGCATAAAGAGCTTGCTGGAGAATCCATCGGGAACAGAGACCCAGAGTGATCCGGGAACCACTTCCACTTCTGTCGGATATTGATCCAGAGGATCCCCATCGACTTGCACCGGGATATTGCCCTCCCACTGGAACTCGACTTTGTTGACTCGGCGGTAGAGCGTCTTGTCCGACTTGCGGTGGACCTGCGCCAGGGTGCGCAGGACGTGGAGGATCATTTCGCGGCGTCCGTCCCCTTCGTATACGCAGACATCGAGCCGTCCGTCGTTTACGACGGCGCGTGAGGCGATTTTTGTCAGCCCGGCATAGAGGCGCGTGTTACCGACGAGGGCCATGAGGAAGTCGACGTGGCGCTCGTATCCGTCGAACCGGACGGTTGCCGGTACGCTCTGCCAACGAAGCATCTCCTGGATGGCCGCGAGGGCGTACGCCGCGGCGCCGACCTTGTCCTTGACTCCCAGGTGGACGTTCTCGGTAATTGAAGCATCGATGCCAAAGCCGGCGAGAAGCAGAAAGTGTCGTCCGCCTGTCCTTCCTACGTCGACCAGGCGGCGTTCGCCGGAGATCATGAGGCGCATCGCCTCGACCGTCTTGTGGTCCAGGCCTGATTCTCTGGCCCAGATGTTGCTCGTTCCCGCCGGGATAGTGCCCAGCGCGCTCCCTGAGCCGACTAGCCCGTTCGTCACCTCGTTTACGGTCCCGTCGCCACCGCAGGCGATCACGAGCGGGATCTTCTTCGTTGCCGCCTCCGCAGCGAGACGTGTCGCCTGTCCGGGTCCGGTGGTCTCTTCCCACTTAGCCTTCCAACCGGCAGACTCCAGGAGTTCGTCAACTTCGCTCTTGCGCCGCGCGCGAGGGGCATTATGCGCGACGGGGTTGACGATTACGAGGGCTTCTTTCCTATCGTAGTGCCCAGCCTTCTTTTTCACGATACGTGCAATCGTACGGGCGAGTCTTGATGACGACAAGTTGCCCCGCTCTTATCATGGCAGAGTCCCGGACAACGTCCGGATGCACGCATAGCTGCGAAAGGAACCGGCCGAACACATGAACAAGAACATGGGAATCAAGCGACTCGATCACGTTTGCTGGGCGGTCAGAAAGGTGGATGACGTGCTGCCCCTCCTGGTGGACCTGATGGGGATGACCGTCGAGGGTAAGTTCGAGAACGCTGATACGGGTTTCCGGGGAGTGGGCCTGCGCGTCCCCGGCGGTACCGGACACTTCGAGTTGCTGGAGCCGTTTGACGGCAGCAGCTATCTCAACCGCTTCCTCGATGAGAAGGGGCCCGGTCTTCACCACGTGACATTCGAGGTGGAGGATGCAGACAAGGCTGCGGAGGCGATCACGGAGTTCGGTATCGCGCCGTGGGGCGGGGTGAACCGCTCACATGGGTGGGTCGAGACGTTCATCCACCCCAAGGACTCGGGTGGAGTCCTGTTCCAGTTCTACCACGAAGATCCCGACCACATTCACGAACACGGCCCGGAAGGGCACGATCACACTCACGCGCACGAAATGGAGCCCCTGAAATAGCAGCTCTGATTCAGCCGTCCGAGGGGGAGGTGAAGGTCAACGGGCTGCGCCTTCACTACTTCGAATGGGGAGACCCCGCAGGGCGTCCGGTAGTCCTGATGCATGGATTACGCGACTACGCCTACTACTGGCAGGACTGCGCCAACCGGCTGCTGAGCGAATTTCATATCCTCGCCCCGGACATCAGAGGGCACGGGGAGAGTGAACAAGCCCCGGGCGGCTACCTGGTGTGGGCGCTGGCTTCCGACCTCGCGGGGTTCGTGGACAAGATGGGGCTGGAACGGTTCGATCTTGTAGGTCTCTCGCTTGGTTCGAGGGTGTCGATGGCTTACGCACGAGAGAATTCGCTGCGGCTGAAGCACCTTGCCCTGTGCGATATGGGTCCGCAGATGGCGCGGGTGGGCGCCGTTGGACTCAAGCAGGACATGACGTCGAAGTCGGACCGGCCGCCGAGTTCGTTCACCCTGGAAGCGGCCCGGAGCTTCTACCGGGAGCAGTGGCCATCCCTCGACGAACGATCCATCGAGCGTTTAATCCAGAACTCGCTGATACAGGGTGACGACGGGCAGTACTCGAACCGGTACGACCGTCGCCTGTCGGACATCACCACGAAGGCGGCCATCCCGGAGATCGACTTTCTGTGGTCCTCGCTCACTCGGGTGAAATGCCCGACGCTAGTCTGTCGGGGCGAGAACAGCCCGATCCTCGACGAGGAGATCGCGGGGCGAATGGAAGCGGCACTGCCAGACGGAGGAGTGCACGTCTTTCGCGACACCGGTCATTCGCTGCCGCGCCTTCAACGGGAAGGCTTCGCGGACGTGATCAGGCGCTTTCTGGACAACCAACCACTTCCTGGTTGACTTTCAGCCGGACACTGGACGCGAGCGGTGAGATGGCGCCGGCTGTCCGGAGCGAACCGGGCGTTCCGCAGGATGGACGCGCTCCAGTTCGTCCTCCCTGCCCATCACGATGATCCGGTCACCAAGTTCCACGAGGCTCGTTAGCGCGGGCGCTACGCTGATCTGGCCGCCCTTTTTGTGTACGCCCAACGTCACGACGGTCTTGCAGTCCTGCAGAATCTCGCCGATCGTTTGGCCGACGAAACCTGACTCTTCGGAGACTTCGATCTCTGCGAGCACTTTTTCGCCGACTTCGCCGGTCGCGAGTGTGTCGATGAACTCAACGACGACGGGTTGAAGAGCGGAGATTGCCATATGCCGACCAGCGATAACGTACGGGGAGAAGACGCGATCGGCTCCCGCCCGCTGCATGCGGGGCTGACTCTCGGGACGTGAAGCACGCGCGACGACGAAGATTTCCGGGTTCAACGCCTTCGCTGTGAGCGTGATGAAGGTGTTGCCGGAATCGGAATCGGACGCTGCGAGGAGGCACCGCGCGTTGCTGATTCCGGCGCGTCGTAGCATTTCATCGCTGGTCGCGTCGCCGACGAGCAGCAGGTAGTTGCTTGCCTGTGCTCGATCGACGGATGAAGGCGTAGTCTCTATTACGACGAAGGGGAGACTGCGGGAGCTGAGTTCGCGGGCGATCTCCTCGCCCACGCGGCCGAAGCCGCAAAGGATGTAGTGGTTCTTCATCTTCTCGATCTGTGACAACATGCGACGTTCTCCGATCAGGCTACCGAGTTCTCCTTCGAGGAGGAACTGAAAGATGCTGACAAGGGCGTAAAAGATCGCGCCCACTCCTGTCACGGCCAGCGCCATGGTGAAGATCCTGCCCAGGTCGCTCAGTTCGCCGACTTCGCGGTAGCCGATCGTCGTCAGCGTAATGACGGTCATGTACAGCGAGTCGAGGAACGTCCAGCCTTCGATGATCATGTAGCCCGCTGTTCCAACGACCGGCAGGACGAGGATCAGAGCGGCAGAACGGATCAGGTTTGGGGGAAAGGCCTGAAGCGACGGACCGGGCGGGCGACGCACGCGGTCAGGCGGCGCGGTCGCCGAAGCGCTTGCGCTTCTGCGCTACGTAATCGACGAGGATGTACTGTCCCAGGTGTTCGGGTGTGGTGTAGAAGACGCGGCCCTTGTTCATCTTGGCGATCTGGTTCACGAAGTCCTTCAAGTAGTGGTTCTTGTCCAGCATGAAGGTGTTTATCGTGATGTCCTTCTGGGTGCAGCGCTTCACTTCCTTGAGGGTCTCGCGGAGGGTGATGGGGCTTGGTGGATAAGCAAAGTAGGAGCGCCCGTGCTCCAGGTGGGCGGTTGGTTCTCCATCGGAGATCATGATGATCTGGCGGGTGCCGGCGGAGTGCCGGGCGAGAAGCCGCTGGGCGATCATCAGGGCGTGGTGCATGTTGGTGCCGAGGACGCTCTCGTCCCAGCGCACGTAGGGCAGGTCCTCTGACTTGAGTTCGCGGGCGTAGGCGGAGAATCCGACGACGTAGAGCTTGTCCTTGGGGAACTGCGCGCGAATCAGGTTGTTGAGGGCGAGAGCGACCTTCTTTGCCGCCTGGAAGGAGCCGCGCAGGGCCATCGACCAGGACAGGTCGAGCATCAAGACAGTCGACGTGGTCGTGAGCGTCTCAGCGCGGTAGACCTGGAAGTCTTCCTTCTGGAGACGAACCGGGACATCCGGGCCTTCGCGGAAGACGCCGTTCATGATGGTTTCGCCGAGATGCAGGTGGAACGGGTCACCGAACTCGTACGCCTTTGTCTCATCCACGCGCTCGCCACCGCGGCCCTTGTCCTTCTGCTGGTGCCGCCCGTAGTTGGACTTCTTGAGCTGCTGATAGATCTCGCCCAGCGCCTTCTCGCCCAACTTCCGGACGCCACGAGGGGTGAGTTCGTAGTTGTTGCCTTTGCGACGGATGTAGCCTGCGTCCTCCAGTGTCTGGAGAAAGTCCTTTAGTTGATCCAGGGTGTCGCGCGCTTCTTCGCCGAGGACCTCAGCGAGCTTGTCGGCGTCGATGTCGTCGAGGTCACCACCGTACTGTGTGCGCTCGAGCTGGCGCTCCAGTTCGTCGAGGTCCTGGAGATCCCCCATGAGGCCCATCGCCTGTGCGAGGTCCAGTTCTTCGTCGCCCCGGAAGGGGTACTGGCTGGGGTCCATCGGGTTGAGGATGTCGAGGTTGATCTGGAGTTCGGCGATCTCGCGCTGGAGTTCCGGGTCGTCGATCTTGTCCATGAGGAGGTCCTGGAGCTGGCGGCGAGCCTCCAGGGGGAGGCTTTCAAGAAGGCTCTGCATGGCGGCGATGCCTGCGGTCATCTGTTCGATGAGTTCGTCCAGGGACTGCGGCGGGTTGTCACCGAAGAGGTCGCCGTACTTCTGCATGAAGCCGTCGAAGTCCGGCTCGCCGCCGGCCATCTTCTCGGACAGCATCTGGTTGAGGTCCTTCATCATCTGCTTCATGCGGGCCATGTCCTCCGGAGACATGTTGGCGATTTGCTGCTGGAGGTCCTTGAAGAAGCCGTCCATCAGGGTCTGCTTCAGCATCTCCATCAGTTCCTGGTACTTGGCCGCGGCCTCGGGGTCCATGAACTCGTAGTCCTGCAGCCCCTTCACTCGGCCGCCGGCGTCCTGGGGAAGGTTCTCGAGAGTGGACTTCTTCTTCTCGACGATGTCCTTGAGCATCTGGGCGAGACGGTCGTCCTCCTCGGCGGTGTTCTCCTGCTTGGGGGAGCCCGTTGAGGACTGTAGGGCGTCTTCGAATGCCTGGAGGGGGTTTTCGCCGCCGAGCCGCTGGTTGGCCTCGCCGAGGCGGCGGTCGAGGGTCTCGGACTCCATGCCGACGATCTCGTCGAGGCGCTTCTGGATGTCCTCGAAGACGGATGAGAGGTTGTACTTGTCGAGTTGCTGGCGGCGCTGCTGGCGCAGTTGCTGAAGGAGGTCGCGGAGCCCCTGCATGCGCTGGCCCATTGGGTTGCGCATGCCGCGCTGGAGGAGGTTGCGGAGGGCGTGCTGGAGGTCGCCGAAGTTCATGAGGTCGTCTGTGAGGCCCGCGAGGATCTCGTCGGGGTCGAGGTTGGGGATGTCCTGGGTGCCATCCCACTGCGAGTAGCGATACCAGAAGCTCATGGGGGCATTATACGGGAAGAGTGCCGAGTGGAAGGCCACGGAGAGAGACGGAGAAGTTGATTGGGTTGGGCGGTTCGTACGGGGAACTTGATTGGACCGAGGGTTGATTTTTCTTTTGTTCCACTTCGGAGCGAGGATCGTGTTGGAAGCGGTACCGAAAGTGGTTTGGGGTCTTGATTGGATTGGGTGCTACAACGTGGCGGGGTCAACTCAATTCCGATTGCGATGTTCTGTTGTGAAGGTTCCGACGGTACCCACTATTGTCGCTTGTTCACGACGGGAACTCCAAGGGGTTGGTGGCAGTTCGTGCGTACCTCTCGCCCCACCAGATCCTGACTGTCGTCAGAATTACAGGTCGGTCGCACGACGAAGGCGCATGGGCTGCGTTCCCCGGTGGTCTGCGCCTCGCGCGTATAATCGCAGCGTGACTGAGCCGCGGATACAGTACGCGAGGACGGCTGACGGGGTCAGCATCGCCTACTACGCCTCCGGGAAGGGGCCGGCGCTGGTGTATTTGCCGCCTACGCCCTTCAGCCACTTGCAACTTGAGCGGCAGATCCCACCGTGCCGGCATTGGTACGAGATGCTGGCGGCTGGCCGGACGCTGGTGCGGTACGACGGCCGGGGGATGGGGCTCTCGGACCGGAACGCCTCCGACTACTCGCTGGAGGGACAACTGCGAGACCTGGAGGCGGTCGTGGAGGCGCTCGGACTGGAGCAGTTCGCGCTGCTCGGCACGCTGGATGCGGGGATGACGGCGATGGCGTATGCGGCGCGGAATCCGGATCGAGTGACCCACCTGGTGCTGTGGTGCACGTGGGCGCGGCGGGCGGACGTATCGGGCTCGCCGCGGACGCAGGCGCTGCGGGCGATGCTGGACCAGGACTGGGACATGTACACGGAGACGGCAGCACGGGCAGTGCTGGGATGGAAGGCAGAAGAAGAGGCACGGCAACTGGCGGAGTTCTTCCGCCAGTGCACGACGGCCGAGTCCTTGAGGGCGATGGCGGACGCCCTGTACGAGGTCGATGTCCGTGAGGAGTTGAGGAACATTCGCAGCCCGACGCTGGTGCTGCACCGAAGGCAGATTCCAAGCGTGGATGTGGGGCTCATGAGGAGTCTGGCTACAGACATCCCGGGGGCGAACCTGGCGCTGCTGGAAGGCGAATCGCCTGTGCCATTCGCGGGCGACGTAATGTCCGTGGCGCGGGAGGTGCGGGAGTTCCTGGGGGAGGCAGCGCCGGAGGCCCACGTTGACGAGAGCGAAGGTGGGACGGTGACGATCCTGTTTACGGACATCACGGACTCAACGCCGATGACTCAGCGCCTCGGCGACGAGGGCGCGCAGGAGGTGGTGCGGGCGCACAATGCGATCGTCCGGCGGGCGCTGAGGGCGCACGGCGGGCACGAGATCAAGCACACGGGCGACGGGATCATGGGCTCGTTCGCGCTGGCGACACGAGCGGTGGAGTGCGCGATTGCGATCCAGAAGGCGGTGGCGACCCGGGCGGAAGACGAAGAGCGATTGGATGTGAAAGTGGCACTGAACGCCGGGGAGCCGGTGGCCGAGGAAGGCGACCTGTTCGGCTCGAGCGTGCAGTTGGCGGCGCGAGTGCGCGACGCGGCGGGGCCGGGCCAGATCCTGGTGACGGAGGTGGTGCGCGGACTGACGACGGGCAAGGGGTTCCTGGTGTCGGACACGGGCGAACACGCGCTGAAGGGGTTCGAGGAGCCGGTGCGGCTGTACGAGGTGCGGTGGGAGTAGCGAGTGGTGAGTGGTGAGAAATAGGTAACGACAGGCGCGGCGGTTTGGGCGTATAATTCCGGCGCCATGCCGCAGCGCTGAGAGAATCGGCGCGGAAAGGGGAGAGCTATGCCTCCTATGAGCACCCTGAGGACGTACATCGAGTCCTTACAATCCGGCAACACGAACATCACGCGGGTACTGGACAAGCTGATGCATTATCCAAGAAAGTGGCGACCGAACACCGGTGACATCACGGTTAACCCGCTATCGCAGTTCGTGATTGAGCAGTTCTCAGCGCCGGGGCGAATGACCCCGGAAGAGATTACTCACATCGTGAACGAGTGGCCGATGGACCAGAAGGAAGCTCTGCAGACCGAGGTCTTGCTCGCCATCGAGGAGGACAGACGGATGATCTTCAAGTGGGGAGTGACCAACGCAAGTACGCCGTCCACCGAAATCATCTGGCCGCCGGACTCCGCCCCGATGAGCGTCCCGGTGAAGGTAATCTTCCGCAGCCCAAGGGCCGGTATCCTGTTCTCGGAGGGACTGTCTGAGGAGGAAGGGACGGAGACGGATGTAGTGATCCAGTCGCAGGGGCCGTTTCCGGATTGAGTGTCTAGTGCCCTACGGTGGGGTGAGAGGGAACTCCAGCTTCCCGTTCAGGATCCCAATGAATGGGATTTCCGGATGGCCAAGGATTTGGCGGGTGGCGTTGATCTCGCCGGCGTGGAAGAAGTAATGGTAGGTGGTCCGCATGACGCAGGTGCCGAGGTTCTCCCACCAGTCCCGGGCGGGCTGCTCCATATCCGCGTCGCTGGCGCGTGATAGCCATTGGTCAGCGCCAGACTTCGCTGCCTCCCACAAGGCCAGGATCTCGCTGAGCGGCGGATCGGTGAAGGGTCTGCCGGTGGCGAACCGCTGTAGTAATGGGTTTTCAGGGCCACCGGTTCCGTAAACGAAGAGCCTCCACTCCTGGTCGGCAAGATGCCCGATCGTGAATGTGATGCAGTTCATTAGCGAACCGTCGGCTTTGGGTGGGCGGAAGCGCGCCTCATCGTCCGTTAATCCTCCAAGACCACGCTCGAACTCCGAACGGGCGAAGTACAGCATCTTGACCAACTGGTGTGTCACCTTGCCTCTATCATCCGATCTGACCTCCTCTGGTATCACGGAGTTGTCAATCCAGGGATTCTGCTTCTGGCAATCATTCTTGCCCGGACCGCAGCGGGAAAAAAACTTCGGTTTGCGGGGGCTGCGCCTCCGGGCCGGTCAGGTACACCTCCCACGCTGGACCGCTCGCCTCGCGGCCTTGCTCGCGCATCCATGATTCGACCGCCTCGTACGCCTCGGCAACGCCTTCGTAAGGCCCCACATGAAGGCATGTTGCCGCCTCGCCGCCGGGCAGTTCCCCTGGTTCCACCCTGCCGGCAGCGACAACAGGCGCGGTGACGGTGAAGCCTGCTTCGACGCGAAAACCAGCCTGGACCGGTTCGTAGCGTCCAAATGCACCACCTGCAGGCTGCACGCCGCTGGCCAGGATGTGTGCCATCACCTCTGAGAAGATGCCCGAAAGCACTTCGCCGATTTCTTCCAACCCACAGCTAGCGTGAACGACCGCCGTGTCCTGGCGCTGCAGTTTCTTGATCCGGATCTCATATCCCATGCGGCGTTCCTCCCAATCTTCAGCTCAGGACCCTCAAACAGAGCGGTTTCTGAAGGTGGCATCGGCGTCGGCGATGCGGATGTCCATTCGGGGAGTCTAAAGAGTGCGGGGCCAAGAGTGAAGAGTGGGAGGGGCCCGGCTTGCGCCGGGCCCCCTCTTTGGGTGCGACTCTGCTCTTTGCTACGACGCCGGCACGATGTTCCGGTTGAAGCGGAAGAAATTGTCCGGGTCGTACTGTGCCTTGATCTGCTGGAGGCGGGCGAAGGTGGCCGGCGGGTAGGCGTCGAGCAGGCGTTCCGGGTCGTCTTCCTGGACGAAGTTCACGTAGGCGCCTGTGCCCTCGCCGCGGATCTTCCCCCAGAGGTCCTCAGCCCAGTCGAAGTGCGGCTGCCGGTCCTCTTCCGGGTCGAGCCAGAGTCCCAGGACGAGGGTCATGAAGCGGGCGTCGCGGTGGGCGAACGCTGTCTCGTCGTTGGCGACCCGGCCGAACTCGCCGCCGAGAGGGCGCAGCTGGACGAAGGAGAAGGGGGAGCTGGCGTTGTCCACGGCCTCGAGGATGGACTCGATCGTGGCGTCGCTGATCTCGTTGGAGAACGACGAGCGGACGGCGGCCAGGTGCGGCTCCTCGGCCGGCGCCGTGTATTCGTAGATCACCGGGTAGGGCGCGGGCGCGACCGTGTCCGCGATCGGTTCGGCGAGGGCGCGGATCGGGGCCAGGACCTTCTCACCCTTGGCGATGCTGCTCGTCCAGACGACGTAGACGCTGATGCTGGGCTCACCGACGCGATGCTCGGGCACGAAGGGCGCGGGCGGGGCGTGCCCGACCTCGGTGATCGTGGTGAGGTCGTCGGGAGCATCGACGGCGTAGTCCAGGTAGGCGCGCAGCGTCTGCGCAGAAGACGGGAGCATGATCACGCCGGTGAGAACCTGGCCAACGGGAGCGAGGCGGAATTCGAACTCCGTGACGATGCCGAAGTTGCCGCCACCGCCGCGGATGGCCCAGAAGAGGTCCGGGTTCTCGTCGGGGCTGGCGACGACCTCATCGCCGTCGGCAGTGACGACGCGGGCGGACAGGAGGCTATCGATCGTCAGGCCGTACTTGCGGACCATCCAGCCGATGCCGCCGCCCGTCGTGAGGCCGGCGATACCCACGGAAGCAGTGTCGCCGGTGGTGAGGGCGAGGCCGTAGGCGTGGGCGGGCATCATGATGTCGCGGGTGCGGGCGCCGGGCTGGACGCGGGCGATGCGCAGTTCGGGATCGATGTAAACGTCGTTGAGGCGCGAAAGGTCGATGACGAGGACGCCGTTGCCGACAGCGAGCCCGTGTACGGAGTGCCCACCGCTGCGGAGGGACACCTCCAGGTTGTTGTCGCGGGCGAACCGGACGACGGTAGGGACATCTCCGGCGGAAGCGACGCGGACGATGCCGACCGGGTAGTTGTCGAAGAGGAGGCTGGTCATGGTGCGAGCCTCGTCGAAGTCCGGGTGGCCGGGCTGGATAACGTCGCCGGTGATGTTGGCGGAAAGGGCCTCGAAGTCGGGGCCGAACTGGATTGATGAGCGGGCCGGTGCTGCGATAGTCATTTTCTGACTCCTTTCTGTGATTCGCTGGAGTCAAGTTCGCACCTGCGCAAAGGCCGCGTTCCTAAATGACACCTACGCAAACCCTCATGAACCCTAAAGCAACCTGATAAGATTCCTATCTGGGCCAAAACGGGGGTTTTGGCTGCGATGGAGACGCGGTCATGTTCAAGATCGATGGGGAACTGAAGGAATACGTCGAATCCGGTGTGGCGTGCCTGGTGGCCACGGGCAATGCTGAGGGCAGGCCGCTAGTGCGCATGGGTTGGGGCCCGAGCGTGCGGGAGGACGGCACTACGATCGACGTGTACCTTGAAACCGCCCGGGCGAGCGAGACACTTGCCAATCTCGAGGACAATGGCCGGATCGCGATGACCGTAGCGCACCCCGTGAACTACAGGTCAGCGCAGTTCAAGGGCACGTTCAAGAGCACCGGCAAGCCGACCGACGAGGAGCGCCAGCGTGTCGAGCAGCATCGTGGCGACTTCACGGTTTCGACGTCGCTGATCGGCGACCCCCCGGACATCATCGCGAACCTGTGGCTGGATGATGTGGTTCGGATATCGTTCGAGGTGCACCAAGCATTCGACCAGACGCCCGGCCCGGAAGCGGGGAAGCCCCTGTGACTGCCCCGGCGAGAAGGTTCGCGCTCACCGATATCCCGTCGGCGTTCGAGGGAATAATCCCGGCCGCGATCGCGACGCTGGCCGATGATGGGACGCCGAACGTCACGTACATCTCGGTCGTGTATCCCGTCGACGACGATCACGTGGCGCTGTCACGCCAGTTCTTCAAGAAGACGGATGAGAACACGATCGCGAACCCGTACGCCCAGGTGCTGCTGGTGGAGCCGGAAACCGGGCGGTTGTTCACCCTGGACCTGGTGTACGAGCGAACGGACACCGAGGGGCCGATGTTCGAGCGCATGCGGACGAAGCTCGACGCCGTATCGGCGCACGAGGGGATGACCAACGTGTTCAAGCTGAAGGGGACGGACATCTGCCGTGTCGAGGCGGTCATGCTGCTGGAGGGATTCGAGGACTGGGAGCCACAGCGCCGGGACGGGAAGCTGGAGCGCGTCGAGGAGATTTCTCGCCGGCTTTCAGACGCGGAGGATATGGATGAGGTGCTATCCACCAGCCTTTGGGCGTGCACCGAAGCGCTGCATTACCCGAACGCCTTCATCATGCTCGTGGACGAGTCGGGCGAGAGGCTGTACACGGTGGCGAGCGCGGGATTCGCGTCCTCCGGCGCAGGCTCCGAGGTGAGGATCGGCGAGGGGCTCATCGGCGTGGCGGCGGAACGGCACCAGTCGGTCCGGGTGACGCACATGGGGCGCGAGCTTTCATACTCACAGGCGGCGCAACGGGAGCGTGGCCTGGGAGAGCAAGTAATCCCCCTGCCGAGACTGCGCGAGGTGCAGAGCATGATGGTTACGCCGATGCTGGCGCACCGTTCGCTGGTGGGGATGCTGTGCCTGCAGAGCGACAAGCCTGGGGCGTTCCGGGCCGCGGACGAGTGTGCTGTGGGAATCGTGGCGAACCAGATAGCGATGGCGCTGGTGGCGCTGCCGGCGCGAGAGGCGGCATCGGTGGAAGCGGAGGAGCGTGCGTGTGAGGAGGTCGCGGTGGAAGTGCGACACTACGCAGAGGACGACAGCGTGTTCCTGGACAATGAGTACCTGATTAAGGGCGTGGCAGGCGGCATCCTCTGGCGGCTGCTGCGGAACTACGATGAGACGGGGCGAAGCGACTTCAGCAACCGGGAGATCAGGCTGGACCAGACGCTGGAGCTACCGGACATCAAGGACAACCTGGAGGCGCGCCTGATCCTGCTGCGGAAGAGGCTGGAGGAGCGCTGCGATTACCTGCGGATTGAGAAGACGGCACGGGGGAGGTTCCGGCTGGTGGTGGACAGACCGCTGAACCTGGTGGGCGTGGAGGGCGGCGGACCTCTTTAGAGCTACCCGGCTTCAGCCTTCCTTGAGGATCCTGAGGCAGAGCATCTTCGAAATGTTGAGGAGGAGGTGGGCGGCGATGGCCGGCTCGTCCTTAATCATTTTGCGGAGCTGGGCCTCGCTGAGGCTGAGGATGCGGACGCCGTCGGTGGCGGCGTAGACGTCGGCGCTGCGTGGGCGCTCCAGGAGAAAGGCCATCTCGCCGAAGACGTCACCCGGCGACATGACGGCTTGCACGGCATCGCCGTCGCGGACTTCGAGCGTGCCGTCGAGGACAACGAAAAGGTTGCGGGCGACTCCGCCCCTCTTGAGGATGCGGTCCCCGGCGCGGCACTCGATGATCGTGCTCTTGTCGAGGCAGCGCTCGGCCTCCTCCTCCGTGAAGCCATCAAGGGCCGAGACGCGGTTGGCTTCGAGTTCGGCGAGGGCGCTGCTAACTTCGTTCCAGTAATCCGCGGAAGTCGTATGCACGCGGCTGGTGACGGCGGTGCCCTCGGCGAAGATGCGCCGGATGATGTCGGGGATTCTCTTATCATCGCCATAGTCGTGGTAGTACGGGGCCAGCGGGGAGTTCAGGCGACGGAAGTGGTCTATGTCTTCCACCACTGTGACGATCGGGATAAGGTAGCCGGCTTCGGCGCTGTTGATATTAGTTCGCGAGTAAGTGCGCATGCCGAGCCCGAGGTAGAGGTTGAGGAGGTGGGGTTCGCAATCGCCAAAGATGAGCTGGATGCGCCGTTCGGCGACCCAATCCCGGCCCGAGACCATCATCTTGAAGAGCAGGTCGGTGCCACGGAGGTGGGGGCGGACCATGGCTCGCTCGCCGACGGCGATGGCGTCGGCGGGAAGTTCGGCGAGGAACGGGGCGAGGCTGTACTGGTCGATCATGCGCTGCGGGAAGGGCCCGTCGCCGCCCCAGGTCAGGCGGCCGGTGGCAACGACCTCGCCGTCAATCTCCGCGTAGGAGATGCGGGACTGTTCGTCGACGTCCTCGTAAAGCATCCGCCGGGCGTGGTCGGCGACGGACTGGTAACGGCCCATCTCTTCGACGTAGACGTCGTAGCGGAGGCGATAGACGGCCTCGCGTTCAGCGTCGGTTTCGGCGATGGCGATGCGGGGTTCCATGATGCGGCATTGTAGCAAGTGGCGGCGGCAGAATGGCGATTGGTGATCGGTTGCACTTCTCAAAAGGTGCGGGCTGGATTAGACTGCCAGCACCGGCGATGGGCAACCAACAGTCGATCGAGATCATCCTTTTGAGGCAGTGGGCCAGTCACATGGCGACGCCGGTGTGGATCGCCGGGACACGTGGCGAGCTGTTGTACTACAACGAGCCAGCCGAGGCACTGTTAGGAAAGCGGTTCGACGAGGCAGGTGAGATGCGCCTGCGTGATCTGCCGAAGATATTCGAGACTACGGCCCCGGACGGGACGCCAATTGCGGACGATAATCTACCGCTGGGGATCGCCCTGACACGACGGGAACCTGCGCACCTGCGAGTACGGATTACGGCACTGGACGGAGTCCCGCGATTGCTGGATATCACCGCGGTTCCGCTGATTGTCCAGGGCGGCCAGTACCTCGGGGCGATGGCGATGTTCTGGGAGCCGCAGGAATGAAGGCGACGCTGCTGGGGGCGCGTGGCTCCTTCCCGCACATCGGGCCGGAGATGGTGCGTTACGGCGGGAATACGTCCTGTATCGAGGTACTGGGCGACGACGGTACGGTAATCATCCTGGACGCGGGAACGGGCGTGCGGAATGCGGCCTCCGCCGTGGACCCAAACGTGCGGCGGATCGATATTCTCCTCACCCACTTCCACATGGACCACTTGCAGGGGCTCGGATTTTTCCGGCCGCTGTTCGATCCGAACATGGAAGTGCACATCTGGGGGCCACCTTCCACGACGATGACTCTGCACCGCCGATTGGCGCGCTATCTCTCGCCTCCGCTGTTCCCCGTGTGTATTCGTGACTTCACCTGCAAGCTGGAATTGCACGATGCGCCACGCCGAAAGTTCCAGTTGGGTGGGCTGGAGGTGACGTCGGACCTGGTGTGCCATCCGGGGCCGACTATGGGCTACAGGGTGGCCGAGGGGGATCACTCGATCGCATACATGCCGGACCACGAGGTGGTGCTGGGCTCGTCCGCGTTTCCAACGCTGCCGGTGTGGACGTCGGGATTGGGGCTGTGCAAGGAGGCGGACGTGCTTTTCCACGATTCGCAGTACGACGACGAGGAGTACGCGATGCGTGTCGGATGGGGGCACAGCACGCCCACTCATTCGGGGCAGTTCGCAGCGGAGGCAGGGGTGAAGAAGCTGGTGACGTTCCACCACGACCCGAACCACGACGACGGCAAGGTAGACGCGATGGTGGCGGACGCGGCGCGCGACGCTGACGGTGTGACGGTGGTCGGTGGCGCGGAGGGGGACGTGTACGAATTTGCGCTCACTGCGGTATGACCGCCGACGGGCCGAAGCTGTACAACGAACTTGCCGGGTGGTACCACCTGCTAACCGCCCCCGAGGACTACGAGGAGGAGGCGGCGTTCTATTCGAATCTGCTACGGGAAGCGACGGACGGCGAGCTGAAAACGGTGCTGGAACTGGGGAGTGGGGGCGGGAACAATGCGCTGTACATGAAGGCAAACTTCGAGATGGTGCTAACGGACCTGTCGGAGGAGATGCTTGCGCTAAGCCAGACGATCAACCCGGACCTTGAGCACATCCAAGGGGACATGCGGACGCTGCGGCTGGGGCGCACTTTCGACGCGGTGTTTGTGCACGACGCGGTGTGCTACATGACGACCGAGGAAGATCTCCAGTCGGCCATTGAGACGGCGGCGGCACATTGCAGGGACGGCGGAGGAGTGGTGATAGCGCCGGACTACGTACGGGAGACTTTCCGGGAGTCGAACGACACAGGCGGGCATGATGGGGCAGATGGGCGGGGTCTCCGGTACATGGAGTGGTGCCGTGATCCAGGGGACGGCAGCACGGCGTATGTCACCGACTTCGCGTACATGCTGCGCGAAGCGGACGGATCGGTCCGGGTGGTCCACGACAGGCACGTGGATGGGCTCTTCCCGCGAGCGACGTGGCTACGGCTGATGGAGGGGTGGGGGTTGGAGACGCGGGTTACGCCGCTAGTGCATTCGGAGGTGGAGCCGGGCGTGCACGAGGTGTTCGTGGGCAGGAAGCGCCGGTAAGGCTCAATCGAAAGGATAGCGGTTGCTTCATCGCGGCATCCCCTCCGCGCCGCCACCCACCGTGATCACGCACCCGCTGGTGAACTGCGCACCGTCCGAAGCCAGCCACAGCGCTGCCTCGGCCACCGACTCCGCCGGCACCGTCGCCGTGCGGAAGATGCTGCGTTCGGTGTAGCGCTCGAGGGTTTGGGCCTCAGTCTGGCCGCTGGCGACGGACCGCTCGGTGACCAGTTTGCGGAAGAGGGGGGTGTCGATGGCGTCGGCATTGATGTAGTTGGCGGTGATGCCGTGGCGGGAGAGTTCGTTGGCGGTGTTGCGGACGTAGTGGGCGAGCGCGGCCTTGGAGGCGCCGTAGGCGGCGGCGCCCTCACCGGGGGCGAAAGCCGCCTTCGAGGCGTTGTAGATGAGTCGCCCGCCGGTGCCCTGGGCAAGCATCACCCGGGAGGCGGCGCGGGTGGCGGCGACCGCGCCCTCGTAGTTGATCGCGAGCTGGCGGCGGACTTCGGCATCGTCCATCTCGGAGACGGGGTGCAGTTCGGGGGCGATGCCGGGAGAGTAGAAGAGGATGTCGAGGCCGCCGAACTGGCGCACCGTCCGGCGCACCGCCTCATCGACGGACTCGGCCAAGGCCGCGTCCGCCCCGACGCCGATCGCCCGCTCCGGGTTGAGGGCGTTGATCTCAGCCGCGACAGCCTCGGCCCGCCCGGCGTCGAGATCCGCGAGCGCGATATGCGCACCCTCGGCGGCGAACCGCAAAGCAGTCGCCCGGCTGATCGCACCGGCGCCGCCGATGATGAGGGCGATCTTGCCTTCAAGGGGCTTACGGGACTTCGCGGACTCCTCGATCTTGCGGC
>DAINRO010000026.1:0-29013 GCA_036741795.1 Chloroflexota bacterium
GCACGTGGAGCGAGGGGCCGGCGGTGTCCTTGAAGGGGTCGCCGACGGTGTCGCCGACGACCGCCGCCTTGTGGGCGTCTGTACCCTTGCCGAGGACGGTACCGTCATCGTCTTTCAGTTGACCGGATTCGATGTACTTCTTGGCGTTGTCCCAGGCGCCGCCCACGTTGTTGAAGAAGGTGGCCATCATAATACCGGTGATCGTTCCGATCAGGAGGAAACCCGACACGGCGAGCCAGCCGTCGTGGTGGCCCGATTCGAGGCCCAGGTACTCGGTTTCAGGGCGAAGGTAGCGGAAGAGGAGACCGACGATGATCGGAGTGCTCACCGCGAGGACGCCCGGCGCGATCATGTTTCTTAGGGACGCCTTGGCAGTAATGTCTACGGCGCGACCATAGTCGGGACGTGAGGTGCCGGCCATGATTCCGGGGTCTTCGCGGAACTGGCGGCGTACTTCTTCGATGATGTCGCCAGCGGCGGAACCCACTGCGCGGATGGCGAGCGAGGAAAAGACAAAGACGAGCATCGCGCCAAGCATTCCACCGGCGAAGACGTCGATGTCCGCGAGGTCGATCGGAAGTTCTTCGTTCAGGGGGATCTCCAGGCGCTCCTTGACCTTGTCGAGGTAGGCGCTGAAGAGGAGGAACGCCGCGAGACCGGCGGAGGCTACGGCGTAGCCCTTGGTGAGCGCCTTGGTCGTGTTACCTACGGAGTCCAGTTCGTCGGTGATGTGGCGGGCGCTTTCCGGGGCGCCAGACATCTCCGTTATGCCACCGGCGTTGTCTGTAATCGGTCCGAAGGTATCCATCGAGAGGATGTAGGCCGCGGACATGAGCATTCCCATCGTCGCGACCGCCGTGCCGAACACGCCGGTGCTAAAGCCTGTAATGCTGCCGTTCTCGCCGGTGACTTCCGCGTCGAACCCAAGGGCGAACGAGGCGACAAGGGCGATGCTGATAGTGATCGCGGTGGCGGCGATCGTCTCAAGACCTACCGCGCTTCCGATGATGATGTTGGTGGCCGGTCCGGTCTTGGACGCGTCGGCGATTTCCTTGACGGGCCGCCAGCCGCCCGAGGTGTAGTACTGGGTGATGTAGACGAAGGCGATGCTTGTTGCGACCCCGAGGCAGCCGCAGATGAAGAAGCGCCACCACTCGTCGCCCAGCATCACGTACGTGACGATGCCGAGGCCGAGGACGGAGAGAGCTGAAACGATGAAGTAGCCGTTGTTGAGCGGCGTCATGGCGTTCTGCTTACCGTCGTCGCGAGTGAAGAACGGCACGGAAGAGAGACCGATTATCGTGGCGATGATTCCAAAGGAGCGAAGGACCAACGGGAACATGATCCACTCCAGGTCGCCTGTCACAGCGTAGATGGACACACCGAGGATCATCGCGCCGATGTTTTCGGCTGACATGGACTCGAAGAGGTCGGCGCCGCGGCCTGCGCAGTCACCGACATTGTCACCGACGAGGTCCGCGACCACGGCTGCGTTCCGAGGGTCGTCCTCGGGAATGCCGGCTTCAACCTTACCTACCAGGTCGGCGCCGACGTCGGCCGCCTTGGTGTAGATTCCACCGCCTAACTGAGCGAAAAGAGCGACGAAGCTGGCTCCGAAACCGAAGCCGACGATGAGGAAGGGCGTGATCGATTCGGGGTATCCGAGGACCTCAGTGTAGACGACAAAGATCGTGGAGATGCCGATGAGGCTGAGGGCCACAACCAGGAAACCGGAGACGGCGCCACCTCGAAGGGATACCGTGATCGCCTCCTTGAGGCTGCGCGTGGCAGCCGACGCCGTCCGCGAGTTGGAGCGGACCGCGATGAACATGCCAATGTAGCCGGCCAGGCCAGAACAGAGCGCACCGATGAGGAACGCGAACGAGGTCAGGGCACCTTCTTCCCAGGGCTCCACCTGTTTCGCGCCGTACTCAACGACGCTGTCGGTCGCGGTGATGTCCTTCACGCCTTCCGAAACTCCGGCAACAATGGCGCCGATCGCGATGGCGGTGACGATGGAGAGCGCCGCGATCGTCCCGTACTGACGTCGCAGGAAGGCCATAGCCCCCTCGAAGATCATGGACGCAACGTCCTGCATCTCTGGAGTGCCCATGTCGCGCTTCAACACATCGCGCGCCAGCCAGATGGCGTACAGCACTGCGGCCGCTCCCGCCACTGGAATCATCCAAACTAGTTCCATTTTTCACTAACCTCCGAAGGCGGAGTCTAGCAGTCGCCAATCCTTAGAACAATTGGATTGCCGACATAAGGTCTTCGGCGTTTTCACAAAGGTCTGGGGTGAAGGTCGGACTTAAGCCCGACCTTCATGGACGTCATTCGCTGTTACTGAATCCGCCCAAAGGAGGGCGGACGCTTCTCCATGAACGAAGCGACACCCTCCTTGAAGTCGGTGCGCGCGAGGCTCTCGGCCATAAGGCGGTTTGACTCGTCCATTGCTTCATTCAGCGGACGCATCATGTGCAGGTAAACCTGTCGCTTCATCGTCATGATGGATGTAGGGGAGCAGGTTTGGGCGAGGTCCTCGATGTACTTGCGCGCTTCCTGGACGACGTCACCGTCAACGACGCGGTCGACGAGGCCAAGCTGCAAGGCTTCCTCGGCGTCGACCTTACGGGCGCTCCAGAGCAGGTCGAGGGCGCGAGATGGACCGAGCAGCCGCGGGAGGATCCAGCTCAGGCCGTGCTCGGCGATTAGTCCTCGCTGGGAGAACGACGTAGTGAACAGGGCCTTGTCGGAGGCGAAGCGGATGTCGCACATAGCGGCGATGGCCGTTGACATCCCGGCACATGGCCCGTTGACTGCGGCGATGACGGGTTTCTTGAGCGAGGGGATGAAGCTCCAGGTGACCGCGAACTCCGGTGCGACATCGCGACCCCTCGACTCGGACTCCATTTGTGCAAGCCCGTCGTCGCGCTCTATTTTGCCAGCCTTCGAGATGGCGCTGAGCGTTTGCATGTCCGCACCGGCGCTGAAGGCGCGTCCGGCGCCGGTCAGCACGATGCCGACGACCCGTTCGTCCGCCTCAGCCTGGATCATCGCGTGCTTCAGCTCCACCTGGGTGCGTCCGGTCAGGGCGTTGAGGCGCTCCGGCCGGTTGAAGGTGATGATGGCGACTGGATCGCTGACTTCGTACAGGATTTCTTCGTACATTTCGTCTCCTTGTCTTACAGCACGGGCTGAATGGTGAGTGGTAGACGTTGAATGGTCAAGATACTGCGACAAGACGATGGTTAGAATGAGACCAATGGCAGAAAAGACATACGACCTCGTTGTCCTCGGAGCGGGGCCGGCGGGTGAGAAGGGGGCCGCACAAGCGGCGTACTTCGGCAAGCGGGTGGCGATCGTTGAAAAGGCCGTCCTGGGCGGGGCCGTCAGCAACACGGGCACGTTGCCTAGCAAGACGCTTCGCGAGACCGCATTGACGCTCTCGGGGCTCCGTGCGCGGGACCTCCACGGAGTGGACCTTTCGCTGCGCCGTGATACGACCGTTCAGGACCTGTTCGCGCACGAGAGAAAGGTGCGGGCCGCTCACCACGAGGAGGTCCAGCGTAACCTCGCACGGCACGGGATCGAATTGCATTCTGGTGTTGGGTCGTTCGAGACCGCGACCACGATCCGCGTCACGCCGGATGGACGCGATCCCTATACGCTCGAGGCAGAGAAGATACTGATCGCCGTTGGGTCGACGCCCTCGCGGCCGGAGATGTTCCCGTTCGACTCGCCACGCGTCTGGGACTCTGACGATGTTATCGGTCTGTCGTTCATGCCGAAGCGGATGGCGGTGGTGGGAGGCGGGATCATCGGCGCGGAATACGCCTGCACGTTCGCTGCCCTGGGGATCGACCTCGTCCTGCTGAACGACAGGCCAATGTTGTTCCCCTTCCTGGACGAGGACCTGCGCGACATCCTCGAGCGCCAAATGCGCGCCCTGGGCGTAAGGACCATCCGCGAGGACCGAGTCGTCTCAAGCACTGCGACAGACGAGGCTGTCACCCTGGTGCTTAAATCGGGCGAGTCGCACGAAGTTGACGCGGTCCTGGTCGCCGCGGGAAGGCGAGGAATGACGGGACTGCTGGCGCTGGACAATGCAAGCCTCGTGGCCACTGAGAAAGGCACGATTGCCGTAAACGAGCACTTTCAGACCGCCGTGCCGAATATCTATGCCGCCGGCGACATCGTTGGCTTTCCGGCGCTCGCGAGCACGAGCATGGAGCAGGCCCGGTTGGCGATGGTCCACGCCTTCGACCTCAAGTACAAGACATCGGTTGGCCCCGTTCAGCCCATGGGCATCTTCACGATCCCGGAGATTGGCATAGCCGGGGAGACCGAGGAGAGATTGAAAGCGGCCGGCCGCGATTACGTTGTCGGACGAGCGCTTTATCGCAGCAACGCGCGTGGACTGATCATCGGCGACACGGACGGGATGCTGAAATTGATCTTCGACCCGGAAGACATGCGCCTGCTGGGCGTGAGCGTAATTGGAGAGGACGCGACCGAGCTGGTCCACGTTGGGCTGATGGCGTTGATGACCGAGGCCACGAACGAGGTGTTCATCGAGGCCTGCTTCAACTACCCGACACTGGGACAGCTTTACAAGTACGCGACCTACGACGCGATGGGAGAGCTTCAGAGACGAGGTGGCGGCGAAGGGTTGGAGAAATTGGTGCCCCCGGCGGGATTCGAACCCGCGATCTCCACCTTGAAAGGGTGGCGTCCTGGGCCACTAGACGACGGGGGCCCAACGGAATTGTAGGTTAGCGGCGATAGGGCGGCAAACGGGGCGAGCGACTATTGCGCCGGGACCGGAGTGCCGGTCGGCGGCGCTGGCGAGGGCGTCGGTGTTAAGACGGGAGTGTCATCCAGCACCACGGCATACACGGCCTCGAGGCCACCCTGCGGTCCTGGTTGAGCCCATACGATAACCCGTGTTCCTACTTCTGGCTCGCCACTGACGTCTACGGTCGAGTCAGCTCTCACCTGGCCGAATTCCATAGTCCAGGTAGCGCCCTGGATGTCCAGAATTGTGCCCTGCAGCCGGACTAGCTCAACATCGCCCCTGGAGTCGATTGATTCGTAGGCGGTAACGACCAGTTCATTGCCATCACGCGTTGTTACGACGAAGACCTGAGAACCCAGGGCGGGGTCCTCGCCGGTGGCGGGTGGGATTAGTTCCAGGCCGGAAACGCGCCAGATCCCTTCCGCCTCATCGTAGCCGTCAAATGTGCCGACGATGCTTACGACCTCGACCGGATCGGAGCTACCCAGGACAGTGATCCGGTTCGCTCGCAGTGTGCCATCGTCGTTGATCGCTTCAACCTGAACACGGGCGCCACTAACTGCGCTCCCGGTGCGGGCATCGAAGGAGGTTGCCGGTGAAATTTCAAACTGGCGGCCGCCGATGGTCCAGATGTTGGTCGACCTGATGTCGCCTTCGATCGTGCCTTCAAACGTAAAGGGTTGGGCCTCAGCATCGTCTGCTCCGGCCACACTGACTGAATCCGCGACCACGCCTTCGGTGGTGGAGCGCAGCTTTACTCGAACGCGCTGGCCGACACGGACCTTGCCGGTCTGCAGGGTGGTGCTGGAGAACGGGATGAAATTCCCGGCGACGATGATGCCGTCGTTGGTGACATCTTCGACTTCGCCAGAGACGAAGGCGCCTGTGGAGGCGGGCTCATCCTGCGGCCCATAAAGAGAAAGGGCATAGAGTCGCCCGCCCGCGGATCGAGCGAGGACAAACCGCGCGGAAGAACCGGGCTGGAGCTGATCGCGCCCGATTGTGCGTTCATCAATATTGACCTCGACACCGCCAACGTCCCAGACGCCGTCTCCGATTTCGGTAGCCTGCCCGGAAATGTCGACGATACCGCCGGAGAGTTCTTCCGGCCTGACGGCGGCCACCACTGCGCCGGTGCCGCCATCCAGCCGAGTATTGTGAAGTTGCGCCACCGTCCGAGCGTATTCGGGTGTGGTGTCAGGAGCGACCTGAGGCCAAAGGGCGACAAGAAGATCCTCCTGCCGCTGGGCCTGGGCCAGGACGTTTGTGCGCAGAGTCGTGTCCTCCGGGCTGTCGAGCATAATCTCGGCCGCCCGTTCGTTTCGCGAGTGCATGTCAGCCAGCGCGTTCTCGGGCACGGCCTGCCCCTCGCTGACCATCTCGACGATGTCGTCCATCCGGCTGTCGGACTGCTCAAGCAGGAGCTCGGCCTTGCGGCTGTCATCGAACACAACCCAGAGGCGGACATCCTCGGCCGCGAGCTTCACGCCGTAAAGTGGTTCGTCCGGCTGCGAGTCCTGCGCGGCGTAAGCCAGTGCGCCTCCGGCCGAAACGAAAAACAGCAGGCCAACCACGGCGAAGGCGACTGGCTTGAGAATCGCGCCGAAACCGAATGAGCGTGGAGCAGCCATCGGTGCATGAGGTATCTCTCCTGACCGCAATTGACGGATCCGGTCTTGCGCGGCTGCCCACCCCTGGTCCTGGGCGCCGGCACGCGACTTTGCGAGCGGAGTGTGCGAGATCCGATCCGCGAGGAGGAGGTCGTTGAGGAGCCGGTCGGAGTGCCGGGGGTATTTATCGAGACAATCGTCCAGTGTCGCGCCGTCTTGCATGGAGTCGATGCATTCGAGGAGTACGGACCTGTAACTTCGGAAGATCACAGCACGTACCCGTCCGGATAGATGATTCGCTTGAGGGCGCCCAGGGCACGGTGCTGGAGTGATTTGATCGCGCCCTCGCTGCGGCCCATGATCTTGCCGATAGAGCGGTTGTCATACCCCTCGATGAACTTGAGCACGATGACCTGGCGTTGCTCGGGAGTCAGGTGCTTGAGGGCGACCTGGAGCTGGCCCCGGTCGATCGCTCGTTCGGCGAGGACCTGCGGGTTCGCCAGCGCCGACGCGACCGTCTCGCTGAGGTCCACCTCGCCGCGCCGCTTGCGCTTGCGGTGCAGATCGATGATTCGGTTCCTGGCGATGCGGAAGACCCAGGCTCCGAAGGGGAGGCCGCGGAACTTGTAGCTCTGGATGGATTCGATCATCTTGAGCATAACGTCGGAAGCGAGGTCTTCCGCGGCCTGCACATCGCCCATCTGCATGAAGGCATAGTTATAGATCTTCGGGTAATAGGTTTCGTACAGGGAGCGGAAGGCGTCCTCTTCGTAAGACTGGGCGCGGCGAACTATCTCCCACTCGACGGACATTCCGCCGGTCTGCTGACTGGTGGAGTCTTCGGACGCCCGTGGTTCTTCCAGGGGTTTAGTCAATCTCCAAGTAGCCTGTATCGCTTGCATGGTTCCGTTAGTGGAACGTATGCAATTTGCCTATAGATACGGCTGGATTTCCGCTCGTGGTTGCTCACTCTGACAACCCGAGGAGGCGGCGGCGCGCCGCATCATACCTTTCCTTGGCCCGCGCTTCGCGGTTCAGCAGCCCCTTCAGCTTCGGCGGCTCCGATCGTTCGCCGTTCAGCAGCACGGCGTGCAGACGCTCCAACTCGGCGGTCCAACCCTCGTAGGCGCTCCGATACTCCTCGTTTTCGCCCATCCCAGCCTCACAGCCAGCGCGACTTGACGTCCCCGTCGATCGCGATGTCCAGCAGCCGCGGCTCCTCCGCGGATTGCGCTTCCTTAAGGGCGTCTCCGATGTCCGCTGCGCGTTCGACGCGAACGCCCTTAACACCGAAGGACCCGGCGATAGAGGCGAAGTCCAGAGCAGGGCCTGTGAGATCCATCTCCACGAACTCGCGGCCCGCCGCGCCTTCGGCGAGGTATTCGAGCATGTTGAGCTTGAGGATGCGGTAGCTCTGGTTGTTGGCGATCACCCAGACTACAGGGGTGCGGTGGTGGGCTGCCGTCCAAAGGGCCTGGATCGTGTACATGGCTGCGCCGTCGCCGACGATGGAGATGACGGGGCGGTCGGGCCGTGCGAGCTTAATCCCGATGGGCGCGGGCATGCCGGGGCCGAGGCCTCCGCCGATGGCGCGATAGTGTCGTCCCGTGTCCTCGAAGCGGAGGTAGCGGGCGAGGAATCCGCCCGACGTGATCGACTCGTCGAAGAGCAGGGTATCCGGCGCCAGCGCGTCCGCGATCTCGCTCATCATGCGGCCGGCGCCCATGGGCTCGGCGTCCCACTTCGCTTTGGCAGCGGCATCAAGGGCTTGCATCAGCCCGCCGCCACCGGCCGCCACCTGCTCGGCGCGGACTCGAGCCGCCTCCCTTTGCTCGTCGGTGTGAATGCGGCGAAGGGCGGCAAGCAGTTCGATGAGCGACATCCGGGGATCGCCCAGGATACCGAGATCGATTTTCCAGTTCTTGCCGATTTCCCGGACATCGTCGTCGATATGCACGATCGGCGCTGAGGGCGGGAACGGGGGCTCATCTAGTGGGAAGAGGAGCGTGAGTACGGGCGTGCCGATTGCGACGATAAGGTCCGCCTGGGCGAGTTGCCCCCGGAGCATGGTGCCGGAAACGACGGCGAGCAGGCCACCGTAGAGGGGGTGCTGCGAAGGGAAGGGTAACTCGGCGGCGAACGAAGTGTACACTCGCGCACCCGTCGCTTCCGCGAGTTGGACCAGCTCCGCCTGCCCGCCACTGATGGAGACCCCGTCGCCAGCGATGATTACCGGGGATTGAGCGTCGGCGAGCATCGCGGCGAGTCGCTCGATGGCGATCGGATCGGGTCTGGTGGCGGTCTCTACGCGATTGGAAGGGGCGATATCGATCTCCGCCTCTTCGTCCATCACGTTGGTAGCGACGGAGAGGAAGATGGGGCCTCGCGGTGCTTCCCCGGCGGACTTGAAGGCACGGCGGAGCATGACAGGCACTTCAGCGGGATCCGCGACCTCCGCTGCCCACTTGGTCACAGGCTCGGCCATTCGTACGAGGTCTCCGGCCAAGATCGGCTCCTGGCTGGCGCCACGATGCGGATGCTGGCCGGCGTAGACCACCAGGGGCGTGCCGGAGCGGTAGG
This sequence comes from Chloroflexota bacterium, assembly GCA_036741795.1. Classification (GTDB taxonomy): domain Bacteria; phylum Chloroflexota; class Dehalococcoidia; order SM23-28-2; family RBG-16-64-32; genus DATKKM01. The sequence continues at coordinate 8,989 of DAINRO010000026.1, forward strand.
AGTTGTAGAGCATTCCCATGGCGTTGCCGAGGCCTGGGTTGATATGTAGCTGGAGGAATGCAGGCTTGCCGGATGCGCGCGCGTAGCCGTCGGCAACACCGGCGGCGACGCCCTCGTGGAGGGAGAGGATGTACTCGAGTTGAGGGAAGTCCTGGAGGGCGTCCATGAACCCCTGCTCGGTGGTACCGGGATTGCCGAAAACGTACTTTACGCCCTCGGCGGCGAGTTGTTCGAGCATGGCATAGCGGCCGGTCAAAGATGGCATTCGCGATAGCTTCCTTTGCCGAACAAGGATAGCAGGTTGAAGACGCCAGACCAGCAGAGCGGTGAGCCGTAGAGGGGCCGACATAGAACCCTGCAAACCGGAGATCCAATTCCGGTTTCGTTAACCACTCGTTCACCGACGTTTTGATAACGTGTCACGTTTCCCACCGTCTACCTATATGAGGAATAGATGATGACTATCACAACAAAGCCGGTCACAAGGTACGCGGTGGACGTACAGCCCGATTCCCAGATCCCGCCGATCTGGCGAGAGGCCTCCTGGCCAGTGGAGTGGCTATCCCTGCGTACTTCCGCTGTTTACCACGGCTGGGGCGTTCCCCGCGGGGACGGCAGCGCGGTCATCGTGATCCCGGGGTTCATGTCGGGCGACGCTTTCATGTACGAGATGTTTGCCTGGCTGGGGCGGATCGGCTACAAGCCTTACCTGTCCGGCATAAGCGTCAACGCCGGATGCCCCGGTCAGACCGCCGAGAAGTTAATCAAAGTCGCGGAGCGTGCGTACATGGAAACCGGTCGCAAGGTGCGGATCGTTGGCCACTCCCTGGGCGGTCTGCTCGGGCGACACCTCGCGTTGAAGCGCCCTGATCTCGTGGCGCAGGTCGTTTACATGGGTTCGCCCATACGCGCGGTCCACGCACATCCTGCAGTCGTGATGACAGCCGGCGCATTGGGCGGGTTGCGGTCCATGATGAGCTCGGGAAGGCGTTGCGTGGCTTCGGGCTGCGACTGCGGCCTCACAGCGGAATCGACGATGAGGATGCCGACCTCGGTGCGGCACGCTGCCATCTACACCCGATTCGACGGTGTGGTCGATTGGCAGGACGCACTGGAGCGAGACCGGCGCCGGAACTTCGAGGTTGGTGGCAGTCACGTTGGCCTGGTGTTCAATCCCAGGGCCTACAAGGTCCTGTCACAACTACTGGCACAGACCCCTGTGGCGTAGTCCCGGGGGGGTGAGAGGGAGAGGCCGCCCATGAGGCGGCCTCTTTTAGTGTCGGGCTGCGGGGGCCACCTCTACAACAAAACGATAGAAATGCAAGGTGGCAAGGGGTTGATGAAACGGTAGCCGCAGGTAACAGATAGTTAAATGTGTGCAGTGGCCGGTTGGGGTGTTAATCGGCAACGGCTGGCACCCGGCGGCCACCTATCCTGAGGAGAGAGGTGAGCTACATGGCAGGCAGCAACATTTGGCTGGTTCTGATCATTGTCTTCATCGTCCTTGTTCTCTTGGGCGTAATTACTGTTGCCGCATAGGTCAGGAGTCATGCTGCAGCAACGACACGTCGTGCAGCACCCGGAAGGCGGCTGGGCGGTGGTGAAGCCGCACGCCGACCGGATCAGTTCGCGGCACGAGACGCAGGCCGATGCGCAAGCCCGCGCGAAGGATATCCTGGCTCGTGCTGGCGGTGGTGAGGCCGTCACCCACTCCCGTAACGGCAGTATCCGTCAATCGGACACGGTTCAGCCGACGACAGTCGATTGGTCACTGCTATCACCCCAGGGACACGTCCTGCTGTATATCGCGCTCTGTCCTGATAGCACAGCAACCGACGTCGCCCGCGCCATGGGTCGCACCCGGCGACAGGTTTGGACGATCATCAAGGGTTTGAAACAACGAGGGATGCTCACAATTCGGAAGAAAGACCGGAAGCACTTTTTCAGGATCAATTTTGATGCGCAGTTTCTGCACCCGACGATCGATGAATTGACACTGAACTCGGTATTGAAGGAAGCCGTTGAGCAAGTGCAAGCCGATAATCCGGACGTTTGCGAAGAAATCCGGGCTACAGCGTCCGCCTGAACTCCGACCGGAAAAAAAGCCCCCGTTTCAACGGGGGCTTTTGAGTTGAGTGGTTGGTGGCATACGGGATTCGAACCAGTGATGTCCGCCTTGAGAGTTCCAGAATAAGCCGTACCACCCTGTCCCATTTCGTCCCGTTTCGTGCCAATCTGTGCCTAACCACGTCTTCAGCCAGACCGGTCCGTTTGGCACCGGCTCGTCCCGGCAAGGATGGACACAAAATGGTCACAATTCTTCGACCTACCGTGTCTGGCACCTCCAAAGCCAAGCTGGAGGTTGCGGGATGGAGTTACTACTCCGTAGTCTTTCCGTCGAAGTGCTCCTCGGACTCAGCAGCTTCCGCTTTAGTCGCGCGCACGATCCCATCCTTGTGCTCCGGTGGTCCATAAAGCGTGTAGAACAGCAAAGGCTTGGCGCCCGTGTTAGTCACGTTGTGGCGCGCCCCTGATGGTACGAGCATTGCGTCGTCGCTCTTGATCGGTGTGACGTTACCGTCGATCAAGATCTCACCCGTGCCCTTCTCGACTCGGAAGAACTGATCCCTGTCCGGATGCACCTCCTCACCGATCTCCTCGCCGGGATTGAGCGCCATCAGCACGAGCTGCATGTATTTGCCTGTATAGAGGACGCGGCGGAAGTCCGTATTTGCCTCAGTCAGCTCTTCGATATCCTTGACAAAACCGTTCATCGAGTCATCTCCTTTTGGAACTCAAACCATTGCATTGTTTATTGTCCACTCCCGGCAGGTCCTCCTAAACGCCGAGAGCCGGTAAGTCATGACACTGAGCCTATGCGGGACTCTTTGTTTGTCGATAGGTGGCGATGGTCTTGCTAAGCTCCGCACCCAGGTCTTGAATGCTCATTCCCTTCAGCAGGCAACAAGACGCGCCAGCCGCCTGGAACGCCTCTCGCTCACCGTTGATGTAGTACGACGAGTACATGACGAACCGAGTACCAGGGCTCACGCTGGCGAACCAGCGCAGGATGTCCGGGCGGGCCGCAACCCCCCATGTGAAGTCCGCGATGATTAGGTCCGGTGGGGACTCGCGTGCCAACTCCGCCGCCCGGAGCAGGTTCGTTGTGTGCGCCACAACCTTCAATCCGGGCAGACGATCGAGGCTGCGAGCCAGCGATTCGCATACTTCCTCGTGCTGATCGACAACCATGATCGTGACCGGCTGTTCGCTGTCCATGAATCCAAGGTAGCCGTAGACAGGCGGCGCTCGCACAGGCAGAGGACTCAAGGTCAGCGGGCCATATGGCACATTAACTATAATTTCTAGGCCGATGCCCACAGAACCAACATACTCCGCCGAGGATATTAGAGGTCTCGTTGAGGCCAGCGTCAGCCTGACTTCGGACCTCTCGCTGGATACCGTGCTGCAGAAGGTGGTGGACGTCGCGCGAGGGCAGATCGGCGCCAGGTACGCCGCATTGAGCGTCCTCAACGGTGACGGTGGTATTCAGAGATTTGTGACAAGCGGAATAACGGAGGAGGAACGAGAGGCGATCGGACCGATTCCGACCGGTCATGGGCTTCTGTCGGTGCTCTTGTACACAGGCACCACGCTCCGTATGGACGATCTGAGCAAGGACCCGCGCTCGGTGGGCTTCCCCCCGCACCACCCCCCAATGAAGTCGCTCCTGGGCGTATCCGTTGTCTCCCGCGGGAATGTCCTCGGAAACCTCTACCTGACAGAAAAGGAAGGAGCGACCGGCTTCGACGACCGCGATGAGGACCTGTTGCGCTTGCTGTCTGCGCAGGCGGCGGTGGCCATCACAAACGCCCACCTGCATGAAAGATTGGAGAGCCTGGCCCGCCTCGAAGAACGGGACCGCATCGGAATGGACCTGCACGATGGCGCAATCCAGTCTATCTACGCCGTCGTTCTGCACCTGGAAGACCTGCATGACCGGTTGCCACCATCCGCGGAGGAGCTAGGGCCGGAGGTCGAGCGGGCCATGGACGATCTGAACAAGGTCATCAAGGATATACGAAGCTACATCTTCGACCTTCGCCCACAGCTGTCCCACGTCGATGACCTCCCGGGGGCACTGGCGCAACTCGTAGAGCAGTTCAGCGTAAACACCCTAGTTACCTCGACACTTGAAATCTCGGATCCTTTCGAGGGAGTAGGCGGTGAGGATCCCGCGATGGCGTTGTTCCACATAGCACAGGAAGCTTTGAACAACGTCGGTAAGCACTCGAAGGCAACGACCGTGACCGTCCGTCTCCACTCAAATCAACTTAACGTAACGTTGGAAGTCGTGGACAACGGAATGGGTTTCGATGTGGCGCCCGAGGGCACAAGAGTTGGCAACGGGCTACGGAACATGCGGGACCGGGCACGCAGTGTCGGGGCCGCGCTGACATATGACAGTGCTCCCGGCCGTGGTACAAAGGTGCGGGTGGAACTCCCGGTGCAAAGGGGGCGCTGATTTGGCTGAAAAGGTAAAGATTATGCTCGTCGATGATCACGAGATCGTGCGCATGGGGATCCGCACGCTACTGGAACGGCGGGAAGGTTTCACGATCGTGGGCGAGGCGGGTACTGCTGCCGAAGCCGTGTCAATAGCGCGTCAGAGCGAACCAGATGTCATCGTGATGGATATTCGCCTGCCGGACGGCAACGGCGTGGAAGCCACCCGCGAGATCCGTGGAGAACGTCCGGCGACCAAGGTCATCATGCTGACCTCGTACGCAGACGACGAGGCTATCTACGGCTCCATCATGGCCGGGGCGTCCGGGTATTTGCTGAAGCAAACAAGGGGTCAGAGTTTGGCGGAGGCCATCGAGCGGGTGGCGAAGGGTGAGTCGTTGCTGGACCCTGGGGTGACTGCCCAGGTGCTCGAGCGAATGCGGTCGCTAGCGCGCGGTGAGGGTGACGAGCTGGCCGTACTCTCCGATCAGGAACGGAAGATTCTAGGCCATATCGCGGAGGGCATGACGAACAAGGAGATCGCTGAGGTCGTGTTTCTCAGCGACAAAACCGTTAAGAACTATGTCTCCAGCATCCTTAGCAAGCTGAACCTTCGGCGTCGCTCGGAAGCCGCCGCCTTCATGGCGGAACGCCGCACCAAGGCATCCGATTCCGAGTAGTCACCGGCGGCTCCGGGGAAGATGGCAACCGCCCTTCGTTCGACTGGGGCCCTTAAGATGGGCGCGGGTCGTGGCGGTGATCACTGTAAGGTGCCGCATTACCGTGTGTCATGCGGAACACCCGGTAGTGGGCCAGGATTTCGCTGGTAGACGCGCATACCAACAAGAGGACAAGCCAGGCAGCCAGCATCAGGTAGGTCATCACAAGGATTGGCCAGTCGAGGTTTGCCAGATCAAGCATGAATCATTCCTTTCTAACCAGGCTTCGCCAGCATTACTGCAAGAGGACAGATGTCCTTCGCGTCACTCGCCACCTTGAACTGCCATCCTTCGGTGGAAAGCCACAGCCCGCTGCACGGTAGGCGCCCGGTGGAGTCCTTCCAGGGACATGACCCCTGCTGTTCGGGTCCGTCGCACATACCGACGAACGCCTTGCCGTCTTCGTCACAGATGACGACCGACGAGGGGTACTCGGTCGAAACTGCCTGGTCAGTGTCCATAACGGAGCGCGAGAGCTGAGCCAGGTCATGCACCGCCATGTCCATATCGTCGGCAGCCAGATCACGCAAAAGGGCGCGCACTCGCTTCGCGACCGCCGGTGAGAGTTCGCCAGCAAGCATCTCCTTCAAGGCCCCCTCAGCCTCGGGCCCGATTATCTTCCTAACCTTCATATTCACTCACCTCCATCTGAACCATAAGCAGACTGATTGGGGACGCGGGAGTGCCGAACGGCAGGCATTCCGCAGGCCGTTGCTCTACAACGTGAAGAGCGGGGAGGCGAGCCTCGCGCTCTTGCCTCCCCGCGCTCGGAAAGAGCCGGACATTTGTCTAAGCCGCCTGAGTAGTCGTCGTCCCTCCTGCGGCCACCTTCTTGGTTGCTTCCTCGTGCTCTTTCGCGACCTCGGCGGCCCAGTAGACGGCCGGGGCGAGGAATAGGACCGTGACGAGGCCCATCACCAGCATGAAGACGCCCATGCCAACGACCAGGTCAGAGACTTTGAAGCCCATGACTGCCACACCCAGGCTGGTGCGCAGGAATGCGGAGTCCTTCGCGGTATTGCGAAGTTGGTTCTGGACGGGTTGTCCACTGGCGTCCTTGGCGGCGAGTTCTGAATTGTTGGTCCAGGCGCGGATGGGTTGGTCCTGGGCATTCGTCGCAGCCTGGGTCTCGTCGGTGGTGACGTTGATCGGGTTGCCGTCCTCGTCCGTCGCGGCAAGTGCAGCGTCCGTGGTCGTGTCACCATCGTCAGTCAGGTACGTACCGAAGGGCAGCATGTAATTTCCCTCGGGCATCATGAACCGACCAATCTGTGCGTAGAGGTATCCACCAGTGGAGGCCAGCGTGTGCTGAAGGATCGCGTCTGACTGGGCGTCGGCGGCGGCTGGTGAGTCGACCGTCTCGCCGGCGAATGCGGGGGCGTCATCGGCAACAGTGATGTCCTCGCGGACAATATTGTCACGGACCTCGTCATGGGCGTCCCGGCCCTCAGAGATCATGTAGACACCGCCGCCAATGAAGCCGATGCCAATTGCGATAGGCACAATCCAGAACCAGTGTCTTGCCCACCTGAAGTACTTTGTCATTTCTAGTCCCTCCTTTTGCGCGAGGCTCGATTTGCTTCTGATGTCACATTAGGCGCTCGTTGCCCTCTGTCTCATCGCGCGAATGGCCTTGCTTCACAATGACCAACGGCCCCTTGTTCAGGGGCCGTTCGGGTGTGAAAAGCAAGGTTCGCTATGGGTATCCGATGTCCACGGCGACGCGGGTGGGATCGGTGAGATCGATGACTCTGAAATCGAGTTCCTCACTCAGGCCCAGGACCCATGTCACCTGGCCTTCAAAATCGCCCGTGCGCTCTAGTTCGACAACGGTGCTCAGTCCCGGCTTGATCTCTAGTTCGTCGATCGTGGTATTGCCGGCTTCGTCGTGCGCTTGAGCACCGAGGAACCGCACCTGGAGGAACGATTCACCTTCGATCTGCACTTCGTTGCCTGACGCGTCGGCCACGATAGGCGGATTTACATACTCGATTTTGTACCCGGGCGCATTTCCTTCGAAGTCGAATGTCACTCGGTCGTAGTCGGAGTGAGCTGCGTACCGCGTGTCCGTCTGGATTGCAGTCGGTGGGACTGCCGGCGCATCCTTTTCAACGGGGTCGCGGGCACCCTTGAAGGGCTCCTCGGTGGACGTAGACGTTGCAGTTGGATCATCGGAGGCGAGGGGCGAATCTGTTACGGTGCTGGCTGATTCAGTCATGGTCGGCGACGAGGTTTGTTCGTCGTCTCCGCAAGCGGCGAAGGCTAGCGCCAGCACGCTGATCGAGAGCAGGAGAGCGCCCCTCGCCTCGAACAGGGTTGCCTTGCTTACCCCCTTGCGTTCCGGCCGGTGAGGCCTGACGGGTGGAATCTGCTCACCACGCGGTGGGTCGAGTTGGCGCTCGGCCAACGCTGGTGGCGGAACGACGGTCTTCGCGACAGTTATTCCCGGGGTGACTTCGACTACGCCGGACGTGCCTCCACGTGGCTGGTCCTTCGTGATCTCTGGTGGCCTGATTACGAGGCACGGTAGATCAGCACGCCTGACCACGCTGTCCGCGACGCTCCCCATTACCCATCGCCCGACCCCGGTCCGTCCGTGGGAGCTCATCGCAATCATGTCCACCTTGTACTCTGCAGCGGCGGCCAGAATACACTCAGCCGGGTATCCAAACGAAACCTCGCATTTGACGTTGAAACCCTTCCGGCGCAGACCTTCCGCGAGCACATCTATCGAATCTTTGACCGCAACCTCGATGTCATCGAGGACAGGCGGAGCGGAGGGCGCAACCTGCCCAGGGTAGAGCACAACGGGTGGTACGATCACCCGTTGGAGAACCAGCTCTGCGTCCAGGGTCGTCGCCAGCTCCTCAATCACCGGGAGAACGGATTCCGACAGCGCCGAGCCGTCGACCGGGACGAGGATCCGCTCGAAACCCACCTCTGTGGGGGGTGTCTCCGATGCGCGCACGAGGAGCACAGGCCGGGTCGAGGTACGGACGACTTCATCGGCTACGCTGCCCAGGACAAGTCGCGGGAGACCGGAGCGACCGTGAGTCGTCATCGCGATGATTCGGGCACCCTCTTCGTTTGCGACGTCCTGGATCGATTGCGCTGCCCTGCCGAATACCACCCTGCCTCTGGCGACGACTCCGTCCTTCTTCAGTTCGTGCTTCACCCATTCCAGAAACGCTCGGGCAACCTCGGCTTCTTGAGCGATGCGTTCGTCAGAATCGATGCCGCCCACGGCCTCGGACCACGTCTCAAGTGGAACGATAACTGAGAGCAAGACCACTTCCGAGCGAGTCTTCTTTGCCAATGCGCGGACAAGCGGCAGTATGTGTGTACCAAGTTCAGATCCGTCCAGTGGGACCAATATCCTGTTTGTCATGATCGGTTCCTTCCCTATAGTTCGATCGCTTAGAAGACGCTGTAGGCGAGCCCCGGCTCCATCGCGATGGCAATCACGATTACAACCAGGATCAGTCCGATCGTGACCAGGATCGCTCCGTGATGACGTGTAAGCATCGCTTGTGCCTCCATTCCTTCCTGTCAGCCTCAGGTTAGCTCCGCACGCCAGTTCCCAATCAGTGCCGTACGGCATTCAGCAGCCAGTCCGTTCGACGTCAGTTCAAGATCAGGTTCCCTACCTGCTGTGTTGGATGGAGGTCGCACCGGAATGGGTATGTGCCGGCATCATTGATCTTCACGAGAAGCGTCCCTTGCTCACCCCCGCTGAGCGAGTTCATCGTGAAGTCATCCCGGGTCCCAAATTCCTTGTCGAGGCCGGACACGGACAGGTTGTGAGCGACCGATCCCTCGTTAATTAGCGTGAATTCGATGACTTCGCCGGCTGGGCCGGAGACTTCTGTCGGATCGAACGTTGGGTTGTTGGCCTGACCTTGATCGTCGGCGACGATCTGCACTTGCTTCTCAATGGGCAGGCCGGCGACCCGTGGATCCGGTACGGGAGTCGCGGCAGAGCTACCGCCGGAATTGCCGCCCTGCAAGAGATAGCCCACTGCTATCACGGCAATGACCAGCACGCCCACCCCGCCGGCCACCCAGGGCAGTGCCGATCCGGACGCTTTACGCCGCTCCTTCTGCTTTTTGCGGGTTTCCCATTCCTTGATCTGCCGGGCGCGCCGCTGTTCCGTGGTCTCGCCTGGTGGATGCTCGTGGTCTTTGCCGCTTTTTGTCTTGCTCATCCTCACTCTTCTCCTGTTGGTGGCGCCGAGGCCACCCGCCCGGCTACGTTCTTGCCGTACTTGATCCCCGCCTCTACTGGCCTTGAGGAGTTGGTTCAGGCTCCGTGATATTGAAGATGCCGATCATTCCTGCGTCAGCGTGAGCCACGACGTGGCAGTGGAATAGCCACATTCCGGGATTGGTGAACGTGAATTGCAGGGTGTCCGATTGACCTGGGATTAGTGGCAGCACCTGGGCTGACCACGAGGCCCCGTCCAGGGTACCGGTAGAGATGTGCTGAACGCTGTGTGCGTGGAAACTGTGGATGGCATCTCCAATGTTGATCACGTGGACGCGCAACTCCTCGCCGACCGTCGCGGTGATTAGCGGCACTGTGACGCCCAGTTGAGCCGCCACGCCATCGATGCCCTGCTCGTGAAAGATCTGCTCCAGGTGGTGCTCGCCGCCAGGTATGCCGCGCCCGTTCATGATGTAGATGGGGACATCATCGCCTTCGGTTTCGCTACCAATCTCGCTCATGAAGATAACTTCGCCACGGACTGCCGGCTCGTCCGGCGAATTCACGATGATCGCGCCATACAGGCCCTGGTGGATGTTTGCAACGATCGTGCCGCCGCCGTCAGCGGAGTGGTCGTGATAGTAAGCCAGGCCCGGCTCTGTCAGGTCGAATTGGTAGGTGTAGGTGTCGTCCGGTGCGATCATCGCCCCAGCGCCGATGCCGCTGATCACGTTCATCTGGCTTCCATCATTTTCGAGCGAGTAATTGCTGAGGTGAGTGTGGAAGCTATGCACATGCGGCAGCTTATTCGTGACGTTTACGACCAGCCTCTCCCCGACCGTGCCAGTCAGGGTGGGACCCGGTACCGTGCCCACCGGGGAATCGGCGAGCTTGTATGTCCATGCGTGCCAGACGTTCCCGCCGCCGTAGTCGATGTCCGCCGGAACAATGTCGAGGTTATACTCCCGAATGGTTTGCGCCTCCGCCGGGCCGCTGTCCTTACCGAGGAGAACCATCGTTGCGAAGATTGCCGCAAGGGCAGCCACGACAACAAGTATCAGAAATCCAGACATGGCCAGGTGGCGGTTCTCCCCGGGGTCGGGATCTGCATAATCGGTCATCGGGTCTTGTCCTTCTAGCCTGATGTCGTCATCGGCGGTGCGTTGCCTGCATTGAATAACGGGGTTGGCTTCGCAGGCCTATGCCCAAGGACACGGAAGCAAGGGGCCGTTCGGCCCTTAGACGAATCGGGCCATCAGGCCTACGTGGCAGTGCTGGTTCGGGGGGCCGTAGAGGGGTGGTCAACGCGCCGCTTGATCTCGGCGAACATCTTCCGTTCCATGATGAGTTGCCCCGGTTCCATAATCGCCATGACCAGAGCGGAGGAGGGTGACCAGCGCTTGACCCTGGCTCGAACCCTCGAAACCAGGCGCGTGCGTCCCGGGCCGTCGTCATAGACTGCGAGTGTCCAAACGGTTGAGAGCCAGAGGTCAGAGGATTCGGGTGGTCCAAGAGCGATCCAATGGCCTTCGTCAACCCCGCGCACTGTCATGGTTCCCTTGCCGTCCAGGACATCGCCGATTCTGGGGTGCTGATACTCGGGGAGTATGCTGTCAGCGTTCGAAACCTTCATGCCCATAAGCCGTTCGACCCAGACGTAGCTGTAAAACCCGCCGCGCGGAGACTCACCGATCTGAGCGAGCCATGGCCAGACATCTGTCGCTGTCGCTTCAAGGGAGACGGCGCGGTTGGTGACGTAGTTGGGATTGGGCACGACTTCATCGGAAGGCATGTGCCGGGTGACCTCCTCATCGGATGCTCCCAGCCTGAGAAGGCGCGGCCGCATCGCCAGGTAAGCCGCCGCAGTCACCGCGCCAACAATAAACGCCGAGCAACCCAGGTCCCTGTATCTGATCGAACTCATACCAACACCACCACAATTAGACTACGGGGAACAATGCGCACATGTGTCGGCCCGTATGGCCCCAAATCAAGGGGACGTTGGGCTCTCCCAGCGTACTCACACGGTCAACTAGATTGGGCATATGGGACAAAATCGCTGCCGGAGTGATAAGGCGGTGCTCAATGACTAAACCTTTGTTCGTCGCGATGGCGATGCTCGGCATCGCCGTGGGTTCATACATCAGGTGGATCAGGCCAAAGCAGATGCACTGGGGTGCCTCCGAAGAAGAAGCCGAGCGGGAGCTTCCGTTCGATGACCTCGTTCCGAACCCTACCTGGAACTCGACACGGGCTGTCACTGTGGATGCGACGCCGGAGCAGATATGGCCCTGGCTCGTCCAGGTCGGCTGGGGCAGAGCCGGCTACTACGGTTATGACTGGGTCGATAACGGCGGAAAGCCGAGCGCCTGGGAAATCTTACCCGAGCACCAGCATCTTGAGATCGGCACAAAGTTCCCGATGAGTCCCTGGACGGCGATGTATTGCAGGGACTTTGAGGAGCCCCGCTGGATCCTTTTGCGAATGGGCAAGGACGACGGTGGGGCGGGCGACATCGGCTCGTTCCTCTATTACCTGGACCCTATCGACAGCCACCACACTCGGCTGATGATCCGCATGCGCGACAAGTATCGGTGGCTCACTCCTCCCGTGCTGGCGATGCAGCTAGCAGTGGACGTGGGGGACATCTTCTTTCAATGGAAGCACCTGCTCGGAGTAAAGGCGCGAGCTGAGCGGGGGAGAATGTGACGACCACGCAGATGCCGCGCACCCGGCGGGGCCACTCGGACCTCCAGCCGGAGCCAGTCCGCCGGATCGATTGGAGAGCGATATTACTCGTCTGCGCCATGCTCTCGGCGCCGCTCTACATCGCCATGGACTTGACCTCCGCGCTGCTCTACGACGGCTATAACTACAAGGACCAGACGATCAGCGAACTGTCCGCGATCGGCGCCCCGACCCGTCCATTCTGGATCCCGCTCGGCTTCGCGTACTCCGGACTCCTGATCGCAGGCGCCATAGGCATCTGGAAGTCCGCCGGCCACAGCCGCGGGCTCATGATCATCGCTGTTCTGGTGGGAATCGTCGGGATCCTGGGCTATGTTGGTTGGCCGTTCGCGCCAATGCATCAGCGTGAAGTCCTTGCGGCTGGCGGGGGAACGACCAGCGACACGATGCATCTGATACTCGGTGGTATTAACACCGTTCTCTTCTTCCTCATGCTTGCCCTCGGCGCGCTGGCGATGGGGAAGAACTTTCGCCTCTACTCGATCGCGACTATCCTTCTCATGGTCATATTCGGCACGCTAATGGGCCTGGAGACCGCCGACGTAGCGGACAACGAACCAACTCCCTGGCTCGGCATCTGGGAACGTCTCGCAGTCGAGAGCCCGATGGTCTGGATTACCGTCCTCGCGGCAGTGCTCCTGTACAGAATGCGCGGGAGTCCGGCCAGAGAACCTGACCTGAGCGGCCAAACGGAGGTAGCAGGATCAACAGCATCGGAGACAGTGGCACCCGCAAAACACGGCGGGATCCTGCGCTCGCGGTGAAGTCTTCCTCGTCCGATCGGCCGGTCATCCGTCTCCTGCATCTAAGTAAGAGCTATGGCAAGCACCGTGGAATTGATGACCTGACCCTCGACGTTCACGCGGGAGAGGTGCTGGGGTTTCTTGGTCCGAATGGTGCCGGCAAGACGACCGCCATCCGGACTCTGATGGGATTCCTGCGGCCGAGTGCAGGGATGGCCGACGTGGCAGGTATGAACGTCACGCTGCACAGTGTCGAAGTCCGCAAGGTGACCGGCTACCTTCCGGGCGATCCCGCATTCTACTCCGGGAGAACGGGGTGGGATCTTCTCCACCTTTCATTAAGGGCTCGAGGTCTGTCGGAAGGGATCCTGACCGAACGGGTCGTGAAGGCGCTCGGCGCGCCGATGGATCGTGATGTCAAGAAGTGTTCGCGGGGTATGAGACAGAAGATCGCCCTCGTGGTCGCTCTTGCCCATGACCCTCAAGTGCTCATCCTCGATGAGCCAACCGGCGGCCTCGATCCACTGGGTCAGCGTGCGCTTCTAGAGATCATCGATGAGCGGGCGCGCGCTGGGAGAACAGTGCTTCTTTCCTCGCACATACTCTCGGAAGTCGAGCAAGTCTGCGATCGGGTGGCCATCTTGAGCGAAGGCCGCCTGAGCACTCTCAGTACCGTCGAGGCACTGCGCTCCCAGAAATACAAGGAGGTGACAGTAGCATTCGACGGACCGGCGCCCGATTTGACCGGCGTCGGCGAGGTCGAAGTCATCTGGGAGCACGAAGGACGGATGACCTTTCGGGTCAGGGGTGATTCCAGGCAACTTCTGCGAGCACTTGCTGCCTCCAACGTGACTGACGTTTCGATCACGGAACCGTCCCTCGAGGAGGTGTTCCTGGATTACTACCGTAGTGGGGAGACGTCATGATCGGCCTTGCCCGTGACCTGTTCGCGCACTCTATCGTCACACTTTCCTGGTGGTTGATCGGCATCCTTGGCATGGGCGTGTACGTGATTGCCGTTTACGATTCGATCGCTGGGATACAGGACCTCCAGGACCTGTTCGACCAGTATCCCGAATCGATACGCGACCTGTTCGGCGATGTCGATCTCAGCACCGTCAACGGGTGGATCCAGGTGGAACTATTGTCCTGGATACCCCTGGTCTTCGGCATGTATGGCGGGATCTTTGCGGCGGGGTCCATCAGCAGGGAAACGGAGCAACGAACCGTGGACTTTGTTCTCGGCCTTCCTGTTAGTCGCTCCCAGTTCCTTGGCTCACGGCTCGCCGTTGGACTGGTGAATCTCGGCATCATGTGTATCACCCTCTTCCTCTTGATGGTGATCGGTGTAGCCCTGACCGGACATTCTCCTTCTGCCGGTCGCTACGCGTTTGCCCTGCTCAACGCTTATCTGCTGGGCGCTGCACTTTTTTCTGGATATGTGCTGATAGCGTCGTTCACCGATGAACAGGCTCGTGTCACCGGTATCGCGATCGGCGCGACGCTCGTGCTTTACATCGCCACAGGAGCGCTGAACGCTGCGGACGCACCAAATTGGCTACAGTGGTTGAGTCCGTTCGAGCATTACCACTCCGCGGAAATCATGTCCGGAGACGGTGTTCCGATCCTTCCCCAGGTTGTGCTGGTGGTGGGCGGGATCATCGCGGCCAGCGCAGCGCTGTATTCCTACAATCGGCGAGACATCGCAAGCTGAGACGGGCGCGACTTGGCAAGCTCAGTTGGCGCGTGTCATAGCATGCACGAAGAGTCCTGATTAGCCCGCGGAATTTGTTTGGTAATTTCGTACCCTGCGCGATCCAGAGCCATTCGTGGCGCTCGCATCACCCCACGGCGGGAGCCGATGGTTTCGTCGCGGGAGTGAACTGGTAGCCTTGACCGGGCACGGTGAAGATGTATCGCGGACGCCGCCAATCGTTCTGCAGCTTGGCGCGCAGGTTGCGGACGTGGCGGTCTACGACGTTGCTCTCGGCCGCGTAGTCGCTGCCCCACAGGTAGTCGAGAATCTCGTCGCGAGTCAGGAGGCGTCCGGCGTTGGCGGCCAGGAGGTAGAGCAGGTTTTGCTCCAGTGACGTGAGGTGTAGCTCGTGCCCGCCTGCCGTCACGCTGCGGTTCAGAATATCGATCTTAAGCTCGCCGACCTTCAGCACGGGGGCGAAGATGCCGATCTCGCCGTAGGTCCGACGCATAATCGCGAGAGTGCGAGCAACAAGCTCTTCCGGCGAGAAGGGGACCGTCATGATGTCGTCGACTCCGTGATCGAAAGCTGCGAGTTTCGTCCTGAGGTCGCCGCGGCGGGTCAGGGCGACGATCGGGATATGGTCGGTTCGTGTCCGCACCTGTTCCAGCCAGCCCATGATCTCGCCGTCGCGCACGTCCACGTCGACTACGGCAAGGTGGGGTTTCCACTCCTCAAGGACGGCGTCCGCTTCGGCGGCGTTGAGCGCGACACGGGTTGTGTATGTCCCGTGGTTGAGAGCCATTTCAACCACACTCGCAACCACCGGCTGGTCAATTACCAGTAGTGCGCGCGCCGGACTGGCCGGCACACGCCCGCGGCTCTTCATTTCGGCGTCTCCATCTCTCTGGATGAAATATTACCCCACTTTGGCGCGGCGAGACGATGACGATTCTTCATGACACGTTACGGCAAAGGTGGGAGGCTTCATCTGGGTGTAGAGAAGGTTGATCAACATGGGTATGGCGATAAGCACAAGGGAACTGGTCCACCTTGTAATCGAAGAGATCTGGAACCACGGAGAACTGGAGAAGGCGGACGCCCTGTTCACCCACGACTACATAAACCATGGCGGCCTGATCCCCGACCTTTTGCGCGGACCCGAGGCGATCAAGCTCAGCGTCGCCCTCTACCGCAGCGCCTTCCCGTCCTTTCACATATTCGTAGACGAAGCCCACTCGGAAAACGACGCCGTCGTGCTTCGCTGGGTGGCCCATAGAAACCCTCCGCTGGCGGAGGACGCCGTCCCCGGAAAGGGGGGGTTAAAGGGCATTACGCGGTGCCGGCTCCAGGACGGGAAGATCGCCGAGAGCTGGACCGTTTGGGACAGCCGGATCGCCCTCGTGAAACTGGGCGGGTCGGCTCCCGTCAAGCCGGGGGGGGGGCGCGCGAGAACGAAGATTTAGGCAACCCAAGCAGATCGGAAAGGTCGACACAATGATTCACCATCAGGAGACGGTTCTTCCGACTGAGCGGGTCAGCGCCCAGTATGCCGATTATCGCCTGATGCCACTGGTTGCGAACGTGACAGGCCGCGGGGCTATTCGGCACTACATCTGTTTCGACTGCCTGGGACTGGTGGAGAAGACCGTAGGAGTGGAACAGGCACACAACTGTCCGCCGGAGCACGAGGGCGTGAGATCGTTCGAATTGCAGCCATGCAGGACATCGGATTAAGACCTGCGGGCCAGGTTTGCAGTTTTAGGAGCGCTGAACATGGTGTATAAGGGCTGTCCGCGTTGCGGCGGCGACATGCGGACGGAGGAAGACCTGGCTTCGCGCCTCATGGATCTGGTGTGCTTCCAATGTGGACATCACCAGGACCCGCCAGGCGACTTAGAAGTGCGGCATCCCGAAACGGAAATCAATACATCAACGTGGCTTATGGCCGAGACGCGACCGAGGAGGTCTGCCTATGCCCCCTGATCTTGTGTAGACCACGCCCAGAGCGGACGCGACCGATAACTTCCGGCGCAGCAAACAAGACTCGCCAGCGATCGGTCAACGAAGGAGGAATTTTGGTAGTTCAGAATCAAGATCAGAAAGTTACTAACCCGAACGAGACACGCCCGGCAGCCGTAGAGCCGCAGAGCGCCAGGGGCGAGAGCGTCGTCCAGGAACAGGTCGTGCATTCGTCCGCACCCAGCGGCTGGAGCATGGCGCAAGGCTGGGTGCGAAGTTTGGCGGCCGTCGTCCTGGTTGCCCTGGCAGTAGTGGAGACGCTCCTGGTTGGCCGGCTGGTGTTCCTTGCGGCAGAGGCCAATGCCGGCAACGGCTTCGTCAACTTCATTTACGACGTCACCAAGCCGCTGGTGGAGCCGTTTCAGGGCATCGTGGCCAACAGTGGCAATCTCGAGTGGGCCTCCGTCATTGCCATGGCCGTCTACGGGATTGTCGCCCTGTTGATCATCGCCGCCCTGTTCGCGATCACGTCCGGTCCCTCCGGTGGCGGGAACGATGTGGTTACCAGCAGCCGCACCCAGCAGAGCGACCGGACTCGATAACAGAGGATGAGCGTCTTCAGCCATACCTATCCGATGTGCTGTGACGATCTTGCTGAGATCGCCCATCCCGGCGAGCTAGATTTTCTCCCGCGAGCGCCAGGACGCCGACGACGATGAAGAAACTTCATGACCTGGGATTCAGGCAGTGCCATTCTGTGCTCGTGGGTACCGGCGGTGACTTATCAATAAACGGACGGCGTAATGCGTCAACGACTTGCTGCGGAAGCAGCACCCGAGTGATCGAGCGCCAGCCCGGACCCTCTGAGGACTGGATATGACAACCATGAACGTCTTCGGCAACACCTGCCCGATCTGCTGCGATGATCTGGGCGCGGCCCATTCACGCGGCGCTGCCAACGTCTGCCGGTCCTGTGGCTGCGACGCGGAAGCACACACGCAGTTGCCGGCGGCGCCGGACCTGGCGCCCGCCAGCCGGGTCTGGGAATGGATGGCACCCGATATCCAGCTCCAGACGAGCGCCCCCGCGGCGCTACCCAACACGGAAAACATCTAACACTCTTCCCTTGCAGGAAGGGCCGGAGATACACCCCCCTCCGGCCCTTCCGGGCTCATTCGTAATCAAAAGGACGACTACCTATGGCGGTTGATCATGGTCGCATGGCCAGGTTGAGGGCCGCGTTCGGCTGGTTCTTTGCGGGCACCGCGCTCGCTTACGTCTTCGTCATCGCCGCCCTCGGCGCGATCGTGCGATAGAAAGGCATATTCACATGCGTGCTAACAACAACGGCCGTAACAGCAGCGGCCGACTAAAGAGACTACTCGCGGTGGTCATCCCCGTGGCGGCGCTCTTCGCTGTGGCGAGCGCTATGGCGAGTCCGGCAGCGCAGGTCGCGCCCGGACTCGGTTCGGCGGCGAGCTTCTCAGTCCTGGGAGGCCAGGCCGTGGCCAATGCAGGCCCAACCACCATCGTCGGAGACCTCGGAGTAAGCCCGGGCACTGCGATCACAGGTTTCCCGCCGGGAGCGGTAAGTGGTGGCGCGACGCACGCCGCGGGGGCCGTTGCCCTCCAGGCCCAGGCTGATGTCACAACAGCCTACGATGCCCTGGCAGCCCAGGCCTGCACGGCCGACATCACGGGGCAGGACCTCGGCGGACAAACGCTCACCCAGGGTGTTTATTGTTCGACGGCGGCGACACAGCTGACGGGAACGCTGACGCTCGACGCCCAGGGCAGCGCCGACGCGGTCTTCATCTTCAAGACCGTGAGTACCCTGACCACTGCCAGTAGCTCGGCCGTCAGCGTCATCAACGGCGGGACGGCGTGCAACGTGTTCTGGCAGGTAGGGAGTTCCGCAGTCATCGGGACGACCACGCAGTTCGTCGGGAACATACTCGCGTTGACAAGCATCGCCCTCCAAAACGGCGCGAACGTGTCCGGCAGGGCCCTGGCCCGAAATGGCGAAGTAACCATGGACACGAACAACGTAACCAACGCGGGCTGTATCGCCGCGACGCCGGCACCGACGGCGAGCGCCACTCCGGTCGCCACCGCGACACCGCCAGCGGGCGGGTTACCAGTCACCGGCGGCGCTCCCCTGGAGGGTGGCGGATTCTCGACGAGCGTGGTACTTGCCGCTGCAGTCATCGGCCTGCTGGGCGCCACAGTGGTGGCCATGAGTGTCTTCAGCTTGAGGCGTGCGGTGCACGGTGGTCGCGATGAGTAATCAGGCACGAAATCAATCACAAGGGGAACAAAGGAGCAGTGAAGAATGGCTGACATGAAGACCGAAGGCAAGATTGACCAGGTCAAGGGCGAAGTGCGGGAGACCGTCGGCAAGGTGACGGGTGACAAGTCCACCGAACTGAAGGGGAAGGCGGAGAAGGCAAAAGGGAGCGTAAAGGAGAAGCTCGGTTGAGGCCGGTCCCGACAGGAATGGTCCTCGGCGCGAATCACACTGGAATGAAAGGAGGTGGTTTCGAATGTTCATGGGCCAAAACATATGGTTGGTATTGATCGTCATTTTCATCGTCCTGGTGATCCTCGGCGTCATCTCAGTAGCGGCGTAGCCAGGAGCGCTCGTCCCGCCCCGGAATTAGCCGGAGGCGGGGCACGCGGCGGCAGCGGCTCACGCACCAGCGTCGCCGCCGCTCACGCCGCCGGTCCACCGGGCGGCGGAGGTGGTGGAAGACCACGACGAAACGGCCGTGCGGAGGCATTCAGTGAATGGGCGTCAGGCCCTTGTAAAGGAATCCGTGAAGTCTAACCCGAACCAGCGGCACGTCGTGCATCACCCAGACGGCGGATGGGCGGTTGTGAAGCCGCGCGCAGAGCGGGTTAGCTCGCGTCATGACACCCAGGCCCAGGCCCAGACGCGGTCGAAGGAGATCCTATCGCACGACGGCGGCGGCGAGTCAGTGACGCACCGGAGGGATGGGTCCGTCCGCCAGTCGGACGCTGTCCAGCCGGTGCAGGTCGACTGGTCGCTGCTGTCTACCCAGGGTCACGCCCTGTTCTACATCGCCCTCTGCCCCGACAGCAAAGTTAAGGACATCGCCCGGGCGATCGGCCGTACGGAGCGGCAGGCATGGAGCATTGTCAAAGACCTCACGAGCCGCGACATGATCCGCCTTCGTAAGAACGGCCGAAGGCATCATTTCTCGGTCAACTTCGAGGCTACGTTCTCGCACCCCACAATTGAAGAACTGACTCTGCGATCCGCGATGAAGGGCGCCGTTGAGCAGGTGCGCAGCGAGACCCCCGACATCTGCGAGATCCTGGCGGCAGAGTGACGGAGCCCCCGCATTCGGCGAACACGGGGGCTCATCAGTGCGCAAAGTATGGTGGCGCATACGGGATTCGAACCCGTGATCTCCGCCTTGAGAG